>JBFHEM010000025.1:0-59646 GCA_041584215.1 Tichowtungia sp. | reverse complement strand
GCGCGACTGGTTCCGCGACGAGCAGTTCGAAAAATCCATCCTGGTGGGCGATCTGAACATCGCCCCGCGCGAAGATGACGTCTGGGACCACAAGAAACTGCTGAAAGTGGTCAGCCACACCCCCGTCGAGGTCGAGCAGCTGGCCGAGACGCAGGCGGCCGGCAAATGGGTCGACGTCACCAGATCGGACATTCCGGAGGGCAAAGCGCCTGCTTCGAAGCGGAACGGCTGCGCGTCAGACATTTTCCGATACGAAGCGCCATGTTCCAGTGGGCGCCGCCGGCGTCGTGCGGGTTGGCCCGGGCGCGGCCGGTTCGCCACGGCCTGGCGAACAGCCGCCCCGGCTTGGAGATGACGGGGTTTGCTGTCGCGCAGCCGGTCGAGCTCTGTCCACACCATGTGCACACCGGCATTTTCATACCTTTGGAAAAGCCGGGATGGGACAAAACCGCTGACGGTGCTGAGCGGATCGGTGAGGAAAACAATGTCCATCTTTTGGTCAGCGGCTCGCTTGGCGGGCAGGCGGTCATTTTGTGGAGACCGTTCGGTTCCAATGTCTGGAACTTTTTGGCAGGATGTTTCCGATGACTGGAAAAATGAACGTTCTGCGGCTTCTGATTCTTTTTTCGATGCTGGTTTCCGGCTGCTCGACGGTTCCGAAAGGAACCCCGCAGGCGGTGATGATTGAAACGACCGGCTACTGCGAGTGCGGCAAATGCTGCGGTTGGCATCGAAGCTGGGTTCCCTGGTTTCAACCCGTCTATTCGTCCGGCTCAAACAAAGGAAAGCCGAAAAAGGTGGGCATCACCGCCTCCGGCACCAAAGCCCGCAAAGGAACGATTGCGGCCGATCCGCGGTTCTATCCGTTTGGAACCGTGATGAATATTCCCGGCTACGGGGTCGGCCGGGTCGAGGATACCGGCAGCGCGATTCAGGGGTCGGCGCGGATCGATCTGTTTTTTAAGACCCATCAGCAGGCGATCCAGTGGGGCCGGCGGTGCGTCCGTGTCGATGTCTGGCCGTAAGGTTTCCAGCCATTGGAAAACCGCCGGCTGGTTTTCCCGATTACAACCCGGCCTGACGGCCCGTCACAATATCGCCGACCCCGTTCAGGACATAAGTGGGGCCGTAGGCATAGGTGTCGATGTCTTCGCGCTGCGTCACGCCGCTCAGCACCAGCACGGTGGTGATTTCCGCCTCCACCCCGGCAATGATGTCCGTATCCATCCGGTCGCCGACAATGGCGGTGTCCTCGCGGCGGCACTTCAGCTTTTTCAGTGCGCTGCGCATCATGAGCGGATTGGGTTTGCCCACATAATAGGCCTTCGATCCGGTCGCCAGCTCGATGGGAGCGAGCAGGGCGCCGGTGGCGGGCACAATCTGTCCGCCCTCGACGGGGCCGGTCAGGTCGGGGTTGGTGCCGATCAGTTTGGCGCCTTCCAGCACCAGCTTGGTGGCGTGGCAGATGCGGGCGTAGTCATAGTTGGCGCTTTCGCTCACCACCACATAGTCCGGATTCGAATCATTGATGGAGAGGCCTTCATCGTAGAGCGCGTTGATGATGCCGGCGTCGCCGATTACATAGGCGCTGCCGCCCGGCTTCTGGCTTGCCAGGAACACCGCCGTCGCCCGGGCGCTGGTATAGAAATGGCTTTCATCCACCGCCAGCCCCATGCGGGCCAGCTTTTCGCTCAGCTCGCGCAGGGTGCGCGCGCTGCTGTTGGTCAGGAACAGGAATTTTTTGTTTTCCTTTTGCAGCCACTCCACAAAGTCGGTTACGCCCGGCAGCAGTTTGCTTCCGTGATAAATCACACCGTCCATATCGCAGATGAACGCTTTTTTGTCCTGGAGTTTTTTCATAGTCCGCCTTCAGTTCAATCAATTGGAAAAAAGCGTAGACGTTTTTTCGGAGATTGGAACTCTATTACTCTGTTTTATGCCGCCGCGACGCCCGCCGGGCTGGCCGCGCGGCTGTTTGAAAAACGGCAGGAAATGTTTTCACTGTTTAGAAGAAGTTCGTTAGACTGAAGATGTTTTAAACGAATCGTCACGCAAAAAGGAGAAGAACCATGGAAGAGGAAGTTGTTGTTCAAACGCAGAACGGACTCGAGGCCGCGTCGGGGATGGATCTGGGCGGACTGCTGTCGGGCACGCCGGAGTGGGCCGCGACGGCCCAGGAAGTGCTGACCACCTTCGGGCTGAAGCTGATCGCCGCGATTGTCATCTTTCTGATCGGTCGCTGGGTGGCCCGCATGCTCCAGAAACTGGTCCGCTCGATGATGGAGAAAGCAAAAGTGGACCCGGCGCTGATCGGGTTTGCCTCCAGCATGATTTACGCGGCCCTGATGGTTTTTGTTGTGCTGGCCGCCCTCGGCAAGCTCGGGGTGCAGACCACGTCGTTTATCGCCGTGCTCGGTGCCGCCGGCCTGGCCGTCGGTCTGGCGCTGCAGGGCTCGCTGGCCAATTTTGCGGCCGGCGTGCTGATGCTGATCTTCCGCCCGTTCAAAATCGGCGATTTTGTGGAGGGCGGCGGCACCGCCGGCGTCGTGAAGGAAATCCACATCTTCACCACCACACTGAAAACAGGGGACAACAAGCGGGTGATTGTTCCGAACGCAAAAATGATGGGCGACAACATCACGAACTCTTCCGCGGAGGGCACCCGCCGGCTCGATCTGGTGGCCTGCATCAGCTACAACGATGATATCGACAAGGCCAAGGCCCTGCTGGCAGACATCGTCGCCAAAGAGCCGCGCGTGCTGAAGGAGCCGGCCGTGACCATCGGTGTGGTGGCCATGAACGACAGCAGCATCGACATCGTCGTGCGCCCGTGGGTCGCCACGGCCGACTACTGGGGCGTGCACTTTGCCCTGACCGAAGCCATCAAGAAAGGCCTGGAGGCGGGCGGCTGCTCCATCCCGTATCCCCAGCGCGATGTGCATATCTACAACGAGAAATGAGGAGCGAGCTGATGGATGACTGGATCTGTGGGAGTTGACTTCTTCCATTCATCCGGCACTCCAATAATCCGTTTTTTCATTCTTCACGGAACGAGCACCTTGAGGGCGCGGGGCTGCACATGGATGTGCACCTCGGCCGGGGCCGACAGCAGTTCTCCGTCGAGCTGCATCGGCCCTTCTTTTTCGCGCTGAACCGTCAGTTCATTGAACGAGCGGGTGTCGATTTCGCGCAGGCGGTCGATGGTGCCGTCGAACAGTTTTCCAATCATGGAAAGGGCCCTGGGAAAGTCGCGCCGGCGGATGGTGACGAGCTGGAGCAGGCCGTCATCGGATTTTGCGTCCGGCGCAATCTGGGCGCCGCCGCCGTATTGCGTAAGGTTGGCGATGGTGCACAGCTGAAGATCCTCAATGGTGAATTTCTCCCGGCCGTCGAGCGTGAAGGTGAAGGGCTGGGGCTGGTATTCAAAAAACTCATAGACCCCGGCAAACACGTAGGGCAGCACGCCCCGCACCGGTGATTTTTCAAAGGCGTTGACCAGTGCGGCATCCCAGGCCAGCGAGCAGGTGACAAAAAAGGGGTGCCCGTTGGCAAAGCCGACATCAATGGGCTGGGCCTGCGCACCGGCGAGCGCGGCGACGGCCTTGGCGGGGTCGAGCGGAATGTCGAAGTGGCGCGCAAAGCCGTTGCCGCTGCCGGTCGGGATGACGCCGATCGCCACGTCGGTGCCGATCAGCAGGCTTCCGATGGTGTTGATCATGCCGTCGCCTCCGGCGATCAGCAGGGTGCCGATGCCGTCATCGAGGGCCTGCTGAACTTTGCACCGGCTGTCTTCCTTGGACTTGCTGAACTGCAAGGTGAGGCTGGTTCCGGGCAGATCCCAGTGGTCGAGCAGGGCATCGCGCGTGCGCACAAAGGAACTCCCGAGTCCGGAGTTCGGGTTGATCAAAACGCGGACTTTCCCTGTTTGGCTCATGGATTCTCAGTATATCAGGCCGGCGGCAATTTGCGCGGCGGCGTCTGCTCCGTCGACCAGCTCAACCAGTTTGAGCGCAAAGGCGATCGCTGTGCCGGGGCCCTGACTGGTGACAACATGGCCGTCGACCACCACCGGCTCATCCGAGCGGTCGGTGCGCTTCATGTCTTTTTCGGTTCCCGGATAGCAGGTGAAGGCCCGTTTCTTGAGCACGCCGGCTTTGTGGAGCGCCAGCGGCGCGGCGCAGATGGCGCCGATCCACAGTTCCTCGATGTTGAAAATGCGCAGGGCCTCCTGCACCCCGTCGTTTTCGCAAAGCGCCTCCGTGCCGCCGGCACCGCCGGGCAGAACGAGCATGTCGAAGGTGCTGAGGTCCAGCCGCTCCCAGCGGGCGTCGGGAATCAGCTTTACGCCCCGCGCCGCGGTGATCGGGCCGCCGCCCTCAATGCCGGCCAGCGTGACCTCCCAGCCGGCGCGGCGCAGCACATCGGCCAGAATCACCGTTTCCATCTCTTCGGAACCGTTGGCGACGGGAATCAGAACACGGGTCATGGCGGTCTCCTTATTTATCTTCAATGCTGTGAATGAGTTCGGCTGCGACGAGACTGAGCGTTCCGCCGGGAACCGGAGTTTCCAGGGTGTTCTCAAAGAGGCCGGTCAGTCCGGCATCACTGCAGATGCGGACGCCGCCGATGTTGGCGGGCCCGTCTTTCAGGCTGTTGTTGACAAAGCACAGGACCGGGTGAACCGGCACTTCCGAGCAGTGGACCTCGGTCAGATAGTCGATCAGGGCGGCGGCGGCCTCCTTGACCTGCTTGATCGGCGGCCGGGACGGCAGTTTGCCGTTGCACAGCACGCGGCCTTTTTCAAATGAGATTTCACCGCTCCAGTTTTTTGTTTCAATCACATACACACCGGTCGGCGCCACGACAATATGATCGAAGGCCGGGCCGCCGTCGCTGAGCTGCAGGTCGTTGAAAACCGTATGGCCTTGCGGGAGGAACGACAGGATGCGGGCGACGGTCTCCTCGCCCTCGGCCCCTTTCATAAAGCTGCGCAGGCGGCGGGCGCTCCAGACCATAAAACCGGCCAGCACCGCCGCCAGCGCCAGAAAAAGAAACCCGGCATGGGAGGTGGACAGCGGCGGGGCGGACGGCAGGGCGGCGCGCAGCAGCCAGCCGGCGGCCAGGCAGATCGGGAACAGCGGCCAGAAGGCGCGCAGCGGCCCCAGCGTGCGGGGCCCCTGGCCGGGGCTCCCGTAAACGGCGGCAAAGCGGGGAAGGGTCGGTTTGTCTTCGTTAATCATGGGATGAGACTACAAAAGTTTTTTGCCGGGGGCAATCCGTCAATCCACATCAGAAAGGACCCTGCTCCCAAAAGCGGCAAACCGGTCTCCACGCAAAGGCGCATAAATTGCAAAAGCATGGTTGCGGCATATCTCGCTCTGCTCTTGACCTTTCGGGCTAAAAACGGCTTATTGCTTTGGCTTACGATTTTTCAAAAAAAGGAACTGTTTTGAATAAAGAACCATTTTTCCGCCGTTCGGACTGGATCGCCCTCGGGGTGACCTTTTTCATCTCTCTGGTCGTCTACACCCTGACCCTGCAGCCGACGGTCGGGCTCGAGGATTCCGGGGAGCTGATTGTCGCCTCGGATTACCTCGGCGTTCCGCATCCGCCGGGCTACCCGATCTGGAGCCTGCTGACCTGGGCCTTCCAGTGGATCTTCCATAAAGTCACGTTCCACGGCTATCCCAACCCCGCCTGGGCGGTCAACTTTTTCTCGGCCTTCACCGGCGCGGCCGCCTGCGGGATTCTCGCGCTGCTGGTCAGCCGCTCCGGCATGGATTTCCTGCGCAACCTCAAAAAAGAGACGGCGGTGCTCGGTGAAAAGACCGAAAGCCTCTTCTGCTGCACGGCCGGGATCGCCAGCGGACTGCTGCTGGCCTTCAGTCAGGGGCTGTGGTCGCAGTCGGTGATTGCCGAGGTGTACGCGCCCAACATCCTGTTCCAGACGGCCGTGCTGCTGTTTCTCTACCGCTGGATGTCTGAGCCGGACAACCCCAGGCCGCTGTTCATCGCCGCGTTTGTTTTCGGCCTCGGGCTGACCAATCACCAGACCCTGATGTTTATGGGGCTGGCCATCGGTCTCGGGGTGGTTGTGAGCCACATAAAGCTGGCCCGCGATTTCATCATTGTGGGGCTGTTCTATGTGCTGATGGTCGCCGTCAATAAATTCGGCCCGGCGGACTGGGCGTGGAACCGCGGATGGGATCATGCCTCGTTCTGGTTCTGGAGCGTTTACGCGGTGGTCATTCCGGTGCTGGGGCTGTTCCTGCCGAACGGGAAAACCGTCTGCGCCACCTATCTGCTGATGCTGCTGGGGTTGTCGTTCTACCTGTACATGCCGTTCTCCTCCGACCAGAATCCGCCGATCAACTGGGGCTATCCGCGCACCTGGGAAGGGCTGATGCACGCCATCACCCGCGGTCAGTACGAGAAGGTCACGCTGGCGCATGTCTTTTCCTCGACGTTCCTGCTGCAGGTCGGTGCCTACCTGCGCGACCTGCGCGCCCAGTTCCTGGCGCCGATCGCGCTGCTGGCGCTGCTGCCGTTCATCTCGGCCCGCTGGCTGGGCAAAAAGAACAACTGCTGGCTGCTGACCACGCTGGTGGCCTTTATCGGCGTCGGCATTCTGTTTATCATTCTGCAGAACCCGAAAATCGATATGCAGACGCTCTTTATCGCCCGCGTGCAGTACATCCAGTCGCACGCGGTCTACGCCATCTGGCTGGGCTACGGGCTGCTGCTGCTGATGGGGCTGCTCGACACCGTGATGGCCCTCTGGGTCCGCAGGATGGTTTCCTCCGAGCCGGGGGGCGGCGAATCCTCCGAGCGCACCGCAACGGCCATTGTGCACGTGGTGACCCTGGTCGGGGTCGTGCTGGTGCTGCTGCTCCCGTTTTCGCTCGTCTGGAAAAACTACTACAGCAAGCAGCAGGAAAAAGTGGTCGGCGGATCCGAGCAGAACGGACACGACTTCGGCTGGCAGTTCGGCAACTGGCAGCTGCAGGGGGTTGTCGGGATCAAAAAGGATCTCTGGTATGAATGCGGCCAGGATCAGGCGGCATTCGACGCCGAGTGGGCGAAGTATCCGAACCCGGACTATCCGCCGCCGATGGGCACCAATGCCATTTTCTTCGGCGGGACCGACCCGGGCCGCTTTGTGCCGACCTACATGATCTACTGTCCGCAGGTCCGCCCCGATGTCTACCTCATCACCCAGAACGCGCTGGCCGACAACACCTACATGGCCGTCATGCGCGACCTCTACGGCGACCAGATCTGGATTCCGGCCCAGAAAGACAGCAACACCGCCTTTCGGGAGTATGTGGAAGGCGTTCAGAGCGGCCGGATCAACGCGGGGGCAGACGTCAACACCGAGGGCGGCCGCGTGCAGGTGCAGGGCGTTGCCGGCGTCATGCAGATCAACGGCATCCTGTGCCGCCAAATCTTTGACCACAACCAGCTGGTCTCCGAAGTCAAAACCGACGAGTCGACCCGCCAGTCCGGTGCCGCCGTGGTGCCGTTCGATCCGGTCGGGCCCGACGGAACCCTGCGGCCGCGCGATTTCTATGTCGAGGAAAGCTACGTCATCCCGTGGATGTATCCCTACCTGACGCCGCACGGACTGATCATGAAAATCAACAACCGGCCGACCGCCATCACGGCGGAGATGATCAAAAACGACCAGGATTTCTGGGGCTGGTATGTCGACCGGCTGGTCAACGACCGCAAGTTCCAGCGCGACATTGTCGCCCGCAAAAGCTTTTCGAAGCTGCGCAGCGCCATTGCCGGGCTGTACAGCGCCCGCGGCCACATGAACGAGGCCGAGGCGGCCTTCAAGCAGGCGGTTCAGCTCTATCCGCTCAGCCCGGAGGCGGTCTTCCGCCTGGCGGATCTGTATATGCGCCAGCGGCGCTTCGACGAGGCCAGTCAGGTGATCCAGACCTTTGCCGATCAGGACCGGTATCATGACCGGACCGGGCCCATGCTCGAACAGATCGACAGGATGAAAGCCATGGATGCGCGCACAGATGAACTTGAAAAAATAATGAAGGACGGCGCGGGCAAGCCGCTGGATATCAATCAGGCCTTCGAGCTGGTCCAGCTCTACAATGCGCTGCAGGAGCACGGCAAGCTGCGCGGGCTGGTCAACAGCATCCTGGCCTCCAAGCTGCCGGCGCAGATCGAACTGCAGCTGGCTCAGCAGTTCACCCAGATGCGCCGCTTCGACCTGGCCGAGACCGTCCTGACCCATTATCTGTCCGCAAACCCGGCCGACAGCCGCGTGTGGATCGAGCTGGCGGTGATCCGCCTGACCCGCAGCCAGACCGGCCCGGCGCTGGACGCACTGGAAACCGCCGTGAAGAACGGCGGCGACAGCGTACGTACGCTGGTGGCCCAGGATGCCCGCTTCCGGCCGCTCTACGGCAACGGCCGCTTCCGCACACTGGTTCCGCCGCAGGCTCCGGTCAAAAAACCGATGCAGCTCAACAATCTGTTCTGAGTTTCCCGCGGCATCAATGAAAACGGGAATCGGCGCGGCCGGTTCCAGGCATTGGAAATGTGTATGAGCAAACCACCGGATACGCTGGCCCTGATCGCCGGGCGCGGAGACTACCCGCTGCTGCTGGCCCGCGCCGCCCGCAGGCAGGGCGTGCGCCGGATTGTCGCCGTGGCCTTCCGCGGAGAAACCGGCCGGATGATTGAGTCGGTTGCCGACGAGGTGACCTGGTGCAACACCTGCGCGCTGGCCGCCATGCTGACCGCGCTGTCCGACAGCGGGGCGAAGCACGCCGTGATGGCCGGGCAGATCAATCCCCGCAATTTGTTCCGCATCCGCATGGACAAAGCGTTCCGCCGGCTGCTCAAAGGCCTTGCGGTGAAGAATGCCCACTCCATCTTTGGCGCCGTCATTGCTGAAATTCAAAAGATCGGCGTGGACCTGCTGCCCGCCTGCGAATTCATGCAGGAAGCCATGCCGTCTGCCGGCCTGCTCACCGCCCGGGCGCCCGATGCGCGCGAGCTGAACGATGTGCGCCTCGGCCGCCAGGTTGTAAAGGACACCTCCCATCTCGATATCGGCCAGACCGTGGTCGTGAAGGACGGCATGATCCTCGCCGTCGAGGCCTTTGAGGGAACCGACCGGGCGATTCGGCGCGGCGGAAAACTCGGCGGGAAGGGCGCGGCGGTCGTCAAAGTGCCCAAGGCCGGACACGACATGCGCTTTGATATTCCGGTGATCGGACTGCGCACGCTGCGGTCGCTCAAGAAGGCCGGCGCCTCGTGCCTGGCCCTGGAGGCCGGCGGCGCCATCCTGCTCGATAAAGACGAGCTGATCCGCGGTGCGGATCAGCTCGGGATTGCGATTCAGGTTTTAGAAAAGGACCTGCCATGAAAAGAACACGTCTATGAAAAACCTTCTGATCGTTGCCGGTGAAGACTCGGGGGATATGCATGCCGCGGATGTGATCCGCGAGTTGAAGACGCGCCGTGCGGATGTGAAAGGCTGGGGCATCGGCGGCGAAAAACTGCGCGCGCAGGGAGTCGAGACGCTGCACGACACCCGGGAGATGGATGTGCTGGGCATTGCGGAAGTGCTCCGGCGCTATCCCTTTTTCAAGCAGGTCTTCAGTGAGGTGCTGGCCGAAGCGGACCGGCGCAGGCCGGATGCCGCGCTGCTGGTCGACTATCCCGGCTTTAATCTGCGGCTGGCCAAAGAGCTGAAAAAGCGCGGCGTCAAGGTGCTGTTTTATGTGTGCCCGCAGGTCTGGGCCTGGAACCGCAGGCGCATCCCGAAAATGGCGCAAATCATCGACCGGCTGATGGTCATTTTCCCCTTTGAGGTGGAGGTGTTCAGGGACGTGGACCTGCAGGTCGACTTTGTCGGCCATCCGATGGTGGACGAACTGCGCGCCTTTCGCGCGGAACCGCCGCAGCCGCTGCCGTGGAACGGGGAGAAGAAAATCGCGCTGCTGCCCGGCAGCCGCCGGCAGGAAATCCGCTATATTCTCGAACCGCTGCTCGAAGCCGCGCAGATGCTTGAAGCCTCGCGGCCCGGCATCTCGTTCATCATTCCCGTGCCGGAGCGCCGCCTGGCGCTGATTGAAGAGGTTTTGCAGAAAACAAACAAGGCGCCGCGCAATCTGTGCGTGGTGCCCGGCCAGGCGCGCGAAGTGCTCAAGCAGGCCGATGCCGCCTTTGTCGCCTCGGGCACCGCCACGCTCGAAGCCGCGCTGCTCGGCTGTCCGACCGTGCTGGTGTACCGCGGCGGATTCGTCAACTACCTGTTTGTCAAAGCGCTGATCCGCGTGCCGTGGCTCGGCATCGCCAATATCGTGTCCGGGCGGGAGATCATGCCGGAACGCCTGCAGCAGCAGATGACCCCGCTCAAACTGGTCGCCGCCATCGACCCGCTGATGAACGACACGCCCGAGCGCGCCGCCATGCTCGAGAATTTCCAGGCCTTGGAAAAACGGCTGGGGGACGGCGCGCCCGCCGGCCGCGTCGCCCAAATCATCTGCGACTCCATCGCATAGATTGAATCCTCGAGCATTTTAATAAATCGTGTGGTCATTCTCACAGGCTCTTCGGAATACCGAAGAAGCCTGTCCTGCAAAAACAGCTTGCAGGACAGCCTTCCCGAAGGGAGGCGGTGGTCGGCTTGTAGGACAGCCTTCCCGAAGGGAGGCGGTGCTCGGCTGTCGTTTAGAATAAAAAACGATCTCGCAAATGAAAAAAAGCCCTGTTTTCCAATCATTGGAAAACAGGGCTTTGTGCGTTGCTTCCGGGCGGAAGCAAGCCTCGGTGCGATTACCCGCAGAGGGCGAGCAGCACACCGGCTGCAACCGCGGAGCCGATCACGCCGGCCACATTCGGGCCCATCGCGTGCATCAGCAGGAAGTTCTGCGGGTTGGCTTCGAGTCCCACTTTGTTGGCCACGCGCGCGGCCATCGGCACCGCCGAGACCCCGGCCGACCCGATCAGCGGGTTGACTTTGTCTTTGCAGAGTTTGTTCATCAGCTTGGCCAGCAGCACCCCGGATGCGGTGCCGATCATGAAGGCGATCAGTCCCAGCGCCAGAATCCCCAGCGTATTCGCGTTCAGGAACTTGTCGGCGGCCAGTTTGGAGCCGACGGCCAGCCCGAGCATGATGGTGACGATGTTGATCAGCGCGTTCTGCGCGGTGTCGGACAGACGGTCCACCACGCAGGACTCCTTCATCAGGTTGCCGAGCATCAGCATCCCGATCAGCGGCGTCGCGGAGGGCAGCAGCAGGATACAGAGGATCAGAACCAGCAGCGGGAAAACAATTTTCTCGGTTTTGGTTACGTGGCGCAGCTGTTTCATCTCAATTGCGCGCTCTTCCGGGGTGGTGAGCCAGCGCATGATCGGCGGCTGAATGATCGGCACGAGCGCCATATAGGAGTAGGCGGCCACCGCGATCGCACCCAGCAGGTTGGGCGACAGCCGCGAGCTCAGGAAGATGGCGGTCGGACCGTCCGCTCCGCCGATGATGCCGATGGAGGCGGCATCCTGGATGGAGAAGTCGATTGCCGGGATTATTCCGGAGAGCCAGAGCGCGCCCAGCAGGGCGATGAAGATCCCGAACTGCGCGGCGGCGCCGAGCAGGGCGGTCTTCGGGTTGGCCAGCAGCGGGCCGAAATCGGTCATGGCGCCCACCCCCATGAAGATGAGCAGCGGGAAGACCCCGGACTGCACCCCGACGGTGTAGAAGTAGTACAGGAACCCTGCGGGCTGACCGGGCATCGGGCCGGCGGCGATGCCGGCGGCCGGAATGTTGGTGAGAATCGCACCGAACCCGATCGGCAGCAGCAGCAGCGGCTCAAAGCCTTTGGCGATGGCCAGCCAGATCAGCAGCAGGCCGATCAGGATCATCACAAACTGCCCGGCTCCCTCGGGGAGCAGGCCGTGCGGGGTGTATCCCTGCGCTTCGGCCGCGGTCAGCTTGGCGCGCAGGCTGGAAATAATCCCGGGATCCACCTCATGCTCGGCGGCTTTCCCGATGACCGTGTGCACGTTGGAAAAGTGGCCCGCCGCGATTTCCGCCTCAACGGTTTTGATGGTCGCGTCCAGATAGGCCGCCTGCTTTTCCGCCGCGGTTTCCGGATTCATGAAGCGGAAGATGCCGGTCGATTCCCACAGGGTTTTGAAGCCCTTGCCGATCGACAGCTTTTCAACATGCTGGTGTTTTTTCGCCGTGCCGGCGGCGGGGGACCCGCCGTCTGCGCCGGCGAGGGCCGGGCCTGCAATCAGCAGCGCGGCCAGGGCGGTCAGCCCGAATGTTTTCTTCATTTTAAACATGGTAAAAGTCCTTGTCTGAGTTCGAAGGTCTGAACGTCGAAGGTCGCGCGCCGCGAGGGAGCTGCCGACCTTCTGCGTTTCGACTTTAGACTCCTGATTAGTTGATGGAGGCGAGAGCCTGGCCCGACGTCACCTGGTCGCCGACCGATACGGCAATCGAGGTGACGGCTCCGGCCGCCGGCGCTTTGACTTCCACTTCCATTTTCATCGCTTCCATGATGAGCAGCACTTCGCCTTCGGTGACATGGCTGCCGTCGGAGACGTTGATCTTCATGATTTTGCCGGGCATCTGCGCTTTCACCTCGACGGTGTCCGCCGAGACATGCGCCACGCCGGCCGAGGCGGCTTCCACGCCGTCGGCCACGTTGATCGCGTAGTCTTTTCCGTTCACGGTCGCTTTGTCGCCTTTGACTTCAACCGCGAATTTCTTGCCGTCGACGGTCACGGTGTAGGCTCCGTCGCCGCCCGGTGCCGCCGCTTCGGCTTTCGGAGTGAGCGCGCCTTTGCGCACGCCGTTGATAACGGCTTTGCCGAGCAGGAAGTCGATTCCCTTTTGTTTGCAGGCGGCCGCAATGAAGATGTTCTCTTCGCTCAGGTCTTTGATGCCGGCTTCGGTGAGCATTTTCTTGGCGGCCTCAACCCCTTTGTTCGGATCGCGGTCGTTGATGTCGACCGGGTTTTCAGTGGTCGGCTGCAGCTCGAGTTTTTCCGAAGCGAGTTTGATGATTTCCGGATCGGGTTCGCACGGTGTTTTGCCGAAGTAGCCGAGCACCATTTTGCCGTATCCCTCGGCGATCTTTTCCCACGGGCCGAACATGACGTTGTTGAAGGCCTGCTGGAAGTAGAACTGGGAAACCGGGGTCACGGAGGTTCCGAATCCGCCGCGGCGGACCACTTCGCCCATGGCGTGGATGCAGTCCTCGTATTTGTCCATGATGCCGTTGTCGCGCAGCATCTGGGTGTTGGCGGTCAGCGCGCCGCCGGGCATCGGCGACCACGGAATCATCGGCTCCACCGCCTTGGCTTCCGGCGGCATGAAGTAGTCGGCCATGCACTCTTTGAAAATGTTTTCAGCGTGCATCATTTTGTCGATATCGATGTCGAGCTCGTAGTCTTCGCCGCGCAGCGCGTGCCACAGGGTGGCGACATCGGGCTGGCAGGTTCCGCCGGAGGCCGGGGCCATGGAGCAGTCGACCTGGTCGGCGCCGGCTTTGATCGCGGCGATGTAGCCGACGGTTCCGACGCCCGCGGTTTCGTGGGAGTGGAACACCAGTTTGCAGTCGCCCGGCAGCATCTTGCGGGCCATGGCGATGGTCTCGAAAACCTTTTTCGGGGTGGAGGTGCCGGAGGCATCTTTGAAGCAGACACTGTCGAACGGCACGCCCGCGGCCATGATTTCCTTGAGTGTCTTCTCGTAGAAGGCCACATCGTGCGCGCCGGAGCAGCCGGGCGGCAGTTCCATCATGGTGACAACCACTTCGTGTTTGAGGCCGTGCGCGTTGATGGATTTACCGGAGTCGAACAGGTTGTTGACGTCGTTGAGCGCGTCGAAGTTGCGAATGGTGGTGATGCCGTGCTTCTTGAACATCTTGGCATGCAGGTCGATGATGTCGCGCGACTGGGAGTCGAGGCCCACCACGTTGATTCCGCGGCCGAGCGTCTGCAGGTCGGCGTCCGGGCCGGCGGCCGCGCGGAACTTGTCCATCATGTCGAAGGCGGACTCGTTGCAGTAGAAGAACGGAGCCTGGAAGCGTGCGCCGCCGCCGGCTTCGAAATGGGTTTGTCCCGCTTCCACGCAGGCCTTTACCGCGGGAAGAAAGTCTTCGGTCAGTACGCGTGCGCCGTAGACGGACTGGAAGCCGTCGCGAAACGCAGTGTTCATAATATGGATTGTTTTTTTAGCCATTGTTTACTCCTTGATTTTTTAAAAGATTCAGCCTTTTTTAGCGCGGATTGCGGCCAGCGCGACCGCAATCGCGGCAACCGGACTTGCAGCCGGCGCAGCCGGTGCAGCCACTTCTTCGGGGAAGAGGTGGGAGAATTTCCTGAAAAATGCCGCGGTGCTCTGCATCGCAACAACGAGAAGAACCAGAAAAGCGAAAACCGTCGCCATTCCAATCACCAACAGAACCAGTCCTTGTGCCATAATTTTATCCTTTATTTATTACGGATGTTTAAAATAGCCTGCTTTCTACGGAAACCGGCCCCGCAGAACCAGCCTAAACATAAAAAAATAAATGAGTCGCCTGCTTATGAATTTTCGCCTCCAGTGGTTTGACCGCCTGCCTTCGACCAATCTTTTCCTCAAAGAGCTTCTGGAGCTGAATCCGCAACTCGTTAGCGGCACGGTTGTTGCGGCCCGCGAGCAGACGCAGGGGTGCGGCCGGCGGGGCCGGCCGTGGCTCTCCGGCGCAAATGAAAATCTCACCTTTTCCTTTCTTCTGCGCGGAGACGGCGAGCCGCGCAAGCTGCCGTCCGCGGCGATGGCCGCGGCGGTCGCGGTGGCCGAACTTTTATCGGCCGCGGGAATCCGCGCCGACCTCAAATGGCCGAATGATGTGCTGGTCAACGGCAAAAAAATCTGCGGCATCCTGTCCGAAGGGGTTTCTCAAGGCATCATTGTCGGCATCGGACTGAATGTCAATATGCAGACGGCGGGCCACATCGATCAGCCCGCCACCTCCATCCTGATTGAAACCGGCCGGCGGGGGAACATTGACGACCTGCTCGCCGGGCTGCTGCCGATTCTTTCCGTCCGCCTGGACGACTGGGCGCAGGGAGGCTTTTCCAAGGTTCGGAAACGCTGGGAGGCGAAGGTTCCAAACCTTGGAAAACGGATTTCCGTCCGCGACGGCGACTGCCTGCGGCAGGGCATTCTGTACGGCTTTGGCGACGACGGAGAACTGCTGCTGCAGGATGACCGCGGAGCGGTCAGCCCCGTCTGGGCCGGGGATGTTTCCCTGTAATACGAAAAGGGGGGACAGGAATGTCCCCCCTCCGGAGCGGCGACATTCCTGTCGCCGACACTTGAATCAATATCAGGCGTCTTCCTGCGGATCGGGAATGCTCAGCGGTTCAATCTTCCAGATTTTTTCGGCGTACTCGCGGATGGTCCGGTCGGATGAGAACCAGCCCATGCGCGCGACATTGAGGATGGCCTTTTCGGCCCAGGCGGCCGGCTGACGGAAGAGCTCTTCCACCTTGGCCTGCTCTTCCACATACAGCCGGTAGTCGGCCATATAGAAGAAGGGGTCGCCGTGGCGGGTGAGGTCGTCGAACAGATCCATGAACAGCGCGGGCTGGGTCGGATCGAACGCATTGGTGCGGATCGCTTCCAGCACCTTCTGCAGCTCGGGGTCCTTGTCGTAGTATGTCCACGGGTTGTAGCCGTCCTGCGCCAGCTTGTGGAGTTCGTTTTCGCGGTGGCCGAAGATGAAGATGTTCTCTTCGCCGACGTGCTGGGCAATCTCAATGTTGGCGCCGTCCCAGGTTCCGATGGTCAGCGCGCCATTGAGCGACAGCTTCATGTTGCCGGTTCCGGACGCTTCCTTGCCGGCCGTGGAAATCTGCTCGGAGAGATCGGCGGCCGGTATGATTTTTTCGGCCAGCGAGACGTTGTAGTCCGGCAGGAAGACCACCTTGAGGCGGCCGGCGACCGCCGGGTCGTGGTTGACCACCGCCGCCACGCTGTTGATCAGTTTGATCAGGCGCTTGGCCAGGTGGTAGCCCGGCGCGGCTTTGGCCGCGAAGACAAACGTGCGCGGCACAATCTCGGTTTTCGGGTTGGCCTGGATGCGCTGATAGAGGGTGATGAGGTACATCGCGCTCAGCAGCTGCCGTTTGTACATGTGCAGCCGCTTGACCTGAACATCGAACAGGGAGTCGGCGCGCACCGGCACGTGCAGCTTCTCTTCGATCAGTCCGGCCAGCGCCTCTTTGTTGCGCCGCTTGATCGCCATGAAGTCCTTCTGGAATTTCTTGTCTTTGGCAAACGGCTCCAGCTGCGCGAGCTCTTCGAGGTTGCGCTCCCAGCCGCGGCCGATTTTCGAGCTGATCAGCTCCGACAGCTCCGGGTTGCACTTGAGCAGCCACCGCCGGTGGGTGATCCCGTTGGTGACATTGATGAATTTGTCCGGATAGATTTTGTTGAATTCCGGCATGACGCGCGTGCGCAGCAGTTCGGAATGCAGGCCGGCCACGCCGTTGACGGTGTGGCTTCCGACGACGGCCAGATTGGCCATGCGCACGTTGCGGTGTCCGTTTTCGCCGATCAGCGAAACCTTTTCGATCAGGCCGGCGTTGCCGGGGAAGCTCATTTCCACGCGCTGCAGGAAGCGGTGATTGATTTCGTAGATAATCTGCAGGTGGCGCGGCAGCACGCGCTGCATCAGCTCGACCGGCCACGTTTCCAGGGCTTCCGGGAGCAGGGTGTGGTTCGTGTAGGCGCAGGTTTTGGTGGTGATTTCCCAGGCCTTTTCCCACGTCATTTCATATTCGTCGCAGAACATGCGCATCAGCTCCGCCACGGTCAGGGCGGGATGCGTGTCGTTCATCTGAATCGCGTTCTTTTCCGCGAAGCGGCTGAAGTCCCGGTGGTTTTTTTCATAGCGCCGGATGATGTCGCGGATCGAGCAGCTGACCAGGAAATATTCCTGGATCAGGCGCAGCTCCTGCCCGGCGTGCGTGTTGTCGGACGGGTAGAGCACCTTGGTGACGTTCTCCGCCCAGTTTTTTTCCTCCACGGCGCGCACGTAGTCGCCCTGGTTGAACACATCGAGGCGGAAGCCTTCATCGGCGCGCGCGCTCCACAGGCGCAGCATGTTGACGGTGTTGCTGTTGAATCCGATGATCGGAATATCGTAGGGCACCGCTTTAAACATCTGCCAGTCGGTCCAGACCGGTTTTTTGCCGCGGCGGGTGTCGGAAATATTCTCAACCCGGCCGTAGACAAACACCGGCATGGCGTATTCCGGACGCACCATTTCCCACGGGTAGCCCAGCTCCAGCCAGTTGTCCGGGCGCTCCTGCTGCCAGCCGTCCTCAAACTCCTGCCGGAAGATTCCGTGCTCGTAGCGCAGGCCGTAGCCGTAGGCCGGCAGTTCCATCGAGGCCATCGAGTCCAGGAAGCAGGCCGCCAGGCGGCCGAGGCCGCCGTTGCCCAGGCCCGCCTCAATATCCATGCTGATGAGTTTCCTGAGGTCGATGTTCAGGCGCTTCAGCGCCTCCTGTACGGGCTTCATGATTTCGAGGGCCAGCATGTTGCGCTCGAGCATTTTGCCGATCAGAAACTCCATCGACAGGTAGTAGACGCGTTTGACATCCTGCTGCAGGTACTGCTCCTGCGTGGCGGTGAAGCCGTCGATGGCCAGGTCGCGCACGACATGCGCAAAACTCCAGAACTTGTCAAAGTCGGTCGCGACATGCATCGTCTTGCCCCGGCTGTACTTCAGGTGGAAGAGCGTGCGCTCCTCGATCATGTCGGCCGAAACCGCTGTGGCTTTATTGAATTTCATTGAAAACACTCCATTTTTTTTAAATTTAAAATCGCGCGCATACTAATTAGGTGGAAGCACCCCTGCAAATTAAATATGGTAGCCAATTATGTCGCATCACCTTCAAAACTGTAACCTTTCCGCTCACTATTGCAGACTGCTCGATTCCCTGGGGCCGGACCACCCCCTGCGCCGGACCGTCCTGCCGCTCGACGACTGTTCGCCCGCGCCCGGGGAACGCGCCGACCCGCTGGGTGAAGAAAAGCATAGTCCGTGCCACGGACTGATCCACACCTATCCCGACAAGGCGCTGCTGCTCGCCACGCTGGAATGCGCCGTGCGCTGCCAATACTGCACCCGCGGCCGGCTCATCGCCCCGGGCCCCGGCCGGGAGCAGTCCCCGTCAGCAGGGGAATCCTCGAAAAAGGGGGGCGGACCGCTTTCCAATGGTTGGAAAACAGGGGGCGGCGGACCGGAAGATTTTTCCAGCCATTGGATAAAATCGGACGCGATTTTCCAATATTTGGAAACGCATACGGAAATCCGCGACGTGCTGATCTCCGGCGGCGACCCGCTGACGCTCTCCGACGGCGAGCTGGAGCGGCTGATTTCCAGAGTTCGGAGCATCCGGCATATCCGGACGGTGCGGCTGGGCAGCAAGGTGCCGGCGGCGCTGCCGGAACGAATCACCCCCGAGCTGGCGGCGATACTGGCCGGGCACCGCATCTGGCTCCAGCTCCACTTCATCCATCCGGCCGAGCTGACCGCCGAGAGCGCCCGCGCGCTCGACCTGCTGGCAGGCGCCGGCGTGCCGATGGTCAGCCAGACGGTGCTGCTGAAAGGGATCAATGACGATGCCGACACGCTGGCCGATCTGTTCTACGGCCTGCTCGAAAACCGGGTCAAGCCCTATTATCTTTTTCAGTGCGACCCGGTGCTGGGCTCGTCCAGCTTCCGGACGCCGGTGCAGCAGGGGCTCGACCTGATGAAAGAGCTGCAGGGCCGCGTCTCCGGCCTGGCGCTGCCGAACTTCTGCATCGACGCGCCCGGCGGCGGCGGAAAAATCGTCCTGCACCCCGACACGGTCTTGCGCCGCGACGGCGCAGACATTCTGCTGACCAACTACGAAGGCCGCGCCTTCCGCTACCCGGATTATCTTTCTTTTTCCAGGATCTGAAAAAATGGCACAGCATATTTGATCAGTCAGGCTCATTTCGTGTGTAGAACGGTGCTCCGCGCCGTTTGCCGCCGGATCAGGTTGAACCGATACTTGAGACATTTGTCGTATGACAGCGCGGGGATCCGCGCTGTGTAGAACGGTGCTCCGCGCCGTTTGCCGCCGGATCGGAGAAGGGCCTGCCGAAGAGCGGCGGCCGGAGTCCGAAAGAGGCTTTGCGCCGTGCTCCCCGCCGGTTCAAATTCTGCGTGTTCGGGTATTCTGCAGTTGAAATTATGGGGACAGGCTCCCGTTAAGACAGGATCACCTTGACGCTGTTTGCTTCGCGTTGTGCTTCAACAGAAATCCTTTGGGTCGGGGTGCGGAAGCCGGCTTTCAAGTGATTCAGGCCGGTTGGGAGCTGCGGATCCACGTTCAGTGTGCCGGGGTTGTTTTCGTCCGGGCGGATGCCCGCCAGGCGGCTGTAGAACCAGGCGCCGATGCTGCCGAGCATGGGATGATTGTGCGAGTGCATGCCGCCTTCTTTGACGAATTCCCAGCGTTCCCAGATGGTGGTGGCTCCGTTTTCGAGCATGTAGCCCCAGCTCGGATAGGTGGTCTGGTTGACGATTTTGAAGGCGGTGTCGATGTGTCCGTGATCGGAGAGGGCATCGAGCATGAACTTGGTGCACTGGTTGCCGGTGGTGAGGTGAAAGTCGTACGCTTCAATGTCGGCCAGCAGCGACGAGACTGTTTTTTTAATCCGCGATTCGGGCACGAGGTTCAGTGCCAGTGAGATGGCGTTGCAGGCCTGGTTGTTCGATCCGTAGCCGCCGGCGGATGCATCCCAGAAGCGATCATTGTATGCGGCGATGATTTTCTGTTCCAGATCTGCGTAGCGGTCGGTGTCGCCATGCCCGAGAATGCGGGACATTTTGGAGAGCAACCGGCAGGTCCAGGCGTAGTTGGCGGTTGAAATCAATGCGCCGGGTGTGCCGGCCGAAACGGCACCGTCGCCAATGCTGTCGGCGGAGGCTTCGCCGACCGGCGGGGCCCAGTCGCCGTAATAGCTGTATTCGACAATGTGATGTTTTGCGCGGCTGGTCAGGTAGTCCACCCACGCCTTCATGCCGGTGTAGTGGCGGGCCATGGTGTCGGTGTCGTTGTAGAAGAGGTAGAGCAGCCACGGGATCAGCAGGTAGCAGGAGGCGACGGGATCGGCGGGCCGGCTGCCCCAGCGGAAGGGGGCGGTGTCGGCGATGGCGCCGGTATGCGGATCCTGCGTGTCGGCGATGTCGTTCATCCATTTCGGGTAGAAGCGGGACATGTCGAAGTTGTACATCGTGGCTTCGGCGCGGGCGGTCATGTCGTTGAGCCAGCCGAAGCGTTCGTCGCGCTGCGGGCAGTCGGTGGGGATGCCGTGCAGGTTGCCGGCTTCGGTCAGCCGGATGGCCGCGGTGATACGGTTGAGCAGGTCGTTGGAGCAGCTGAAGCTTCCGGTGACCGCCGCGTCGGTGCGCACGATACGCACTTCCAGCCTGTCCTTTTCGCTGAGTCCTTCGGCGGAGATGTAGCGGAAGCCGTGGTAGGTGAAGCGCGGTTCCCATTCTTCAATGCCGTCGCCTTTGCAGATGTAGATGTCGTGAACATCCGCATTGCGGTTGGTACCGGGGTGCAGGTTTCCGTTGTCGTCGATATTTTCGGCAAAGCGCAGGGTGATGGTTTTGCCGGCGTCTCCCTGTACGAAGATGCGTGCCCAGCCGGTAATATTTTTGCCGACGTCATAAACGGAACCTTTTTTCTCCGGGACGATCGTTTCGATCACCCGGATGGGTTCGCAGGGCTGTTCTTCGAGCATGCCGCCGGGCGGCTCGATCGTCATGGCCTGCCGCCAGTCCGTGTCGTTGAAGCCGGGAGTATCCCATCCGGTCAGTTCGCGGCGGGCGTCGTAGATTTCGCCGTCGTAAATGCTGTCGGCCAGGATGGGGCCGGCTGAAACCCGCCAGTTGCGGTGCTCGGGAAAGCTGTTGGTGGAAACAGTTTGTTTTTCTCCGTTTTTCAGTTCGATGTCGAGCTGCAGGATCAGCTTGGGCATGCCGTACCAGCCGTGGCCGACTATGACCCCGACGGCATTGCCTCCGATCATGAGATTTTGAGTCACGTCGAATGTGCGGTAGAAAACCCGTTTGGAGACATCGGACGGCGCGGGGTCGAGGACAGCATCTCCGAGTTTGCTGCCGTTCAGGTGCGGTTCAAAATAGCCCAGGCCGGCTATGCGGAGCGTTGATTTTCGGACGGAGGAGGGAACTGAAAATTCCTGCCGGAAGTAGAGCGCCCTGCCGGACAGTCCTCCTGCGTAGCCGAGCCACTGCGCCCGACTGAAAACGAAGGGGGATGGGGGTTGCGAGCTGTCAGTGATGGTCAGTGAATTTGTCATTTAAGGGTGTCCTTTGTTTGAGATCAGCAGGTTGTAGGATTTGTAAGTCGTTCTGATCAAGCATGAAGTGAAATTCTGCTTTTGGCGTTCGTCAATTTGTGATCGCTGATATTTTTTATAAACTTTGGTTGACAAGTTCTCATGGAAGAGGATATTAACGCTCGACAGTCACTGGAATACCAGCAAGTATTCCTGTGTTCAATCAAAAACAGGAGGGAAAGCATATGAAGTCGATAACGTGTCTGAGTTTGGTGATGATCTGGGTTGGACTGATTGGAGGGAATGCAGGTGCAACAGTGATCTATTCGGATGATTTCAGCGGGGACGGCTCTGCGGGGCTTGTGGGAACCACACCGGATGTATCTCTTTCCGGCCAATCCTGGTCGGGATTAACGATTGGAACGATTTGGCAGGACAACGGGGCTATTACAAATGCCGATAATGCGAAGAGAAATGTGTTTCTTCCTTTTGTTCCGGAGTCGAACAAGGTGTACACCGTAAAAATTGATGTAGTTCGAATCGGAGTGACGGATTCATTTGCATTTGGCTTTACGACCAACAATGTGGGGAATGACGGTTTCCCGCAGGCCGATAGTAACAATATCTTAGGTGCTTCTCCGTGGATGGTTTCGGCTGCTGTAAACGGCAGAGTAAATACTTATACCGGTCCGGCAAATGCGGGGGCGGGTACGCAGGTTGATGTTCCTGATGCAGATGCTTTCAACACACTGGAGATGGTGCTGAACACATCCAATTCAAACTGGACGGTTGAGTTTTTCCTGAACGGAGCCAGCATCCGCGGGCCGGAGAGTTTTTCAGTAAATCCGGACATCCAGTATATCGGGTTTGGGCGCTACAACACCGGGACTTTCCAGGTGGATAATTTTGAGCTGTCGGTTTATCCGGATCTTCCGCAGCCTCCGACGATTGAAACGGTTCTGTATTCCGATGACTTCAGCGGGGACGGGAGCGCCAACCTGGTGGGAACCACTCCGGATGTGACCACGGATGGAGCAATCTGGTCCGGATTTGATCCGGTCGGCACGATCTGGCAGGACAATGGATCGATTACCAACAACAACAATCAGCGCCGGAACGTATTCCTGCCGTTCACCCCGCAAGCCAATAAGATTTATACGGCGAAACTTGATGTGGTGCGCATTGGAACAACGGATTCGCTGGGTTTTGGTTTTACAGAAACCAATGACGGGAACGATGGATTCCCGCTGATTAATGAATCCCTTAACGCATCTCCGTGGATGGTTTCCTATGCGATTAATGGCAATGTGGATACCTATACCGGCCCGGCCAATGCGGGAGCCGGCGGGCAGGTTTCGGTGGATGATGCGGATGTATTCAATACGCTGGAAATGGTTCTAAGTACATGGCAAGAACCCTGGACCGTTGAGTTTTTCCTGAATGGGGAAAGTATCAGGGGGCCGGAGGCGTTCAGCGCCAATCCGACCAATATCAGTTATATCGGCTTCGGGCGCTATAACACCGGGACGTTTACGGTCGATAATTTTGAGCTGTCCTCTTTGGGCTATCCGTCCACAGAACCGGATGAAATCGGGCTGATGGAGATTGGGCCCGTGGCGGGTACGAATGCCGTGGCGCTGTCGTGGGCGACCACCAGCGGATTCAGCTATGCGGTTCAGATCAAATCCAATCTGGTTGATCAGCTGGAATGGCAGGACTTCCTGACGGGCATCTCCGGAACCGGAAGTGATGTGACGATTACGACGGCGGTTGATCAGGTGCAGTCTTTTTACCGGATTGTGGCGGAGTAAGCAGTTCTTGCAGGAGTATCAGGGTAGGGCTGCCCGGTGACTTTCCGGGCAGCCAACAGGTTCGGATTGCTTCGATCGATTGGTAAATATGGAGTTTAGAATATGAAGACGCTTAAATATGTCGGCTTGGTACTGAGCCTTACCGGACTCTGGGGTGGGGTTGCGGATGCCACGGTGATTTATTTCGATGATTTCAGTGGTGACGGAACCGGCGGTTTGGTTGGGACTGCCCCTGATATCACAACGGGGGGCGCAACCTGGTCCGGGTTTACGGTTGGTACGGTCTGGCAGGACAACGGTTCAATCACCAATAACAACAATCAGCGCCGGAATGTTTTTTTGCCGATTGCTCCGGAAGCCGGAAAAGTTTATACGGCAAAGATAGATGTCGTCCGGATTGGGACAACGGATTCTTTTGCATTTGGTTTTACAGAAACAAACGACGGGAATGACGGATTTCCTTTAGAGGCGGACAGTCTCAACGCATCTCCATGGATGACGTCATTTGCTGTGAACGGTAATGTGAACTCATATCTGGGTCCGGCCAACGATGGAGCTGGGACGCAGGTTTCTGTCATGGATCCGGACCGTTTTAATACGCTGCAAATGGTATTGGACACATCCGATGCGACATGGACTGTTGAGTTTTTCCTGAATGGCGGCAGCATTCGGGGGCCGGCTGGTTTTACTGAAAACCCGAATATTAACTACATTGGGTTTGGTCGCTACAACACCGGAACCTTCCAGGTGGACAATTTTGAATTATCGGTCGTCCCGGAGCCGGTCTCTGTCGGACTGCTTGGTTTCGGAGGATTGATGCTGCTCACTTTGAGGAGTCACCTTTGGCGGCGGCTCTGATTTTTACCGGGAAATTGATATTGCATCGAATGCATGCCAACGAGCGTTTCATGCCATGAGATGACGGAGTGTTGATGTGAAAAAGTTATTAAAAACAATTGTAATTACAGCGCTTATTCTGGATGGGAATTCTTCGTTTTCAGAAACAGTAATATATTCAGACAGTTTTGACGGAGTTGCCGGAGAACTGCTGAACGGGCGGGTGCCGAATTCTGCACCTGCGGGAGTTGTTTGGGAGTCGATGAGCAGTGGAACCGCATGGATGGCGGACGGGCGCATTGGAACACAGAAGGTCAATCAGAACCGAAATGCATTTCTGCCGTTTGTTCCGGAGTCCGGAAAGGTCTACGAACTCTCGCTGGATATGAGCCCGGAGGGAGCGGCCGGCGATGGTTTTTTTGCACTGGGGTTTTCCTCAGGCAGCAAACCGGCGGATGCGTTTGTAACCAACCAGGGAATGGCGGTTTCGCCCTGGATGTTCGCGGCAGCCAACGGAACGGTCCGGACGTATGCCGGCCCGGGCAATGCCGGCAATGTCGCGGCGGTTTCGCCGGAAGGCGGCTGGAAAAATCCGGTGTCCGCAAAGATTATTCTGAATACCGGCTCCGAGCCGTGGTCTGTCGAGTGGTTTGTAAGCGGCGAAAGTGTTCGGGTGCATAAATTTTATACCGGCAATCCGGAAATCAGCTATGTGACATTCGGCCGGTTCCGAAAAACCCAGGGTGCGGTGGATAATTTTAAGCTGAGTGTCCTGTCTGAGTAGACTTCAGAGATGATTATGGATACGCGAAAGGATGCATGGGGCGTCAAGCTGCCGATCGGCTCTGAGTGATTGAGCGGCCATGCGACGGTCTTTTTAACTGTTCATGGGATGAGGGCCTGCCGATAATACGCTCAGGATATGAATGAAAATGAAGGAAAGCAAAATGGCATCTTCAATCAGTGACCAGGCATATGAAAGTATTCTTGAAGAGATCGTGGCCGGAACCATTCCGGCAGGAACAGCAATTTCGGAGCATTCGCTGGCAAAACAGCTGAATATCAGCCGGACTCCGGTCCGCGAGGCGATGAGACGGTTGAAGCATGAAGGGGTTGTGGAGCAGTTTCCGCGCTGCGGAACGGTGGTACGCTATCCTTCGGTGGATGAAATTCGCGAGCTGTATGAGTTCCGGGAGGCGCTCGAATGCTATGCCGTGCGCCGTGCGGCGGAGGTTGCGACGGAAAAAGACATTGCGATCCTGACGGATCTGGTCGAGGAAAATCATCAGCTGGCCGGAGAGCTGCAGGAGACTGGAGCTTCGGCCCTGAAGGGAGCGGCGCTCAAGCGCTTTCTCGAGATCGACATGGCCTTTCACCAGCACCTTCTGGAGATGTCGGGGAACCGCCGGATTTTACGAAGTGTGAGCGAGTCCCGTGTGATCACGCGGATTTTCGGAACGCCGCGGCAGGTGCATAATCTGTCGATCGTGGCCTGGGTGTATCGCCGGCATACTCGAATTCTTCAATGCGTTCGTGAAGGCAAGGGGGAGCTGGCCTCCCACTACATGGCCGAGCATATCAGCGCAAGCTGTAAAAAAATGCTGGAGCATTATCGTCAACTTGAGCATCAGGGCATCATACCGCAAATTAATCCTCTGAACGTGCGGGTCGGGCTGAATCAGGCAAAACAGGCATTGGTTAAGGAATAGACTTTTTATGAGTGCAGTGAATACAGTTGATACCCCGTTTGAGTCCTCGTTTATCTACGATCAGTACGAGAAGACGCCGAGCTGCCATTCGGTGGCTCTGGTGGCACTTCCCGACGGAGATCTTTTTGCCGCCTGGTTTGCAGGGCAGAAAGAGTTTAGTCCGGATTCCTCCCATTATTGTGCGTGGTGGTCTCATAAAAACAAGAGCTGGAGCCCGGTTTCACTGCTTTGGGATGTGCCCGGCAAGCAGGCTGGAAACCCGCGGCTCTGTTTTGATCAAACCGGGCTGTTGTGGGCTGTTTTGCCGATCAACGACGGGAAGTGGTGCAATGGCGGCGGAAAATTCTATTGCCGGGCGTCTGCCGATCAGGGCGCAACGTGGTCTGATCCCGTACATTATCCTGAACTCGATCTGCTGCTGGGAAAAAACAAACCGCTGCTGCTTCCCTCCGGAGAAATGCTCATTCCGGTTGATCATGAGCTGGATAAAACCTCGTCCGTGCTGAGGTTCACTCCGGCAACGGATCAGTGGCGGCTGGGAGAAACCATCTGCCTGCCCAATGGCGCCCGCTGCCTCCAGCCATCGCTGGTTCCGCTCAGCGGCGATCGGTTGCTGGCCTTTTTGCGCAGTGACACGCCGCGAATCTGGAAGACGATATCCTGTGACGGTGGGCGGAGCTGGGGAAATCCGCAGGAGACCGGATTGCGGCACAATGACAGCGGGGTGGATGCCCTCCGTCTGCCGAGCGGCCGGATGCTGATTGTTTTCAACGATGTGGATGATCGCGAGGTGCGCACGCCGCTGAGTATGGCGGTTTCAGAAGATGAGGGAGAAACCTGGTCCGCGCCGATTGTGCTTGAAGATGCGGACGGAGATTTTTCGTATCCGGCGGTGATCCAGTCTGATGACGGAACCATTCATGTGGCTTACACCTGGTTTCAGGGAAATCCCCGCCGTGTTCGTATGGAGACCGGAGCCGGAGGGACGCACATGAAGCATGTCCGCTTTACCGAGAAGCAGCTGCTGGCTGCGATTGAACAGTCGGGGCGGTAATAATTTTGAGCGGACTGGGATACCAGCAAGGATTCCAAAGGGTGGGAATGAGAATGAAATGTAGAGACACCGTGAAGGTGAGTCCAGCTTTTCTGAAAATGCTGTGTTGGCTGCTGGTGATTCAGGCGGTCTCTTCTTCGGCCGCGGCCGACACGACGGCCATATATTCAGATGACTTCAGCGGACCGCCGGAAAGCTGTTTGGGCGGCCTCGCCCCGGACACTCGTCCCGGCAGCGAAACGTGGGAGGCGTTCACGCTTCCTTCAACCCCCAACTGGATGGCGGACGGAACGATCGTCTCCAACACCGTCAGCCAGCATCGCGGCGCTTTTTTGCCGTTTGTACCGCAAAACGGGTATGTTTATTTGCTGTCATTGGACATGAACCCGAGCCGCGACTGGTTTGCGCTCGGCTTCACTGAAACGAATGTCGCCAACAAAGCGTTTTCCGATTCAGCGCTGGGAGCGGGCCCGTGGATTCATTTAAACGGCCCCCGCTCATCCAGTTCGCGCGCCTATGCCGGCCCGGGGAATGCAGACTATACGGAATATGCATCCCCGACCGGCATGGTTTCCCTTGCGGTTCTGCTGGATACCCAAAAACCGCAGTGGATCGCAAAATGGTTTTGCAACGGGTTTTGTGTTCGCCAGTACACCTTTGATGAAAATCCGGATATTTCGTTTGTCGGATTCGGACGGTACGGCTATGCCGAGGGTTCAGTCGATGATTTCAGGCTGACAAAGTATACCAGCGAATGGATTTATGGCGATGACTTCAGCGGCTTGTCGGGCACCTGTCTGGGCGGGCAGTCGCCGGATATCCGTCCCGAAAACGAAACCTGGGAAGCGCTTGCTGTCGGCACCGACTGGATGGCGGATGGTTCGATTGTTTCGAATACCGTCAGCCAGCATCGCGGCGCGTTTCTCCCGTTCGTTCCGGAAAAGGGGCGGATTTATAAGCTTTCTCTGGACGTAACCCCGGTAAATGACTGGTTTGCGCTCGGGTTTGTTGAAACCAATGGTGCGAATCTGGCGTTTTCGGATTCTGAGCTGGGAGCCTCGCCCTGGATGTATCAGGCCGGGGTGCGCACGGATGACTCCCGGACTTTTGTCGGGCCGGGGTCTTTTGAATCTGCGGAAACTGTATCCGCCACCGGTACGGTTTCCCTGACGGTTGTGCTGGACACCCGCTATACGCAGTGGAAGGCCGAGTGGTTTTATGACGGCGAGCGCGTGCGGGCACACACCTTTGACGAAAACCCGGACATTCACTATGTCGGGTTCGGTCGGTACGGCTTTGCCGCAGGAACGGTTGACAATTTCGGACTCGCTGAAGTTTTCCAGCTGGGCACCCCGCGGGTGTACCCCGAGGTGGTCGCCGAGGATCTTGTTCCCGTCGAGCCGACCAGTGATATTCCTCTGATTATTCATCGCATGGGATCGATGCCTCCGGCCAACATCGCCCGCAACCAGCGCGGCATTTACAGGGATGAGACTCTTCTGGACCCTCAGATGACACGGGCTGAGGAACTGGTTTTCTGCCGCGAAGCCGGTGCGGTCGCTGTTATGCAGGACTACAACGCTGCGCAGATTGCTTCAGAAGCCGGAGAGACTGGAGTGAAAGCTGTGGGGATGGTGAATATGTCGCCGCTGAGCCTGGCTAACAATGATGCCTCCGCGGAGGACCCGGAGAGCATCGCCAACTATTGCCTGACCCGCCTCGAACTGGAAGAAACCTATCCGGGCAAAATTTACGGGCAGGACGGGCGTCCGTTTCTGTGGGTCTTTTCAGCATCTTCTGTTCCCGCGGATCTGTTTGATGAGGTTCGCCCGTATCTGACTGCCGCCGGATATGATCCCCTGATCTTCTTTCACGCCCAGAGCATGACCCCGTCTGAGGTCGACGAGTACATGGACACCTTTGACGGGGCGCTGGTCTGGGGCGGTGGATATGATGCAAGCCGTGAAATGATCGAAATGGTGCTGGATTCGCGGGACAGTATTGAGCAGGCGACCGGTGTGAAAAAGAAGGTGGTTCTGACCACCAAAGCCGGCAACTGGCGGCCCGAAAAGGGAAACTTGATTGCTCCGCACGGAACCGCCGAGCTTCGGAAGATTATCAATCTGGCATATGAGCACCATGTCGATGC
The DNA here is from genome assembly GCA_041584215.1 of Tichowtungia sp. Taxonomy (GTDB): domain Bacteria; phylum Verrucomicrobiota; class Kiritimatiellia; order Kiritimatiellales; family Tichowtungiaceae; genus Tichowtungia. The sequence continues at coordinate 30,701 of JBFHEM010000025.1, read as the reverse complement.
GCTGCAGATTGAGAGCTGGAATGATTATTCCGAGAACCATCAGATCCAGCCCTCAGTCAATAATTCGACCGTGCGCTCCGATCTTTGCACGTTTTACGGGAACTACAGTTCAGGACAGCGGGAAACCGCAACCGTATACTCCGACACCTTCGACGGCTCTTCATCCGCGTTGCTGAATGGAACGGTGCCGGAGGACGGTGCCGGTGAATACTCCTGGGCGGCGTTCACCATCGGCACCGCCTGGATGGCGGACGGATCCATTGTTTCCAACACGGTCAGCCAGCATCGGAACGCGTTTCTTCCGCTGGATGTTCAGCCGGGTAATATCTACACGCTTTCTCTGGATGTGAATCCGACGGTGGACTGGTTTGCGCTCGGATTTGCCGAGACCAACATCGGAAACAAAGCATTTTCAGATGCATCGCTCGGGGCCTCTCCGTGGATGAGCCAGCCCGGGGTGCGTACGGCAAATGCCCGGGCCTACGTCGGGCCGGGGCTTGCCGACTATACGACAATCACATCTGACTCCGGACCGGTGGAGCTGAAAATCGTTCTCGATACCACGGAGGACCTGTGGTCTGCAGAATGGTTTTATAACGGAACCGGTGTGCGCAGCTATACCTATGCAACCAACCCTGTGATCAGCTATGTTGGGTTCGGCCGGTATGGGTTCGGACAGGGAACGGTCGATAATTTCAAACTGACAAAGCCGGCGTTTGAATCCCCGGGCCTTTACGTTAGCCATCGCCGTGAAATCCTGCTGGGTGAACATTTCGAATTCGAGGTGTTCAGTCTGCCGGTGCAGTATCCGGCGAACCGTACGGTCAGCCTGATTCTGCGCGATCAGACCGGGAGTCTGCTGTATGAATCCGACTCGTGGACGTTGGGTCTTCAGGATGCCAAGGTGCGCACCTTCCAGATTCCAACGGCCGCGCTGGATGCCGGAGATATTTTATCGCCCCGGTTGAAAATCAACGGGGTCGAAACTCCAACAGAAACAAGCTGTACTGTAAAAGCCGGTCGCGTTGAGTATCCGTATGACCTGCACATCTCGATGGCCAAGGCGCTGCATCCGACGCATGTTCAGTTCGAGATTGACGGATATGAGCCGGGAAACATTTTCCAAAGTTCGGAACCCCGCGAGATGACCGTTTCGGTCACCAGCCCCAAAAAGATCGCCCGGATTGAAATCCTGAAAAACTACGATCCTGTTTTCTGCCGCGAGTTCGATCAGACCATGACGAACCGGTCACTCAGCGGGAGTTATCAGGTTGCGGAATTCCGCTGGGGCGTGGTCGCCAGCGGGTATGGCGAGGAGATGGACTTCCGCGGGACGAATGCAATCAGCAACGGAGAGATACTGGACGCGGTCACGGCGCGCAAAAGCACGCCGGCTTATCAGGACGCGGGGCATGCGGTCTGGGGATATGATCCGACGCAGGTCGGACAGGATGCGCTGCAGGTGGCCTTTGACGGCGATGCCTCCACGGTGTTCGACATCGACATGCCGCTGCAGGGATTTTCCGCATCCATCCCCTGGGCGGATGTTTTAAATAATGGATTTTTGGAATATTCTATTCATCCATATGCCAATCTGGTGGTGAAGCCGATTGCCGGACCGTTCGGCGCGGCCGGCTCGCTGGGCATCTACAGCAGCAGTTTTGCCGTGCAGCTGCCCACGCTGGACGACCGGCCGTGGAATGTTTATTTCCTGCGGGTGATTGCAGAGGACGGATCCATGTACAGAAGCATGCCGATACAGGTTTCGAGAGAACCGCTGGATGAGGCCGTTTCCTTTATCTGGGATACACAAACCAATGTTGCCGTGCAGGTCAGCGTTCCGGAGGCTCAGGCGGGCGTTGATGTCGACTGGACTTTTGACGGGGAGAGCCGGCGCATTCTTCCTGATGTGAACGGGGCCGGGTTCGAGATGCAGTTGGGCGGGCTGTATGCCGGGGATGGTCGCTTTGCATCGAGCCGGATTCCCGCTTATGCAGACGGGGAGTCTGACGGCGGCACGGCGCTGGAATTTGACGGAGTTGATGACGTCGCATTTGTCCGTCCGGGGCTGATTCCGTCCGGGAGCTGGGCGCTCGACCTGTGGGTCAAGCCGCTCAACCTGACCAACACGGCCGATCAGACGATTATTAAAATCACGGAGTCCCTGGTTCTCCTGCTGCAGCCGGACCGGACTTTGCGCGCCTGGTTCGGAGATCGTTTTGCAAATACGACGCTCTACGGACAGACACCGCTCACCAGTCAGTGGTACCGGATAACGTTCGCGTATGACTTAAACTCGGCCTCATTGTTTATTGATGGACGCAGAGATGCCTCGGTGGACATTTGCGGTTTGCGTGACCGTATTGCCGGACAGACTTACCTCGGAGCCGATGTTCCGACCGACCAGCTGGCGGCTCCGGTCCGGCCGTTTAACGGGCTGGTGGACCGGGTGAAGATCAGCACCGATATTTCCGAACTGTATTCTTCTTCAGTCTCGTTCGATGTGGTCGAAAGCTGCGCGGCGACCGGAACCGCACGTCCGGAATATCAGAACTGGGCCCTGGGTGTCGGGTTGACTGCCGGGGTGAATGACGGGCCGGAGCAGGATCCGGATCAGGACGGACGTTCTAATTTGGAGGAATTTGCTTTTGACGAGGATCCTCTCTCCGCGTCCGATGACGGCAAGCGGCGGATTGCGGTTTATACAGCAAACGGTGCCTGCATTTTGATTCTCACGATACCGGTTCGTCAGGATGCAGTGTTTTCCGGACAGCCGGGCTTGTCCGCAGATACAGAAACGATCCGCTATCAGATTACCGGTAAAACAGCCCTGATTGAGGGCACGCCGTTATCTGTTCAGGAGGTCACTCCGGTCGTGCCGGATTTGCCGGAGCTGCATGACGGATGGCAATACCGTGCATTTGAAATTTCTTCGGACGGTCAGGATCTGTCCTCCGGATTTATGACCGTACGAATCGAAGAACAGCCGGCAGCTGCCGCGGCGGATAATTTATAACTAAAACAGAAAGAGAAGAGTCATGGATAAAACATATTCAGTCATTTTGGGAAATCTCGGCAATACCTGTGACCGGTTTTTATCGTCCGGCTACAAAGATGAACTCGATAAGGATCTGATGTTGAAGCAGGCCGCCAGCATCGAGCAGGTGAGCGGAATCGAGCTGGTCGGAAGCTGGGATATTGATTCTTCAAATGTTGCAGAGATGAAGGGAAAGCTGACGGAGCTTGGGCTGAGCTGTGCATCGCTGATTCCGGATCTGTTTTCCCAAAAACACTTTGGAAAGGGAGCACTGACGTCGGTTGATGCGGGAGTGCGCAGGCAGGCGGTTGAGGTGATCAATGAGATGACGGATGTCGCGGTCGAACTGGGCGGCGATCTGGTCAATGTCTGGCCCGGGCAGGACGGATATGACTATCCGCTGGCTGCCGATTTCATGCAGGAGCGGATCTGGCTGATTGACGGGCTGAAAGAGTGTGCGGAATATGCCGCATCATGCAATGTGCGGCTGGCTCTGGAATACAAACCGAAAGAGCCCCGCAATCACTCCTATATTGCCCGTGCCGCAGACACCCTGCTGGTCGTGAACGCCATCAGCATGCCGAACGTCGGCGTAACAATTGATACGGGCCACGCCTTTATGGCCTATGAAAATGTTGCCGAGTCGATTGCCATTCTCAAGATGGCGGGCGATAAGCTGTTTCATATGCACTTCAACGACAATTATACCAGCTGGGATGATGATATGATCGTGGGATCCATCCACCTGCCCGAATATTTTGAAATGCTCTACTGGCTCCAGAAAACCGGTTATGCCGGCTGGTACTCGATGGATCAGTATCCCTACCGGGAAGACGGCTATCAGGCCGTCCGCTCCAGTGTGCTGTTTTTACAGAAATTACAGGCCATTCTTGACCGGGTTGGGATGACGGCTGTTGAGCAGGTGATTAGTGCGCGCAATCCGGTGAAAACCAGTGAGTTTATTCGTACCCATCTGATTGCGTAATGTATACTGCAGAAGGAGCTGATCCTTATTTTTTCATTTAAGACTGGAGTCTGTATTCCGCAGAGGTATACCAGCATGTATTCCAAAATATTTTCAGCAAAAAACGCAGAGAAGAAAGTTTAAGAAATGGCAGCAAAACAGAACCATCCGAATATCATCTGGTTTATCACGGACCAGCAGCGCTTCGACACAATTCATGCGATGGGGGCATTGCACATGAAGACGCCGAACATGGACCGGCTGGTTCAGAACGGGGTCAGCCTGACCCAGTGCTATTGCACCGCGCCATCCTGCGTACCTTCACGTGCCAGCCTTTTTACGATGACCTATCCGCATGAAACCGGTGTGTATCACAATGGATCTCCCTGGGGGGAGCATTCCTGGATTGAGCAGCTGCAGGCTGCCGGCTACCACACCGTCAATGTCGGCAAAATGCATACGGTTCCGTTTGATGCAAAATGCGGTTTTGATGAGCGGTTTGTTGTCGAAAACAAAGACCGTCCGCTCAAACTCAACCAGCCGCACGGCGGCTTTTATGATGAGTGGGATAAATTTCTGAATAACCAGGGTGTCCGCAAGCCGTCCCGTGAGACGTACAAAGACGACTATCCGGATTATGAAACCGCACTGGGCGCCTATGAGTGGCCGCTGCAAGAGATGAACCATCCGGATATATTTGTCGGGAACATGGCACGCTGGTTTATCGAACAAAGAGAATCGGACAGTCCGCTGTTTCTGGAGGTCGGCTTCCCCGGGCCTCATCCGCCCTACGACCCGCCGGAGCGCTACCTTGAAATGTATGACGGGGTGGACATTCCGATCCCCCGGGTGGCTGAAAAGGAACTGGAGAATCAGCCCGCGGCGCAGAAAGCATATCGTCAGGAAATGATCGCCAGTAATCATGACGCCGTTTGCTGGAGGAACCTGCCGGATGAAGAATCGCTGCGCCGCCTGCATAAATATTACGCAGCCAATATCACGCTGATCGACGATCAAATCGGACAGATCCTCGATGCCCTTGAAAAGAAGGGCTATCTCGAAAATTCTATTATTATTTTCATGAGTGATCATGGCGATTGTCTGGGAGAACACGGTCACATCCAGAAATGGACCATGTATGACAGTGTGGTTCGCACTCCGTTGATCATTTGTGCACCCGGTCTTCCTTCGGGAACAGAGTGTTCGGCCTTGCTGCAGCAGATGGATATTGTGCCCATGCTGTTTGACCTGACCGGCGTTCCGCTTGCCGGCGCACAGTCCGCCGTCTCCGCCCTGCCGGCGGTGCTGCAGGCGAAGCCTGTCCGCGACTATGTGTTTGCCGAGCACTCCCGCGACAATATCCTGAAGGGCGTTGATCTGATGCAGATGATTCGTTCCAGGGATTGGAAGCTGGTCGATTACGACCGGGGTGACGACGGAGAACTTTATAATCTCTCGGACGATCCGGGCGAAGTGCATAACCTTTGGAACGCTCCGGATTGCCGGCGGAAAAAAGATGAATTGCTTGCCGCACTGAAGGATTGGGCCGGGGATAAATAATAAAAGAGTTAGGTGGAGAAAATGATGTCCGGTCGAGTGTTTATGATGTGTTTGTTTGCGATGTGTGCGTCTGTATGCAGTCTGGCTGCAGACAGTGACGAAATATTTGTGTTGCCCCCTCCGGATCCAACGGCGCCGGTTCCGTGGAATCTGGACGATCTGTATAAAGTCCCTCCGACGTATCCTGCGCCTGAATTTGAAAAGGATGCTCCCGCGGGCATGACGCCGCTCTTTTTTAAAAACGAAGATTACCTGGGCAAAGAAACCCGTGCGTTTGCATGGGTTGGAATTCCGGAAGGCGACGGGCCGTTCCCCGCCATGGTGCTGGTTCACGGCGGCGGAGGTGCCGCATTTAAGGAATGGGTGCAGATCTGGATGGATCGCGGGTATGCAGCAATTGCCGCGGATACGGCCGGACAGATTCCAATTCGCCCGGAGGGGAAGACTAAAGGCTGGTTGCGGCACGACCATAGCGGCCCGCGCGGCTGGGGCGATTTCGAATCAGCGGACAAGCCAAAAGAAGAACAGTGGTTCTACCACGCAGAAGCGGCCGTGATCCGGGCGCACAGCCTGCTGCGCTCTTATCCGCAGGTGGACACCAATCGGGTCGGGATCACCGGAATCTCCTGGGGCGGGCATTTGACCAGTGTGGCCGCAGGACTCGATGACCGCTTTAAACTCGCAGTGCCGGTGTACGGATGCGGCTTCCTCGGCGAAGATTCGTTCTGGCTTTCCCAGTTTTTTCGTCCCATGGGGCGTGAAAAAACCATGCGCTGGCTCAGCCTGTGGGATGCAAGCCGGTACGTCGGCCGTGCAAAGATTCCGATGCTGTTTGTAAACGGAACGAACGATAAGCACTACCGCCCGGGTTCATGGCAGAAAACCTGCCGGTTGGTGCCCGAAGATGTATCCCTGGCCTACCGGGTTCGCATGAGCCACGGGCATGAGTCTGGCTGGGCGCCTGAAGAAATTTACACGTTTGCCGACTCCGTTTTTAAGGGATCACTGCCGCTGACGAAAATCACCGGTCAGGGGCGTGTCGGACAGACTGCCTGGGTTGCATATGACAGCCCGGTTGCGGTTGAAAAGGCCGAACTGAACTTTACGTCCGATACCGGGGAATGGCCGCAGCGTTTCTGGAACATCGTCGACGTGCCGGTTGATTCAGCAGGATCCCGGGTCGAGGCGCCGGTTCCGGCGGAGGCCACCGCGTATTATATGAATATTTACGATTCGCGGGGGCTGGTCAGCAGTTCTGAACTCGAGGAGTTGAATCCGTAATGCCTGAACAACCCAACATACTCGTGCTTTTCACCGATCAGCAGCGGTTTGACACGATCCGCGCTCTCGGCGCATCGCATATGCAGACCCCGAATCTCGATCGGCTGGTCAAACTCGGCTGCACGTTTACAAAGGCGTACAGCTCCTGTCCGGTCTGCATGCCGGCCCGCCACGATCTGCTCACCGGTGCCAGCGCCCGGCATCACGGGTTCTGGGTCAATGCCGATCACCCGATTCAGGACTGCGGGCTGGCCACGCTGCCTCGCATGCTGACGCGGGCCGGGTACCAGACCGTGGCGGTCGGCAAGATGCATTATTTCCCGGTTCGTGAGCATCACGGTTGGGCTCACATGCATTTGATGGAAGAAATTCCCAAGAGTCGGGAGGATGATGAATATCTCCAGTATCTGGAAACCGTCGGACTGGGTCATATTGCTTCCCCGCATGGAGTCCGTCCTCTGTTTTATCATGCGCCTCAAGCCAGCCCCATTCCCGAAGAACATCACGGAACCGCCTGGGTCGCAAACAAAACCATCGAGCTGATTTTGCAGAAAAGAACGCGACCGTTTTTCATCATGTCCGGCTGGATCGATCCGCATCCGCCGTATTCCATTCCGGAAAAGTATCTGAAGCAGGTTGAAGATGGATCGCTTCCCGATCCCTGTCCGCGGCCGGAAAGCGATGAGCGTCAGTATCCGCAGAACGACGAACCGGATGTGCCGGATGGCGGACAGCTTCGCAAACTCCGTGAGGCCTACTTTGCCTCCTGTACATTCGTCGATGCGTGGATCGGCAAGGTGCTGGATGCTCTCGAAGAAGCAGGGCAGCTCGACAACACCTATATCATTTTCACCAGCGACCACGGCGAGATGCTCGGCGACCGGCAGGCGTTCCAGAAATTCAGCCCCTACGAAGGCTCCGCGCATGTGCCCCTGATCATCACCGGACCGGGAGTTGAGCCGGGCAGCCGGGCTGACATCCCGGTCAGCACCTGGGATGTCGCGGCAACCATTGCCGCGCTCGGCAGTGCCGATTTCCCCAAAGATCATCCGTGGGCCGGCGAAAACATTCTGACGGAACCCGATGAGTCAAAAATCATCTGTTTTCATCATGGCGGCGATCCGGCCGGGTTTTCTCCGGCTTTGAAGCGCTATGTCGCCGCCGTCGATCCGCAGTACAAATTCATTCATTATTACAACGGCGGCGATGAAGAACTGTATGATTTGCAGAATGATCCGTGGGAGCAGTGCAACCTCTTAAATAATGACCGGTCACCTGAGCTGAACGCGGTTGCCGGAAAACTCAAACAGGCCTGCATTGATTTTGAGTTGAAGCACGGGCAGGCGCAGCGGATTCAAAACAACGAGTTTGCAGATGATTCCTACAAGACCCCGGCGTTCAGCATCGGCAAATATTTCGGGTTGCGCTTCACGCAGCATCCGCGCTGGCTGACGTATCAAAACCGGGAGGATTTTGAGCGGGTCATCCGCGAGATGACGGCCTGCCTGGCTCAGGATGGAATTTTTCTTCCGGTTTCCAATGATTGGAAAACGGAAGCGGAGGATGCGTGGCTCAAAGCCGGTGGTGATCCGAAATTGCTGTATGATTTTTTTAAAGCAGTTGAAAAGAGGATGGCATGAGAAAACAAACTGTTATCGGGCTGACAGCAGCACTGTTCTGTCATAGTTCTTTTGGCATTGTGCTGGGGGGCGCCAGGACATTGCCGGAAGTGATCACGGAAACGCTGCCGATGAGTGCGCCAGAGCATGAAATTCCGCTGATGATTCATCGCATGGCCTCAACGCCGGCCTCGGTCGCCTCCCGCAATCAGCGCTTTATTTTTGCGGATGAAACGCTGATGAAGCCGGATGCAACCGAGAAAGATGAGTTTGACTGGTGTGTAAAGGCCGGAGCGGTGGCTGTGGTTCAGGACGACATGACAAAGGCGTCAGTACAAGCCGCCCGCGATGCCGGTGTGAAACTGATCCTGATGCCCAACATGTCGCCGATGCGTCTCGCTTGGTACGGCGCCTCAGACAAGGATCCTGACAGTGTCGCCCGTTACTGGGTGAAGATGATTCAGGAGACGGAGCAGTGGTCGGATGCCCTGTATCATCAGGACGGCCGTGTGGTGATGTGGCTGTTCGATGCCACCGGAGTGCCTGCCGATTTTTATCCGCAGGTTCGGGCAAAGGTTCGCGAGCTGGGATACGACCCGTGCGTGGTTTACCACGCGCAGCTGCGCAAAGGGCACGATACAGAAGAGGCAGCAAAGGCCTATTTGCAGATTTTTGACGGAGCACTGGTCTGGGGCGGCGGCTATGAGCCGACCCGGGATATGCTCCAATTGGTGGTTCCGGCCCGCGACCGGATTGAAAAAGAGACCGGCGAACGCAAGCAGATTATTGTCACAACGAAACCGGGGCATTGGCGGCCGGAAAAAGGGTCGCTGATTGACGGCCATGGAACCAAAGAACTGCGCGATACGATTGACCTTGCATACACCTATCAGCTGGATGGCCTGAATATTGAAAGCTGGAATGATTATTCGGAAACGCACCACATCCAGCCGTCGGTGCTGAAGTCGACGGTGCTTTCGGACCTGTGCATGTATTACGGCCGGCTGGGAACAGGTCAGTCAACCGCAGTCGAGTGGCCTGGACTGTATGTCAGCCATCGCCGCGACGTGGTTGCCGGAGAATATTTTGAGTGCGAAGTGCTTTATCTGCCAATTGCCGGCGAACAGGAACGTACAGCCCGCCTGATTTTAAAATCACCGGACGGCGCGATTCTGTATTCTTCCAAACCTTGGAAAATTGCAGCGGGTGATGCCGGGACCAAAACCTTCAATATTCCAACCCTTGGAATGGGCGTGCCGGCAACGATTCTTCCGGTGCTGGAGATCAACGCGGCGGAGCAGCCGACAGAAACCTTCTGCGAAGTGAATGCATCTCGCATGAGATATCCGTTCACCATGCACATGAGCCTGGCCAAGGCCCTGCATCCGCTCAGCGTCGAATTCAGCATCGACGGCCATTCGCCGGGAAGCACGTTTTTCAGTAATGCTCCGCGTAATGCGGAAATTTCGGTTCAGTGTGATGAAAAAATTTCCCGGATTGAAATCATCAAAAATCAGATGCCGGTTTATTCCGCCGCCTTCGACCGCATGATGCAGGAAAAAGCCGCCGGCAAATCGTATCAAATCGCCGGCTTCTACTGGGACATCCCCGGACCGGTCAAGGCGTTAAAGGATGAACCATTGAACGGAATGGATTTTTGCGGAACCATTGATTTGACCGATGGAACGGCTCTGCATGCGGTGCATATCAAAAATTCCCTGCCGGCATGGAGGTCGCCGACGCATGTGGAGTGGGGCATGGATGCCTCGCGCAAGCGTCCGCATGATGCGATTGAAATCGCCTTCGATGGCGATTCAAACACCGTCTTCAATCTCCACATGCCGAAGCAGAAGTCGGATCTTAAAATCCGCTGGGGAGATATTCCGGAAAACGGTGTTGTTGAATTTCCTCTCCTGTCTCATACCCGCCTGCTGGTCAAGCCGATGTCCGGCCCAATCGGTCACCCGCTGGAGCTGGGCGTCACGAATTATTCAGGAACAGCAGTGCTTCCGCTGCTGGAGGATCGGCCGTGGAATACGTATTTTCTTCGGATCATTACAGAGGATGGAAAAATCTTCCGCAGCGCTCCGATTCATATTACGACGGTGCCCCCAGTCAAAACGACAGGCATATATACGTGGGATTCTTCGGCCCGGCTGCGGGTTGAAATCGAAGTGCCGAAAGCTGCTGTGGAGGATGTTTCCTGGCCGCTGGAAGCCGACGGACCGCGCATGATTGCAGATGTAAACCACCTGGGCTATGAGCTGGAGCTCGGCGGACTGTTTGAACGCGACGGTCGCTTTTATGATGATCAGATCCCGGTTCGGGTCATGGATGGAGATCATGCCGCGCTGCGCTTTGACGGCAACGACATAGCCATGACCCGCCCGCAGCTCATCCCCCTTGGGGCGTGGGCCATTGATTTGAAAATCAAACCGGAAAAACCGGGCATGAAAAAAGACCAGGTGATTTTCAAGGTCGCGGAAGCCATTGAAATGGTGCTTCAGCCTGACGGAAAAATCAGAGTCTGGTTCGGAGACCGGCAGGAAAACACCCGGCTCTACAGTCAACGTGTGCTTCGGAAAGATCAATGGACCCGCATCAGCTTTGTGTATGACCTGAATGACATTCTCCTGCTTGTGGACGGGACGATCGAGGCCGGAGCGCCTGCTGAAGGCTTCCGTGAGCGGATTACACAGCGCGCGTCGTTCGGCGCGGCCTTTCCGGTCAGCCATATGAAGCCGGCCGAGCACGGATTCTTCGGGCTCATGCGCGACATTGCACTCACGGTGCAGGCCGACAGAATTTCCGCCCTGAAAAACGGGCTTCCTTTGAATTAACTGAACCTGAAAAGGATTGAATGATGAAATTGCCGTTAGAAGGAATTGTACCCCCGCTGATTACTCCCCTGAAAGGGCGGGACGAGCTGGACGTGGCCGGACTGGAAAAGCTGGTCGAACACGTGCTCGGCGGCGGAGTGCACGGATTGTTTCTGCTGGGCTCGACCGGCGAGGCTCCCGGCCTGAGCTACCGCCTGCGCCGCGAACTGATTGAACGGGTTTGCAGTCAGGTAAACGGCCGTGTTCCGGTGCTGGCCGGGATCACGGACTCGTCCATCGTCGAGGCACTGAATGTTGCGGGCTGTGCCGCCGAGGCCGGGGCCTCGGCGGTGGTTGCTTCAACGCCGTTTTACTTCCCGGCCGGACAGGAAGAGCTGATCGGCTACTTCGAACACCTGAGCGCCGACCTGCCGCTTCCGCTGGTCTTATATAACATGCCCGGCTTTACCAAGACCATGATTTCAACTGAAACGGTACATCGGCTTGCAGAGGACCCGAAAATTATCGGAATCAAGGACAGCTCCTGCGATATGATTCATTTCCACCGCCTGCTGTTGGACCGTCCGACCCGTGAAGACTGGACCATGATGATGGGGCCGGAGGAGCTGCTCGCTGAATCCGTTCTTATGGGTGCCAATGGCGGGGTGTGCGGCGGAGCCAATCTGGCACCCCGCCTGTTCGTGGATCTCTACAGCGCCGCGCTGAGGGCGGACGTCGCGGAAATCCGCCTGTTGCAGCGGCAGGCCCTGCAGCTGGGCAATACGCTGTACCGCATCGGCAAGCACAGCTCGTCCATGATCAAAGGCATCAAGTGCACGCTGTCGCTGATGGGAATCTGTGACGATTACATGGCAGATCCTGCAAGCCGGTTTCATGAAGCGGAACGGCAGAAAGTTCGGGATGCGGTCAGTTCTCCCGAGATGGCTTCTCTTTTGAAATAAGGATGTGGAAAGGGCCTGCGGGCTGAAGGGTGATAATATGGCTTTATTGGACTGGATTGCACTGTGTGCACCGCTGGTCATGGTGATCGGCATCGCGGCGTATACCAGCCGCTATCTGAAGAGTGTGGCTGACTACATGGCCGGCGGCCGCTGCGCCGGCCGCTATATGCTGTGCGTCGCACGCGGCGAAATGGGGGCCGGAGCGGCGGTCTTTGTGGCCATGTTCGAAATATTCGGCCGGGCCGGCTTTACCTACACCTGGTGGAGCTGGATCATGACCTCGGTGGTGCTGCTGATCGCCATCTCCGGCTTTGTGGTCTATCGCTACCGTGAAACAAGAGCACTGACGCTGGCTCAGTTTTTTGAGATGCGCTACAGCCGCAAATTCCGCATCTTTGCCGGTGGGCTTGGTTTTATGGCCGGAATCATGAACTTCGGAATCATCCCCGCCATCGGGGCGCGGTTTTTTGTTTATTTCCTCGGACTGCCTGATGAGCTGTCTCTGTTCGGCATTAGCGTGCCGACTTTTGTGCTGATGATGGCTGCGCTGCTGTCCGTTACCATTTTCCTGACCGTCGCGGGCGGTCAGATTACGGTCATGGTGACCGACTGTATCTCCGGGCTGATGGATCAGTGGCTTTTCATGCTGATCATCATTGTGCTGCTGTGCATGTTTGACTGGTCGCAGATTTCATCGGTTTTGATGGACCGCTCCGCCGGCGAGTCGATGATGAACCCGTTCGACTCGATGAAACTCAAAGATTTCAATCTCTGGTACATTCTGATGAGCGTGTTCGTCACCATCTACGGAACGATGGCCTGGCAGAATGCGAGTGCGTACAACTCAGCGGCATTGACGGCTCATGAATCACGCATGGGGAATATTCTCGGCCGCTGGCGCGAGTTCGCCAAGCTGCTGGCGATCACCATCCTGGCCATGGTGGCCGTAACCTTTTTAAATGCGCCGGAATTCGCAACCCAGGCCGTCGGGGTTCAGGAAACACTGGACCAAATCGCCAACCCGCAGATCCGTGAACAAATGCTGATTCCGACGGCGCTGTCCATTCTGCTGCCGATCGGGATTAAAGGCGCGCTGTGTGCCATTGTGATTACCGGGATTTTCGGCGGCGACACAACCCACCTTCATTCCTGGGGCAGCATGTTTGTGCAGGACGTCCTGCTGCCGCTGCGCAAAAAACCGCTTGAGCCGCAGCAGCATATTCGAACGCTGCGCTGGGCCATGGTGGGTGTGGCGGTGTTTGCTTTTCTGTTCGGCAGTCTTTTCTCCCAGACAGAATATGTCGTCATGTGGTTCCGGATTACCATGGCGATTTATGTCGGCGGTGCCGGCTCGGTCATCATCGGCGGGCTGTATTGGAAAAAAGGAACCACCGAGGCGGCCTGGGCCGCCATGCTGACCGGGTCCATTCTGTCCGTCGGCGGAATCATCACCCGCCAGATTCTTCCGGAGTTTCCGTTCAACGGTCTTCAGATTTCATTCGGCGCAACACTGATTGCCATCGGTGTGTATGGGGTGGTTTCGCTGCTGACGTCGAAAGGCCGTGAGTTCAATCTCGACCGGATGCTTCACCGCGGCCAATACGCCGTGGAGGAAGACCGTGTGCAAGAAAGACAGAAAGATACGAAGGAAAAATTCCGATGGTCGAAACTGATCGGCATTGACGACAAATATTCCCGGGGTGACCGCTGGATCGCCTGCGGTGTTTTCTGGTGGGCTATGCTGTGGCTCGGCGTTCTGGTCGTGGGCTGCATTTGGCACTGGATCCAGCCGTGGCCCGACTCCGTCTGGCCGACCTTCTGGTGGTGGGCCGGCATCATGATTCCCCTCATCGTTGCCGCCGCCACGACGATCTGGTTCACCTGGGGCGTGGTGCGCGATCTGAAAGTCTTCTTCCGCTCCCTGAAGCAGGAGCGGGTTGACGTGCATGACGACGGAAGCGTGGATCATTCGGAGTGACCGCTATGAAAAAAACATTATTAACGCTGGGTTTGTGTATGCTGGCCGTGCTGCAGATTTTTGCCGGAGAGCTTCAGGTTGCGCGCATCTTCGGCGATAATATGGTTCTGCAGCGGGGAAAGCCGGTTCGTGTCTGGGGGCGTGCGCATCCCGGAGAGAAAATTACGGTTACCTTTAAATCGCAGACCGAATCCGTGCGGGTGGATTGGTCGGGCGAATGGTCTGTGGAGCTCGCCCCGCTGTCCGCGGACAGCAGCCCGGCGGACTTGACGGTGAAGGCCGGAACAGAATCTATAAGCTTTTCCAATGTTGTCGTTGGCGAAGTCTGGCTGGCTTCCGGACAGTCCAACATGTTTTTTCCTGTTGAAAAGGCATTGAATGCAGGGCTGGAAATTAAAGATGCGGATTACCCAAACCTGCGGCTGTTCAGCGTAAACCGGATTTCAGCGTTAACGCCGCTGGATGACATCACACCGGAAGAGTTCATTCCGTGGCAGAGCTGTACGCCCGAAAACATCCCGGATTTTTCTGCGGCTGCATATTTCTTTGCCCGGGATCTGCATCAAAAACTGGATGTGCCGGTGGGCATCATCCATTCCAGCTGGGGCGGGACGCCGATTGAGAGCTGGATGCCGATCGATGTGCTGCAGGCGGAACCGCTGGCAAGAACATATCTGCAGACTATTTTTGATCAGGGGCTCTGTTTTGAAGCCCGCAAGGCGGAATATGATGAAATCCGTTCGAAGTTTGATCAGGCTAAATCGGCAGCAATACAGGACGGGATGGAATTTAATCAGCGGCCTCCGCAGGAGTTGGCATTCCCGGAAAATCGCAAATGGCCGGGGGGGCTCTGGAACGCCATGATTCATCCGCTGGCAGGATATACGCTGCGCGGGGCCATCTGGTATCAGGGGGAAGCCAATGCCGGGCGGGCGCATGCTTATCGGGCGCTGTTCCCGGCCATGATTCAAACGTGGCGTGATGCGTGGGGGCAGGGCGACTTCCCGTTCTACTGGGTGCAGCTCGCAAACTATCAGCTTCCGCTAAAAGAACCGGCCGCGACTCCCTGGGCCGAACTGCGCCAGGCCCAGACCGAGACGCTGTCTTTGACGAACACTGCGCAGGCACTGGCCATTGACCTGGCAGACCCCGACAACCCCAAAGATATCCATCCGCACAACAAGCAGGAAGTCGGGCGCCGCCTGGCGCTGCTTGCCCGCAAAAACATTTACGGCGAAACCGACCTCGTCGCCGAAGGGCCGGTTTATCAGTCTCACCAGATAACGGATGGAAAAATCATTATTCATTTCGATGCCAATGATGCCGCCGGAATGATTGTCAAAGGAGAGCACTTGACCGGGTTCGCCATTGCCGGAGCAGATAAGCGATGGGTCTGGGCAGAAGCCAGGTTGAATTCCGACGGCACCGTAACCGTCTGGTCCGCCCGGGTTCCCGCTCCGGTCGCTGTGCGTTATGCTTTCGAAACCAATCCGCCGGTCAATCTCTATAACCGCGCCGGCCTGCCGGCGAGACCGTTCCGCACGGATGACTGGGGATGGATTACTGCAGAGTAAAGATCACGGGGAGTGTTTATATGTGCAAAGCTGTTGTTGCCTCAATTTTTCTGTTCGGTTTGTCGGCTTTTTCCGACGTTCGGCCCGCAGTAATTTTTTCGGAGTTCGCCGTGCTGCAGTGCGATGAGCCGGTGCGCATCTGGGGGACCGCCGATCCCGGCGAGAGGGTAACAATTGAATTCGGCGGACAGTCCAAAGCTGCAGTGACGAGTGAAAGCGGCGAATGGCTGGTGACGCTCGACCCGATGCCCGCCTCTTCTGAGCCGCAGGTGCTGTCTGTTGTTTCTCAAGTTTCAGGTTTCAAGTTTCAGGTTTCCAACATTCTGGTCGGCGAGGTCTGGTTTGCCGGCGGACAGTCCAATATGCAGACGACCATGGGCTACTATAAGAAAACCACGCAGCCGGACATCGACAGCGCAGACGACCCGCTGCTGCGGATGGTGACCATTCCCACAAAATTCTACGAAGGCCAGAACAGCAAAAAACCGCAATGGAAGGACAGCAGCCCGGATACCGTCCCGGAGTTTTCCGCCAGTGCGTATTACTTTGCCAAAAACCTGCGCGAAACGCTGAAGGTTCCCGTCGGAATCATCAGCTGTGCGATCGGCGGAACGCCGGCCGAGGCCTGGATGTCCCGGGAGACACTCGAGAATCATCCGGAATTAAAACCGACGCTGGATGGATATGAAGCTGCTTATCACAATGCGTTTTCGAATGAGGCGGCCTATCTGCAGTATACAGAGGAGTTTACGCAGGAGTCTACACAGTGGTATCGCGACCGTAATGCGGGCAAAAAAGTCGGCCCCAAGCCGAAACCGAAAATGGGGCCGCGCCATTTCAAACGGCCGTCCGGGCTCTATGAAAACATGTTTTTGCCGGTGGCGCCCTATACCGCCCGCGGAGTCATCTGGTATCAGGGCGAAGAAAACGCCAGTGCGCAGGCGGGAGCTGTTTACCGAACGGTGTTTTCTGAACTCATTCGCAACTGGCGCGAACAGTTTCAAAACGAGACCCTGCCGTTCCTTTTTGTGCAGCTGGCAACCGTAGGCAATGGCGATGACAAGTCGGCGTACTGGCCGGAGCTGCGGGAATCCCAGAGCTGGGTGGAAGAAAACATCAATGACACCGGCATGGCGGTTCTGGTTGACGGTGGAGAAGAGCAGAGTGTGCACCCGCATTCAAAAGACAAGGTCGGGCTGCGGCTGTCACTGCTTGCCCGCAGTCTGGTCTATGGAGAAACAAATCTGGTTTGCCGCGGTCCCCGCCTGCAGAATGTGAAAAATGCTCAATCCTCGCTGGTTCTTTCATTCAGCGATACCGGCTCCGGGCTGGTTTTGAAACCGGCGGAGATCAGTGCCTTTGAACTGTGCGGTGCAGACGGCGTGTATGTGCCTGCCGATGCAAAACAGCTGGACGACCAAATCATCGTTTCATCCGATGGTGTTCCTGCTCCTGTTCATCTCCGCTACGGCTGGAAAAAAGGCTTCGTCCCGACGTTGTTTAACGCCGAAGGATTGCCGGCATCCCCGTTCCGCACAGATCCCTTCCCGGCAGTCTCAAAAGGGCGCTATTATCTCGATCAGCCCTAATGCCTGAACTGACATTTCCTGATTACCGATTGAGAGTCATTCGTGATGTGTGGTTAATAAAAATTCGCCCTTTTCCCCGTCTTGGGGGAAGAGCACGCCCGTCAGGGCGAAAGGTGGTGGAGATGGGGGGAATCGAACCCCCGTCCGATCAAGAGTCACGGCAGCGTCTACGTGTGTAGTCGACCTTTAAGGATTCGCCCCCTCGGCTGCCGGTCAACATGGCCACCTCGGTCGCTAGGGTCCTGTTATTTTCTCGCGCATCCACCCGGACTCCCGGCTTCAGCACCAACCTGCTGTCGTCGCTCTGCTCCCCCAGCAGGTGTCAGGGGCAGAACGTCGCGCCTTTATTTAGGCAGCGAGTGCGTAACTTTCGTCAGCATTTAATGTTTCGGGCTCCTTTTTACGAGGCCTGGAGTCCAACCTCGACACGCGACTGACGCTTCAACTCAACCGTCGAAACCAGTCATCCCCAATTGGGAGAGGAATTGTGACACACTTCTGCAGGAAGGCAAACCGAAATACAGCTTTCTGTTTGCGGGCGGGCGGCGGTGTGCGTACAGTGGCCAATCATGTATTTCAACGAGGTGTTTGTATGAAGTTTCTGTGGGTTTTTGTCGGGGTCTTGCTGGCGGGGGTCGGGGCCTGTGCGGACGATCCGGTCACCGTCGAGGTGACCGGCGATCGCGTCAGCCTGCGCGCAGCGCCGGATCTGAATGCGGTTTTGCTCACCCGCACCATCCTGGGCGAAAAGCTGGTTGTGCGCGACAATTCCAATCCGGACTGGGTGGGGGTCCTGCCGCCTGAACGCGTTGATTTCTGGGTGCACAGCGAGTTTGTGGAGGGCGGTGAAGTGATTCCGGCCCGCCTGAACATCCGGTCCGGCCCCAGCCTGAACCACACGGTGGTCGGCGTGGTTCGCACCGGCAGAATCCTGACGGTGCGCGGGGAAATCGGCGGCTGGGTGAAAGTGGCTCCGCCCGAGGAGACCCTGGCGTGGATCAGCCGCAAATACTGCGACCTGGTCGCGGATCCGAAGCCCGACGAGCCGGCGGTCGAAGAGCCCGCCGCCGAAAGCGCGCAGCCCATTGTGATTCAGGTGGTTCCCGCACCGGAGCCGATGCCGGCAACGGAGGTGAAGGAGCCGGTCACCAGGACGGCGGTCCAGCCTGAAATCAACGAGGTGATGGTCTCGGCCACGGCGGCGCTCGATGAACCGCAGACGCTGACTCCCGACCCGAAAAAAACACAGGGCTCGGACTGGAGCTTTGTCGGCCTGCTGAAACCCGCCTCCGGCGTGCTTTCAAAACTGGTCGATGCGGATACCGGACTGGTTCTGATCTGCTACATCCGGGGCAATGACGCGCAGATGAAGGAGTGCGAGGGCAAGCGGGTCCGCATCTTCGGAAGAACCTACTGGGCAATGGGGCTGGAGCGGCCCATGGTTGTGCCGGTGACCATTCAGGTGCTCGAGGACTGATGCGTCCAAACCTCAGGCACAGTGCGCTCTTTTTCAATGCCCGAAACTGCACAGCATGACCAAAAAGACCCCAGATGACAACCGGCTGGACGGGCAGGTGGAGCGGGTGGTTTTCCGCAATGAGGAAAACGGCTACACCGTGCTGCGCGCCAAGGTGCGCGGCCACCGGGACCTGGTGACGGTGGTTGGCACGGCCTCGAGCATCAATCCCGGCGAATGGCTGGCCGCCGACGGCGAGTGGATTATGGACTCCAGCTACGGCCCGCAGTTCAAGGCGCAGATGATGCGGGTTTCGCAGCCCGATACGATCGAGGGCATCAAAAAATTCCTGGGATCGGGCATCATTCGCAATATCGGCCCCAAATATGCCGAAAAGCTGGTCGATACGTTCGGGCGCGATGTGTTCAACGTGATTGAAAAGTCATCCGGCAAGCTGCTGAAGATCGAGGGAATCGGCCCGGGGCGCCGCGCGAGCATCAAAGCGGCCTGGGAGGAGCAGAAGGGCATCCGCGAAATCATGAGCTTCCTGTTCAGCCACGGAGTGAGCACCGCGCGCGCGTTCCGGATCCACAAAACCTACGGCGAGCACGCCATTGAGCGCATCCAGCGCGATCCGTACTGCCTGGCCCGCGATATCCGCGGCATCGGATTCCTGGTGGCCGACGGCATCGCCCGCACGCTCGGCATCGCCAAAGACTCCGAGCTGCGCGCACGCGCCGGACTCGAGTATGTTTTGCAGGAAATGACCTCCGCCGGACACTGCGCCGTCCCGCGCGGCGACCTGCAGAGCCGGGCGGTCGAGCTGCTCGACATCCCGCCCGACCGCATCGGCGGCGCGCTCGACCACCTGCTGGAAAACAAACGCCTGATCCACGACGAGGACCGCCGCGGCCGCAATCTGATTTATCCCCCCAAGCTCTATTTTGCCGAGTGGAACTTCGCCAAAAAGCTGATCGAGCTCAACTACGGCCGGCATCCCTGTCCGAAGATCGATTTTGAAAAGGCCCTCGCGTGGGTGCAGAAGAAGGAAAAGATCCAGCTTTCCGAAAACCAGTGCGAGGCGCTGAAGCTGGCTGTGCAGGCCAAGGTGATGGTCATCACCGGCGGGCCGGGCGTCGGAAAAACCACGCTGGTCAACTCCATCATCCAGGTGCTGCGCGCCAAACGGATGAATGTGGTGCTGTGCGCGCCGACCGGCCGCGCCGCCAAGCGGCTCAGCGAAACAACCGGACTGGAGGCGAAAACCATCCACCGCCTGCTGCGCTTCAATCCCGGCACCGGCGGATTTATCCATGACGAGAAAAATCCGCTCGAAGGCGATGTGTTCATCATCGATGAATCGAGCATGATCGATCAGGTGCTGGCTCAGCAGCTGCTCGATGCCGTCCCGCAGCGCGCAGCGGCGGTTTGGGTCGGCGACGCCGACCAGCTGCCGTCGGTCGGACCGGGACGGGTGCTGCGCGATGTCATCTCCTCCAGAGCGGTGCCGGTGATCGAGCTGACCGAAATTTTCCGGCAGGCGGCCGAAAGCCGCATCGTCACCGGTGCGCACCGCATCAACCAGGGGCAGCTGCCTGAATTTCCGGAGGAGGGCGACAAATCCTCCGATCTGTATTTTGTGGAGCAGCCCGACGCCGCCAAGGCCATTGCTGTGATGAAGCGGATGGTCAGCGATTCGATTCCGAAGCGACTGGGGGTTGATCCCATTGAGGATGTTCAGATTCTCACGCCGATGCAGAAGGGCGAGCTGGGTGCAAAAAACCTGAATCAGGTGATGCAGGCGCTGCTCAACCCGCGCGGAAACCAGATCGAGCGCTTCGGCGTGGTCTACCGCGAGGGCGACCGTGTGATGCAGACCGAAAACGACTACGACAAAGAGGTGTTTAACGGGGATCTCGGGCGCATTGTTTCGATTGACGAGGTGCAGGGCGATGTGGTGGTGGCGATCGATGGCCGGCGCATCCCGTACGAATTTCGCGAGCTCGATGCGCTGGTGCACGCCTATGCCATCACCATTCACAAGTCCCAGGGCAGCGAATACCCCTGCGTCATCATTCCCATGCACACGCAGCATTTTGTGCTGCTGCAGCGCAGCCTGCTCTACACGGCCGTCACCCGCGCCAAAAAGTTCGCCGTGCTCGTCGGCACCAAAAAGGCCATGGGACTGGCGGTCAGCCGCGCCGACTCCCGCGAGCGCGTCACCACCCTTGCCGAGCGGCTTCAGAGCCAGCGGTAAAGATGGAACCGGCCTGCGGGCGGGTTGGCGCGCGCAGGCCGGCCTTACAGCCGGTAATGTCAGTCCGGTTTAATGTTCTGGTTCATGCGGAACAGGTTGGATGGATCGTATTTTTTTTTGACCAGTACCAAACGGTCCCAGACCTCCTTCGTGTACGCGTCTTTAACACGATCTTCGCCTTCGTCACTCAGGAAGTTCACATAGACTCCCTGGGCGAACGGTTCGGTGGCCCGGTGAAAGTCCCGTGCCCAGGCGAGACATCGTTCGTCATCCGCAATGTCGTGCCATCGGGTGTGAATGTTGAGCACGAAGGGTGTCTGCCGGTGCGCAAAGGCCGTCGCATTCTCCGGAACCCGGCTCGGAGCGCCTTCCATGTGCGGGATGAACACTTCGCATTCGTCAGACGGCATGATTTCTGCAAATTCGATGATGCGGTCGATGCAGTCGTCCGGCAGTTCTCTGATATGGTGCGATTTCCAGTAGTTGCGCGCGCCGTGGGTGACAAGCCCGTCGAATCCCGCCTGCCACTCCACCCAGGGGTTCATGCCGATGGCTTCGCCCAGAGAGGGGGTCGCCTCGCGGATCGGTTTGATGAGCCGGGCACCGTCGGCCTCGTCGCCGAGCCAGACGAAAGGCACGATCACGACCATTTTTCCGTGCACGTCTTCCGGCAGGAAGGGGAGCGGCGGAGCGTGGCGCACCACCAGCCATGCGGTCATTTCATATCGTTGCATTCGGAGACCCCGCTGACACCGGCGGAAGGCTAGGACTCCGGTCCAGCCATGTCAATGGCAATGATAAAGGTGACAGATGGCGTCTCTATTTGCCCGGGTGCCCCGCGCGATTTGTTTGCAGGGGGTGAAGGATTTCATCCCGAGGCGGCCCGGGGTTGGTCCGATTAAGCCTGTTCGCCTGTAGAAGTATACAATTTTTTTGTGGCAAATTTCGCGGGTAGACCTCATACGTTCAGCAGCATGAAAACAGAGCTCACAATTGGATTGGTTGTATTGGCTGGTTGGATGGTGGTTAAATTCTTCAAAACCGACCCGGCGGCGAAACAGATTCCCGTGTTGATCGGCGACGGCGCGCTGGTGGTCGATGTGCGCACGGCGGGCGAGTTTGCAGGCGGTCACTTCGAGGGCGCCGTCAATATTCCCTTCGACGTCATCTCCCGGGAGATCGGAAAGCATACATCCGATAAGAATCAGGCGATTATCCTCTATTGTCGCAGCGGGGCGCGTGCGGTCGCCGCTGAACGATCGCTGAAACAGGCGGGCTACACCCGCACCGTGAATGCCTCCACGCTCCGCAAGCTGCGCAAACTCCTCAATCGCTGATTTCATTCATCCGAAAACGGCAATCTTGAGAAAAGTTCAGTTTCCAATTCTCACGCACGTTGTTTTTTTGCCGCCGCCGAATGTGCTCTGCGGCCGTTTTTCTGATCTGCAAGGCCGCTGGATCCGAAAACCGAACGCTAAAGGCATGCAAAATGCTAAGATTATTTCTGTTGTCAAACAAAGGTCTTTCCCGGTCGGGGCGGGCCGGGACCGAAAAAAGAAAGGCGGGCGGACAGGTGGAAGAGCTGCTGCGAAAAGCCATTTTGGGCAAAAACCTGGTGGAAATTAACTGTGAAGACGGAACCAGGGTGCTCGAGCCGCATCTGGTTGCGCATAATTACAACGGGCATATTCTGCTGAACGGGTGGTTTGTGCGCGACGACAGTAACTTCGGCGAGCAGGGCTGGCAGGATTTCATGCTGGCGGATATTTCAGAGCTGAAAATCCTGCCGGAAACCTTCGCCCAGGCCCGGACCGGGTATAACCCGCTCGACAGCGTCAAATACGCAAACATCCAGTGCTGCCTCTGATCGTCCGTGCCGGTCTTTCGGTACAGGGCGCGGCCCGACCTTTCCCGGAGCCCCCGCTTTCCCCAAAAAAAACGGCGATCGCACAACTGCCGTAAAATAATGCGCAGAACCGTAAAACCTGCTATGCTCCGGTTGTGAAATTTGTCGACAGAAAACATATGGGGCGCTTGTTCCTGGCCGCCGGGGCAGGGCTGGCGGTCGCCACGGCCGCCGGGTTCCTCGGACGGTTCTGCTGGGTGTGTGATCTTTTTTCCCACTTCCGGGTGCAGATGTTTCAGATTGCGCTGGTGTTTATCGGCCTGTCCATCTGGCAGAAAAACAACAGGATGCTGGCCGCCTTCACGCTGCTGGCGTGCCTGAACTATGCGGTGGTGCTGCCGCTCTACTTCGGCCGGCCGCCGGCCGCCGCTGAGAAACCCGTCCGCGCCATGCTGATGAATATCCTGGCCTCCAACGGCAACACGGAGCTGGTGCTGGGCGCCATTGAGACCGCCGATCCCGATTTGCTGGTGCTGGAGGAGGTGACGCCCAAATGGGCCGCCGAGCTGGCGAAGCTGGACTATCCCTACCGCCTGTCGGAGGTGCGCGAGGATTGTTTCGGCATCATGCTGCTGAGCCGCCATCCGCTTTCAAAAACCGGTACGGTGTTCGCCGGCACCGCCGGCGTGCCGACGCTCACCGCGACGGTGCATCTGCCGCAGGGGGAGATTTCTCTGATCGGCACCCATCCGATGCCGCCGTTCAACGGAGTGTATTCCCGCCACCGCAACGCCCAGCTGGCGGCACTGCCGGAGCTGGTTGCAAAACAGAAACATCCGGTGGTGCTGATCGGCGATTTGAATTGCTCGCCGTGGTCGGCGCACTTCCGCCAGCTGCTGAAAAACTCCGGCCTGAACAACAGCATGCAGGGCTTCGGCTTTCAGCCGAGCTGGCCGGCCGGCAGCCGGCTGCTGCGCATTCCGATCGACCACCTGCTCTGCTCGCCCGCAGTTCAGGTTCATCGCCGGCTGACCGGGCCGGATGTCGGCTCCGATCACTTTCCGCTGATCGTCGATTTCACGCTGCTATGAGTTGCCGGATGCTCCGCGGCAGTCGCAATTCCAGTCGTGCAGCCGGCTGAATTATTTGAGCTTGTAGAGCGCGGCTTCGTCGATTGATTCGCGGGCGAGGCCCTCGGCGCGCGCCACGTTTTCAACCGCGTCCGCCACGGCATCGGCCACGCCCTCGTCGAAAACGGACGGGATGATGTATGTTTCACAGAGCTTGTCCGCGGGAACCAGGTCGGCGATGGCATGGGCCGCGGCCACTTTCATGCCCTCGCTGATGCCGCTGGCGCGGCAGCGCAGAGCACCCTTGAAAATGCCGGGGAAGCAGAGCACGTTGTTGATCTGGTTGGGATAGTCCGACCGGCCGGTCGCCATGATCCGCGCGTGGGGCAGCGCCTCTTCGGGCATGATTTCGGGGGTCGGGTTGGCCATGGCAAAAATGATCGGGTCGGCCGCCATGTGCTGGATGTCTTCGGCCGTAATGCAGCCCGGGGCGGAAACGCCGAGAAACAGATCCGCTCCGTGCATGGCTTCGCTCAGGCTTCCGCTGAAGGATTCCGGGTTGGTGTGGTCTGCAAACCACTGCTTGGCGGGATTCATCTTTTCGGTGCGCCCCTTGTAGATCGCGCCGGTGCGGTCAAACCCGATCAGGTTTTTTACGCCGGCTTCCAGCATGATCTTCGAACAGGCCGTGCCGGCGGAGCCGACCCCGTTGACGATCACTTTGAGCTCGCCCATCTTTTTGCCGGTGATTTTCAGCGCATTGAACAGCGCGGCCAGCGACACCACGGCGGTGCCGTGCTGGTCGTCGTGAAACACCGGGATGTCGAGCTCGGCCTTCAGGCGTTCCTCGATCTCAAAACAGCGCGGCGCCGAAATATCCTCCAGGTTGATGCCGCCGAAGGTCGGCGCCAGCAGCTTGACCGTTTTGATGATCTCCTCGGGATCTTTGGTGTCGAGGCAGATCGGGAACGCATCCACGCCGCCGAATCCTTTAAAGAGCATCGCCTTGCCTTCCGTCACCGGCATGGCGGCCTGCGGGCCGATATCGCCGAGGCCGAGCACGGCCGTGCCGTCAGACACCACCGCCACCATGTTCTTTTTAATCGTCAGCGCGTCGGCGCGGGAGAGATCCTGATGGATCGCCGAACAGACGCGGGCGACGCCCGGCGTGTAGGCGATCGACAGGGCGCCCGGCGCGTGCAGGTCCATCCTGTTCGCGGTTTCAATCTTGCCGCCGAGATGGGACCGGAATGTGATTTCCTCGGCGGAGAGAACCGATGTGTTTTCGGCTTTTTCCAGGGCGTGGAGAATCTCCTGCTGATGCTCGCTGCTGCGGCAGTTGACGGTAAACCGGTAGGGGCTTGCGGTGCCTGCGGAAAGGGCGCAGACCCCGTCGGCGGCCGTGATGAGGTTTTCGAGTTCCCGGCGGCTGAGGGTCGACTCAACGGTCAGGTCGATGCTGAAACTGGGTGACGGATTAATTTTCATGCGCGACATCGTACCGATCCTCGGCCCCCGGGCAAGTTCAGATGTTTCCAATGTCTGGAAATTTTAGAGGAAGAGCCCGTTATTCGCGGAACCAGCCGGTGGTGCGGTTGGCGAAGCCGACCAGCGCCAGCATGACGGGCACTTCGACCAGCACGCCGACAATGGTGGCCAGCGCCACCGGAGAAGTGGTGCCGAACAGCGCGATGGCGACCGCGACCGCCAGTTCAAAGAAGTTCGACGCGCCGATCATCCCGGCCGGGGCGGCCACGTCGTGCGGCAGTTTGAGCGCCCGCGCCCCCAGATAGGCGATGAAGAAGATCAGCACCGTCTGAATGATCAGCGGCACGGCGATCAGTCCGATATGGATCGGGTTGCTCAGGATCACATCGCCCTGAAACGAGAAGATGATGACCAGCGTCAGCAGCAGCCCCGTGATCGTCGTCTTGCTGAATTTGGGCAGGAAGACGTTTTCGAAATACTCCGGCCCCTTGGTCTTGAGCAGATGGCCGCGGGTGAGCGCCCCGGCCGTGAGCGGGATCACCACAAACAGCACGACGGACAGGAACAGCGTGTCCCATGGGACGAACACATCACTGACGCCCAGCAGAAACTTCACGATCGGCACGAAGGCGACGAGGATGATCAGGTCGTTGGTGGCGACCTGCACGACGGTGTAGGCCGGATTGCCTTTCGTCAGATGGCTCCAGACAAACACCATGGCGGTGCACGGCGCCGCGCCGAGCAGCACCGCGCCGGCCAGGTAGTCCTTCGCCAGCTCCGCCGGGATCAGGTTTTTGAATATGACATAAAAGAACAGCCAGGCGATGCCGAACATCGTGAACGGTTTGATCAGCCAGTTGGTGATCCAGGTGACATACAGGCCCTTCGGGTTTTCGCCGACGTGCTTCACGCTCTTGAAGTCCACCTTCATCATCATCGGGTAGATCATCAGCCAGATCAGAACAGCGACCGGGATCGATACATTGGCATATTCAAGCTTGCCGAGAAAATCCGGGACGGCCGGCAAAAATTTGCCGATCAGAATGCCGCCCACCATGCACAGGGCGACCCAGACGGTCAGGTATTTTTCAAAAAAGCTGATGGGGGTGTGTTTATCCATTGCGATCTCCTTACGGGTTGCATCCAACAATTTTTTTCAGTGTTCGCCGGTCCGCTTTGATGTCCGGATCGTTCTTCAGGCATTTTTCCAGCCATTGGAAAACCGGCTGAGGAAAGGAGGGGCTCAGGCTGTAGTGAACCCAGCGTCCGTCCTTGCGGCTGCTGACCAACTCCGCGCGGATCAGCAGGTCCATGTGCCGCGAGGCGGTCGCGCCGGTCACGCCGAGCAGCTCGGCGATGTGGCACGCGCAGAGTTCATTGCGGCTCATCAGGGCCGCAACCACCCGCAGGCGGTTGCGGTCGGACAGGGCCTTCAGCTGTTCCAGGGGCTGTTTCATGCCGCCTTTATAGTTAGGCAGTTGGCTAACTGTCAAACAGTAAGTTGTATTTTTTCTCTGACATTTGATCGCGCCATCTTTGTTTGATGACGGCGAAGAGGTCGGTGAAGTCGAGCTCCAGAATGCAGGCGTCGATCAGTTCTTCGAAGAAAGTAGCGCAAGCGTCCCGCTTGCGTTCGGAAACAGGCAAATGAGGTTGCGCAGGTGGTTGGCGGAGAGGTTGACCTCGGCGAACAGGGCCGGGGGCCACTTCCGAGGCGACGCGCAGCCTGGCGGGGTCGGCGGAAAAATAAACATTGCCGCGGCGGGTTCTGAAGGCGGGGTTGTCGGGCAGGGCACTGAAACGGGCGGCATCCCGGGCATGGAGGGTGCGGCAGACCTGTTCGAAGATGCGGCGCCAGCATGTTTTCCCGCACCCGCTCCAGATCCTGCAGAATGTTGCGTATCGTGTGGGTCATGATTTTTCTCCTTTGAACGGTTCGATGTTTCCGCCGGGAGTGGCGCAGGGGATATACAGTGTGCAGGCGAGGTCGGCGACGAGCTGGTTGCGGCGGTCGATGGTGCGGGAGTCGGCCCGCTTTTCTGTGAAAAGGATGATGTCGGCCGGGCACTTGCGGGAGCAGAGCAGCCCGGTTTTCGGACGGCTCATCTGATCCGTGTTGCCGATGGCAGCGGCGGACTGGTCGTTGATCCGGATGGATTGGATCGGGTTCATTTCGCGTCTTTTTTTCGCGAGGATTCAATCTGCTTCAGCTCCTGCTCCGCCTCAATAAAATGTTTTTCCACCTCTGTCGGCTCATTGAGCTGTTTGTCTCGAAACGCCCGATACTCTTCATGCGCTCTGGCGATGGCTTCTTCGTGGCTGACTGTTCCGGCGTGATCCAGCAATTCCCTGCCGGTCATGGTTAAGAACTGATCCAGTCGTTCAATCCAGTCCTGCATGGTCATGGGCGAGCGGTTCAGCGCCTGAAGTTCGGCAATTTCCAAATAAGCCGTCACAATGCGGTTCAGAATGTTGAGCTCATCTTCGGACAGAAAATTTTTGGCGACTTCCACATCGCGCTTGAGCAGTTTGTTCCCCGGATAGTTTGTGACGCCCATGTTGGGCTGACCGGCATGGGCCCGCTGAACAATCAGTTCGGCAGCGGTATGTCCGTGCGCCGCCCAGTGCATCTTATTTTGCACCTGCTTAAAAAAGAGTTGCGAGGTTTCCGCCTGCGGATCGTAGTCGATGCTGGTGGCATAAATATCGAGTATTTTGCGCCAGAACACCTTTTCCGAAGACCGGATATCCCGGATGCGGGCCAGCAGTTCTTCGAAGTAGCGTCCACCCTCCGGCTCCTTCAGCCGCTCATCATTCAGCGTGAACCCTTTGACCAGATATTCTTTCAGCCGCTCCGTCGCCCAGATGCGAAAACGGGTCGCCACCGCGCTTTTCACGCGGTATCCGACCGAAATAATCATGTCCAAATTGTAATATTCCAGATTGCGTTGCACCTGGCGGGAACCTTCCTGTCGAACTGTTAAGAATTTCTTAACAGTTGCCTTCGGGACAAGTTCTCCTTCGTCGTAAACGTTTCGTATGTGCATGCTTATGTTCGGAATGCTCGTTTGAAAGAGCTCCGCCATCATGGGCTGAGTCAGCCAGACGGTTTCGTCCTGAAGCCGTACATCCAGCTTAATTTCTCCATTCGGGGACTGATAGACGATTAGCTCGCCCCGTTCATTTTCAGTCATAATACACCTCGTTTGAAATCCAGGATCTTAACCGCGAAAGGACGCAAAAGAACGCGAAGATGGATGGCCGCAAAAGGCACAAAACTCCAAAGATTAGAACGCTGAATGGGTGCAGGCTCAGCCTGCTTCCAAGGGTTGGAAAATTTTTGTCGGGATAACAGGATGGACTGGATGAGGTTTTCCAATGGTTGGAAGGAGGTGTCCGCAGATGGACGCAGGTTTTCCAATGGTTGGAAACTGCCCACGGATAAAACCAATGGTTCATAGCCACAAAAAACACGAGAAGTCACACAATCAGTCATGGGGACACTTTGCGGTTATGAAGTTGATGAGGGCGGAGGCGGTGACGATGACGAACTTGGCGGTGTCGAAATCGACGTTGGGGTCGCCGTCCTTTTTGGCGTGTCGGATTCCGCCGTCGGATGTGTAGCCATAGAGTTTGCTGACGGCTTCGCGCAGTGACGGGTGCAAGTCAAGTTTTTTGCTTAATGCGCCCAGGGTGCCCTTCTTCTCGCCGGTGACCTTCTGGGCCAGAGCTTCCATGGCGGAAACGGCTTCTTTGATGCTGTTGTCATAATCCGGTTTTTCCCGATCCGCAAAGCAGGCGACCGCCTTGTTCATATGGTGCGCAACCGAATCAACTTTCGAGTGCTGCGCTTCGGACACCTCATCCAGCTCCTGCCGGTTGGCAATTGGCACCAACTGACAGTCATCGCTCAGGCGATAGCCGGAATTCTCGCGCTCAAATATATGATTCAACTCAGATGCCACACTTTTTCTCAACAAAGGTTCAATTATCATTCGACCATTATTTCTTGCCACATCAAGGGAAACAGCCTGCACAACGACAGCTTCCACTACCGTGTATTTTTCATGCCAACTTAGTGCGTTATCTAAACATGCTTAAAGCATTGTTTTTGGATTCGATCTTTTCCGCCATACTTTCTGGCATTTCACACCTCCACCTCTGAAAATCCCGTCACAATCTGTCCAACCTGTCTTCCAACCCTTGGAAAACCCCCACATAGATGTTCCAAACATTAGAAATTATTTTCCCGGAAAGCTCCAACCATTGGGAGAAATGGAGGACACTTATCCAGACATTGGAAAGCGCTTTTTCCTCGGAAAACTTAGTGGCCTCCGAATTTTGGTCCATGTGGTACATTTTTCCATGCAAAAATCCGGGATGTTTTACGGAGCGAATATCGACTTTTTCCTGGATCCACTCCGCGCATTCTCTGGCGACTTGCTTTTGTTCCAGGCGATTTCGGAGCTGCAACTGCGAATCTTCAACGTCGAAAGCCTTTCTGTCGGTTTTTTCCGGGTCGAGCGACTGGATAAAGCGCGGCTCTCCGAACAGAAACCGAAGACGATCAATCGAATCCAGCTGATCTTTTAATGCGTGATGCGCATAAATCGTGAAATAGGCGGAAACAAACGAGAGTTTTGAGCCGGGTTGAATCTTTTTTCGCAAAAATTCTCCGGCATTCCCGCGAGCGTGATTATCCCTGATTCCAGACGACGAGTGCATGTCCATTCAAAAGTCCCAATTAAGACCACATACAAAACCTTTGTATACCTTTTTTCCCGGTGGTGAAAGGGGAAGCCGGATCTATTTGAATCCGCGGGCCGGACCGGAATCCGGCGCTGCGTAGCTCCGCATTCGGATGCGGAGTCAATGAGGTTCAACGGATCGGAATCCGTTGCCACGTGGTTCTGCATTGCGGTGCGGAGTGAACGGCGCGGAGCACCGTTCTACAGCGCGAATCGCCGGTCTCCGACCTCCGTTCTCCGCTACGGTGCGGTGTAAATCATGTACAGCCCGCCGATCAGGACGAGGATGCCGCAGACCTTTTTGAGACGGGTTGCGCCTTTGGATTTTTCGTTCCAGTTCAGATAGCGCTGCACAATTTCGGTGAAGGTTCCGGCGGCGACGATGACGGCGCAGTGGCCGATGCCGTAGAGCAGCAGCAGGCTGCCGGCGTAGACCGGCTGTTCGGCGCCGGC
>JBFHEM010000024.1:0-60076 GCA_041584215.1 Tichowtungia sp. | reverse complement strand
GCGCCGTTTGAGGTGCCCGCCGGAGAGCCGGTCACGGTCCGGGCGGACTGCGATGCGCTCGACGTGCTGTTCGGGGATGCGTCGGCGGTACAGCATTTGACTCCGGTTGAACCCGGCGTGTTTACAATCGACTGGCCGGCCGGGCAGGTCGTGGACCGGATCCGGGTCCTGCCTTCCGACGGAGGCTATGCGCGGCGCGGCCGCTGGCAGACCATCAACGTCCGCCCGGCTCTCGAGGCGGAATTCCTTCCCGGAGAATACGAAGCGTCCCGGCCGCTCCGGGAGGCTCGTCAGGTTGATCTGACCCTGCGCCTGCGCAACAACCGGCCCGAACCGGTTTCCTGCATAGTGCAGCTTCAGGCCGCCAAAGGCATCGCCCTTCCGGGGGATGTTGTCGCTGTCCAGATCCCCGCCAATGAGGATGTGAATGTGCCGCTGGAGATCGGTTTGCCGGATGGTCTGTCCTATGGAACGGTTCCGGTCACAGCGGAGGTTTCCGGCGTGGAGGCGGTTTTCAATGTAAAAATTGCTGAATCCATCGACCTGCGCGGCATCTGGATGCTGAAGGGGACCGAACAGGAAGATGCCGCCTCGCAGGACTTGTACGACATCAGCGACGGCTGGAGTTTTGCGCGTCTGCCCGGGCGCTGGGAATTTATTGAGAAATACAAAGAGTATGACGGGGTCATGTGGCACCGCAAATCCGTACTCGTTCCGTCGGAATGGGCCGGGCACGACCTCGAGTTCTATTTAGAGAGTGTCAGCGGCAGTGAAACGTTCTGGTTCAACGGAGTGGAGATCGGCTCCGGTTCCGGCGCCGGTCCCCGCAGTTATAAAATCGGCAGGGCGCTGGTGCGCCCGGGCGAAAACAATGTGATCGCCGTGCAGGTGGACAATCCGAGCGACTGGCCGAAGAGCGGCCTCACCGCCTGGCCGATGCGGCTGAGCGTGCTGCCGGAGTCTGTCTCCGGGCGCATCAATCTGTGGAAAAAACCGTAATTCTCAAAAATCGGTTGAGCGCCACCGCTTCATTTTCTGAACTTTTATTCGGCTTGCCTTCTGCCCGGTGGGTTTGTAAGTTAAACCACGTATGAAGTTGTACGTGTCTTTGATTACCGCAATTTGTCTGACCGGCGGGCTTGTCGGTCAGGCGGCGCCCACATTTGCGGATCTGGCTGTATTGCTGGCTAAAGGCTATTTTAAAGGGCAGCTTTCGGGAGAGGCTTCCCTGACGGAGTGTGTTGCTCTTTTGAACGGACATGGCGTATGTTTCCCGCTGTTCGATGTGATGGATCCGACCTCCGAGGTCACGCAAGAGGATTTTGCCCGGGGGGTCGGGCAGTCTACACTGCTTTTTCTGGGAGAGGCCGAGCGGGTTGACGGATGTATTAAACGGCCCGATGAAGCTGTTACTTGGGTTGACTATTGCCAGTTGAATGATGTAGATTTGCAGCCGCTTTGGAAAGGATTCCTTCGCCGCACCGAAAAGGGGATGCTGCCGGAGGTGAAAAAGTTTTTTGGAAACGGGCTTTAAGCCCAGCGAGTGACCAATAGAAAGGGACAAGAAAATGAGACGGAATGTTGCGTTTTTAACGATTGTGGCCGGCCTGCTTGCCGGAGTGGCGGCTTTTCCCGTTCATGCGGAGCTCGGGCTGAGCGGTATTCTTGCCGCTCAAGATGAAAAAGCGGTCGGGCTCGCAGTAAAAGATGCGGTCAGTGCGCTTTACAGTTCCGGTCAGAGCCATGATGCGATTCAGGCCGGGATCGTTGAAATCCTGAACGAGGCGGTTGCAACCGGCAGTGAAGAAGCCGTCCGATACGCACTCGTGGGGGTCCTGGTCGCCGGCGGGGCTGAAAATCTGGATCTCAGTAAAGCCGCGATTGATGCCAGTAATGCATTCACTCAGTTTCCCGAGACGACGGCTTCGGTGGTTGCGTCCGCTTCCATGCTCATTTCCGGAGCTGGCGGCGACAGTCAGAGTGTTGCAACCGGTGGCGGCAAGAGTGACAAAACGCTTGGCGGCGGTTCGGCGCAGAAGACCCAGTACGGCGGCGGCCGCCCCGCAGATCCGCTGGAGGAGAGGGGGAGCACAATGCTGGAAGATACCGGGGTTGTCGCTCCATTCGGAACAATTCGCGACAGGGATACTTCCGCGACACCTGTCTGATCTCTCAAGTTGATGCGGAAGAGGATCTGCGACCTGAAATAACAACCATGGCCTTTGTGTATTGACTTGGAGTAAGTGTTTCTTTAAATTTGCCAGCGTTTTGGCTGAAAGGGTATGAATGAAAAAAAGACAGCTTTTAATTCCTGTGATGGCGGGCCTGATTGTGGGTCATATTTTTGCGGAGGGAGACCGTCCGTTTACAGTAGTCAATACCTTGCGTGTCGGTTACGATGACAACTTAAACCGGAACAGTGCGGACGATTCCACCTCGGCATACATCCAGGATGTTGTTAATCTGGCTTTTCGAGCCGCACTGTCTGACCGTACGGATCTGCTGTTTCGGTCGAATTTCACGTTTCATTCGGATGACGACCGTCAGAAACTCGATCCCAATATCTATGCGATCCTGAGCCACTCGGTTTCCCCGCGCCTGCTCATTCAGCTGTCTGAGATGTATATGAGCGATTACACGACAGCGGCTAATGCAGACGGCCGTTACGACTATTTCAAAAACACCCTGCGTGCCGACCCGACGTATGTGCTGAGCTCCAAAGACCGTCTGTCTGTACCACTGAGCTACACCACAAAGCAGCATGAGTCCGATATCGATACGCTGGATTATGACATGTATACCGCCGGCCTTTCATGGAAGCGCGATTTGAGCCCGCAGCGCACATGGGCGGCCCTTCATGCGACGCAGATTATGGTGGATTATGACAATCGGGATTCCTCCTTTGATTCGACGCGCCTGACGACCGAAATCTCGCACACCTTTAATCCGCAGTGGCAAGGCAGCATTGAGGCCGGACTTTCCTTTGACGAGACCTCCTTCCAGGGTGAAAGTTCCAGTGCTCAGAACCCCTATTTCAGGACAACACTGGCTTATGAGCCGTCACCGAGAACCCGTTTGAGCGGTGAATTTTCCCATCAGTACCGTGAGTCCGACAACAGTCTCTACGCCGGTGAAACCGCCAGTGAAATCCGGCTGGCTGCACAGCATGACCTGACGGCCAAGATTATGGGCAAGATATCTGCCCGCTTCCTCGATGCTCAGTATGATTCGATTGACAACGAAATCGGCGGCGGGGGCTCCGACACAGAGCGATTGGATTTTGAAGCCTTGCTGCAGTACAAGCTGAACCGGATCAATTTCCTTGAGCTGAGACTGAAGCACAGCGATATCAGTTACGGCAGCAACCAGGGGGATTATGATCAAAACATGATCGACCTCGGGTGGCGTGTTGAGCTGTAAGCGGATTTGGACAATCAGCACGATTTAGTAAACATGGTGAGGTTTAACCGCCTCACCATCGTCATTTATAAAAGGGCAAACCCATGAGTGAAAATCAGACCAAAGAGAGCACCCTCCATTTTCTCGACTACTGGCGCGTCATTCGTTCCCGCAAGGAGATTGTTCTGGCCGTTCTGATTCTTGTGGTCATTACCGGAACCGGCTATACCCTGACCCTGCCAAAAATTTATGCATCGCAGGCCCGAATCAAGGTGAACCTCGACAATCTCGATATCGATCCGTTTAATTCGCTGTCCAGCTACGGCGGGTCCGCATATGACCCTTATTTTCTTCGAACGCAGTATGAAATCATTCAATCCAAGCCGATCCTTTATGAGGTTATCAATCGTCTGAACCTGCAGGAAGTCTGGGGGAAAAAAGACCAGCCGGTTGCCAAAGAGGTCGCCTATAAAATTCTTCGCTCGAGCGTGAGTGTCGACCAGTTCCGTGACACCAACCTGATTGCGCTGACCGCCCGTCGCTCAAACCCCAAAGAGGCCATGCGGATCGCCAACGAACTGGCGGATGTCTATCGCGATCAGCGGCTGGATCTTAAACACAAGGAGATGACCCGCGCGCTGGATGTGCTCCGCCGGGAGCTCGAATCCCAGCAGGAAAAAGTTTCGGTTGCAGAACAGCAGGTCGAGTCGATCCGCAGGGACCTGAATATTTCGGTGCTCTCCGAGGGAGTGGATGCCGCCAGCATTGAAAAACTGCAACTCCAGCAGCTGGAAGGTGACCGGATTGCTTCCCGCGTTGAAATGCTTGTTGCCAAGTCCCGGTATGAACAGATGGAGGCCATGAGCAGTAAAGACCTGCTCACCGCGTCCAGCTATCTGGCGGGGGATCCCTTTGTGGAATCCATGCGAACCCAGATCAAGGATTTGGATGTGACGCTGAGTTCTCTTCTCCAGAACTATGGTGAAAACCACCCGGAAGTGAAGCAGACGACCGCGGCCCGGGATGAGCTGCTGGTGAAGCTGGCACAGGCGCTGGAAGGGATCAAAAAGGGGGTTCAGGCGCAGTACATTATTGCGAAGTCCAAGTTTGATGCGCTGGAGGAGGAGTTGCGCGGTGTTCAGACCAGCGAGCGCGAATCGTATGGTGAAAAAATGCTTCCGTTCAACCGCGCTCAGCAGGAACTGGAGATGCAGCGTTCCATCATGAGTGCGCTTAAAGCCCGTCTGGCTCAAGAGGGGATCACCCTGAAAGTTCCCCGCACCCCGGTGGAAATCGTGGATGCGGCCGAGGAGCCCACACGGCACGTGAGCCCGAATCTGATTCTCAACCTGCTGCTCAGCGTCTTTGTCGGACTGGGCTCCGGTGTCGGGCTGGCCTATTTTATTGAATATCTCGATACATCGATCAAGACCGCCGATGACGTCGAACGGTGGATTAATCTGCCTGTACTGGGTCTGATACCGCAGAAAGTCCGGCCGCTGATTGAGGAAGGCCCGGACAGTGACCATGCGGAAGGATATCGGGTTCTGCGAACCAATATGTCTTTTACGGATGCGGGCGGACCGACCAAGGGGGCTTTTGCGGTGCTGAGCGGTGGTGCCGGTGAAGGAAAGTCGACCACTGCGTTCAACCTGGCTTATGTCTGTGCTCAGCAGGGTGAGAAAGTCCTGCTGGTGGACGCGGACTTGCGTCGTCCGGTGCAGCATACCATTCTGGGTGTGTCGAACCGTTTTGGTCTGACGAATGTCCTGCTGCGCGACGTTCCGGTGGAAGAGACCATTAAAACAACCAGTGTTCCCAACCTTCACTTCCTGCCCAGCGGGCGGCTGCCGCGAACGTCACTCGGCGTTCTGGATCCGAAACGCATTGGCGAGTTGATAACCAGCCTGAAGTCGAAGTATGATGTCGTCATTTTCGATACGCCGCCGCTGGTGGGGATCAGTGACTCGTCCGTCATTTCCAAGGAGGTTGACGGGGTGATTCTTGTGGTGCAGTACCGCAAGTACCCGAGAGACATGATTATCCGCGCAAAGCAGATGCTCGATACCCTCGGAGTGAAGCAGGTGGGCGTTGTGCTTAACAACATCAATATTATGCGCGACGATTATTACTACTACTACCATTCTTATTATTCGAATTACTATTATTACCGGTCAGATGAATCCGCTCCGGCCGGATCGTCGGAAGGCGCGGCGTAAACTTGTCACCGGGAGTCCTCATGAAGAAAATCGGATTTGTATTGTTGGTGTTTTTTGCCGGGTGTCTGGCGGGCTGTATGACGTCTGTTCCTTCGACCGGGCCCGTGTTTGATGCATCGGACAATGTGGGGCTGTACAGCCTCAAGCCGTTGGATCCTCTGTATATTTCTCTTCTCGGAATTCCGGAAGAAAAAGTGCTGCAGACGACAATTGATGAGAACGGATTGATTACGATTCCGTACATTGATGAGCCGGTTCAGGCTGCCGGTCTGTCCCTGTCGGGCCTGGAGCGTGAGATTCAGCGGATCTACACGGAAGGAAAGATTTACCGCAATGTGACCGTGAATATCCAGACCGATGCAAAATCGTATTTTATGGAGGGAGAGGTCAATCGCCCCCAGGAATATCCTCTGAATCGGCGCATTACTCTTTTGCAGGCAATCGCCGCAGCCAGCGGCTATACGGAATATGCCGATAAAAAGGACATCACGATCATCCGGCACGGAGAAATCATCAAAGTGAACGGAAAAGAGCTGGAAAAGAATCCCGACCGGGATATTCCGATTGAATCGGGCGACCGAATCAAAGTCGATCGGACATTCTACTGATCTGTCGCGCTCGAACCGTTTGGTGCGCCGGCCGCGGGCCGGCGTTTTTATTTTTTGCGGATTCCTTTGGTTCGCAGGGCCGGGTCGAGATAAAACCGGATGTCGGTGATCGCAGGAGCTTCCGGGATGGCGGCCAGTTTTTTCAGCAGGTGCGCTTTGGGCAGTCGGCGGATTTCCGACAGCCAGCCCGGATGATCGGCGTGAACATGCAGGACGCCGTTTCTGATTTGCACCGGGGTCGTGTGTTTTGCGACTTGTCCGCCGGTGATCAGTTCCCAGCGGTCCTTCAGCACCTGGGGCAACTCGTCTTCGACCGGTTCCGTTTGCAGGATTCCGGTGAGAATCGTTCCGATCGACCGCTCTTCGCGAGGCGGAACCGGTGGCCGGTAGTCGGCAATGTGGAAACGCTGGCGCGTCAGCAGCCACCGGGATAACTCTTTGTTTTGATTAGCCATTATTTTTGCTGTACAGGTGGTGTTCTCTTTCTAAAAGGAATAGGATGCAGACTGTATCATGAAAGCAGTCCTGTGACATGTTGAATTTTCTCCATCAAAATATATTTTTCGCCTTCTCCATGGGAATGCTTCTGATGCTTTCAGCGTTCTTCTCCGGGACGGAAACTGCGCTGTTCTCGTTAACTCCGGAAACGGCGCGCCGGTTGAGTTCACATCGCCGAATTGACTACCTTATTTCGGTTTTGCGAAACGACCCCTCTGATCTGCTCGCCTGCATCCTGTTCGGAAACCTGATTGTCAACATCCTGTTCTTTTGCACCGGGGCCGTGGCCGCCGGCCAATGGGGCGCGCAGCATGGCGACTGGCTGGAGGCGCTTGGGGGACTGGTCATTTTGCTGCTCGTGATTCTTTTCGGCGAAATCGTCCCCAAAGCGGCCGGCATTACGCACCCGGAACTTGTCCTGCGCATGACGGCGCCGCCGCTGGGAATCTGGTTCCGGCTGAGCCGTCCGTTTCGCTTCTTAATCCGCCGAACGCTTCAGCTGATCCGGATGGGGACGAGCCATTCCTCGGTCGAAGCGTGTCTGACTCCGGCGGAACTTAAAGAGCTGCTCGATGCGGTTCGTCATGAACCGGGTTTCGGCGTGCGGGAGAAAGCGGTCCTGGAGGACATCGTCAACCTGTCAGATGTTCGTGTTCGGGAGATCATGGTGCCCCGGGTGCAGCTTTTGCGCAAACCGCTGTCTGCTCCCCGCGAGGAAATATTAAAGGAGGCCGCGGCCGGTGAATACAGCCAGGTGCTGGTCTATCGCGACAGTGACGACGAGACCGCCGGCTATATCCGCATCAGAGACCTGTTTTTTCATAAGAAGCCCGGAGATCTGGATTCTTTGATTCGCCCGTTGACCTTTGTGCCGGAAACCAAACGGGTGGACCGCCTGCTTCAGGAAATGCTGGATGGGGATTGGCCGCTGGCTGTTGTTGTGGATGAGTATGGAGGACTGGCCGGAATGGTCACCATTGAGGATCTGTTCGCGGAGGTCGTTGGAGAATTCGATTCCGATGACGAGGAAATTTCCAGGCTGGATGAAAGCACCTACCGCTTGCCGGGCCAGCTTCCGATCCGGGCCTGGAAAGACCTGCTGACCGGAATTTTGCCGGAGCAGGAAGTCCAGGCCCTGGCGTTTGACACACTCGGCGGATTTGTCATCTCCTTGCTCCGGCGCATGCCGGTTCCCGGGGATGCGGTTTTTGTGCGCAACCTGCGCCTGACGGTGGAATCCATGCGTCACCGTCA
This sequence comes from Tichowtungia sp., assembly GCA_041584215.1. Lineage (GTDB taxonomy): Bacteria > Verrucomicrobiota > Kiritimatiellia > Kiritimatiellales > Tichowtungiaceae > Tichowtungia. The sequence continues at coordinate 52,098 of JBFHEM010000024.1, read as the reverse complement.
GATCGAGACGGTTCTGCTGCATCTCAACAAGCCGGAGGAAACCCCGTGAGTTTTTTCTGGATTGCATTGTTCATTTTGCTGGCCGGGCTCTATGCCGGGATGGAGACCGGCGGGTACCTGCTGAACCGCATCCGTTTGCGAACCCGTCTCCGCGCCGGGAACCGGTCGGCGCAGCGGCTGCAGAAGGTGCTGGCCAACTCGCACCTGTTTATCTTTACCGTTTTGATCGGGCATAACATCGCCGTGTACATGGTTTCACGCAATGTCACGCAGTTGTATCTGACCTCCGGTCATTTTGCAGAGGAGGCCCCGGAGCTCTTTGGCTTCCTCCCCTGGAATGCTGAAATTGCCGCCACGCTCACACTGATGCTGCCCCTTTTTCTGCTGGCTGAAGTGGTCCCGAAGAATCTTTTTCACCGGCATGCCGATACCCTGATGTATCGTTTTTCCGGGTTGCTTCGCTGGTCCTGGGGAGCATTCCTGCCGGTGACCGCTCTGCTGCAGAGAATTTTCAACCGTCTGGCCGGAGGAAAAGGCGAGGACGAGGCGCTGGGCGGATTCAGCCTGTCGCTGCAGGGCCTGCGGGAATATTTTTCAGGTGAGTCTTTTGCGGATCGGCTCAGTGAGCACCAGCACGGGATGATTAACAACCTGGTGTCGATGCGCCGGATTCCGGTGCGGGAGCTGATGCGTCCGGTTTCGGCCGTCGTCAGTATGTCGGACCGGGCGACGGTCGGGCAGGTGCTCGACATCATGCGGCGGCGGGATTGTGAGCAGGTGGCGCTTTATCACGGCGGGGTCCGGCGGCTTGTCGGCTATGTGACTCTTTTTGATTTGATGAATCCGAACTTGAATCCGCAGGACCCGGTTTCCCCCTACGTGCGCAAGATGATTCGTCTTTCGGCCGGCTTGTCCACTACCCGCGCTTTTCGCCGCCTTCGCCGCGAATCCGGAACCCCGGCGGTGATTGTCGACCGCGCCTCTCAGGCGTTGGGCGTCCTGCACCTGCGGGACGTTGCGGACTATATCGTTTCCGGGCGGTGAAAAAATGAGGGCCGTATTCCATGTTGCGGGCGATCGGTTCGCCTGCTATATTTAGTGATTTAAGAGTTTCATGCCCCCAACATGTAGTACTTTAAAATGGCAGAGCAGAAAAACAAGCATGTGTACGATGAAAGCAAAATCAAAACGCTTTCATCCTTAGAGCATATCCGCGCCCGTACAGGGATGTATATCGGCCGCACCGGTAACGGAAATCATTATGATGACGGGATTTATGTCCTGCTCAAAGAGGTGATTGATAACTGCATCGATGAATTCATCATGGGGCACGGCAAAAAGGTTGAGATCAACCTGGAAGACGACACGGTTTGCATTCGCGACTACGGTCGCGGCATCCCGCTCGGCAAGCTCGTGGAATGCGTCTCCCGCATCAACACGGGCGCAAAATACAATGATGATGTTTTTCAGTTCAGCGTCGGACTCAACGGGGTCGGCACGAAAGCCGTCAACGCGCTTTCCACCTATTTCATCGCCCGCTCCCACCGGGACGGCCAGTTCGCCGAGGCCCGTTTCGAACGGGGCGTCCTGCAGGCCGAGGACCAGGGCGCTGCCAAAAACGAAGAGAACGGAACCTTTATCAGTTTCTCTCCGGATCCCGAGATCTTTAAGAATTTCAAGTTCCGCGAGGACCACATCAACCGCCGGTTGCGGTTCTATTCCTATCTCAATGCCGGATTGATCCTCGTCTTTAACGGCAAGCGGGTTGTGTCGCAGGGCGGCCTGCTCGACCTTATTGAAGACGAAAGCGAGTTCGAAAAAATCTACCCGCCGTTTCACCACCGCGACAAAATGCTGGAGTTCGCCTTCACGCATACCAACCGGTTCAGCGAAGATTACTACTCCTTCGTCAACGGCCAGTTTACCAGTGACGGCGGCACGCATCTGAGCGCCTTCCGCGAAGGCCTGCTCAAAGGCATCAACGAATATGCCAGTGCGAAGTTTGACGGAAACGATGTGCGTGAAGGCATTCTGGGCGCAGTCGCCATCCGGTTGAAGGAGCCGATCTTCGAGTCGCAGACCAAAAACAAACTCGGCAATACTGAAATCCGTTCCGATCTGGTCGCCAGTGTCAAAAAGGCCGTCGTGGAGCTGATGCATCGCAACAAACCGGGCGCGGAAAAGCTGATTGATAAAATCAAAGAGAGTCAGAAACTCCGCAAAGAGCTCAATTCGGTCAAAAAACTGGCTCGTGAACGGTCCAAAGCGGTTTCCATTCGTGTTCCGCAGCTTAAAGACAGCAAAAAGCATTTCAATAAAGAAAAGGGAACCAATGACGGCACGATGATTTTCATCACCGAGGGGCAGTCCGCCGCCGGATCGCTCGTCAGCTGCCGCGATGTCAACACGCAGGCCATCTACACCCTCAAGGGCAAACCGCTCAATGTCTGGGACCTCAAGCGCGATGCGATCTATAAAAATGTCGAAATCTACAACCTCATGCGTTCACTGGACATTGAGGAGAGTTCCGACACGCTGCGTTACAACCACGTCGTGCTGGCGACCGATGCCGACGTGGACGGACTGCATATTCGCAACCTGATGATCACCTTCTTCCTGCGTTTCTTCGATTCCGTCGTCCGCGACGGGCATCTGAAGATCCTCGAAACGCCGCTGTTCCGGGTCCGAAACAAAAAAGAGACCATCTATTGTTACTCCGAGGCGGAGCGCGATGCAGCGCTGAACAAACTCGGCCGCGGCGCCGAGGTCACCCGCTTTAAGGGGCTTGGAGAAATATCCCCCGGTGAATTCAAGGGGTTTATCGGAAAAACCATGCGGTTGACGCCGGTGGTGGTGGATGAAGATCATTCCGTTTCCGAGGTGCTCAGCTTCTACATGGGAAAAAACACGCAGGACCGCCGCTCCTACATCATGGAAAATCTCATAGTGGATGAAGAAATTTTATGAGCAAAGACGAACAGGAAATGCTTTTTGATGAAGAACCGGTTGACGAATGCGCACCGGACGGTGCGCATAAAGACCACCGCCCCCTGGAAACGGAACTCGGGCCCCTGCGACGACTGGTCGACTTCAACTTTCTTCAGTACGCATCGTATGTGATCTGCGACCGGGCCATCCCCAATGTCGAAGACGGCTTGAAACCCGTCCAGCGGCGCATCATGCATTCCCTGCACGACAAAGACGACGGACGCTTCATCAAAGTGGCCAACGTGGTCGGGCACACCATGCAGTACCATCCGCACGGAGATGCCTCCATCAATGACGCGCTCGTTTCGCTGGCCAACCGCGGCGGCTACCTCATTGAAGGGCAGGGAAACTTCGGCAACATCTACACCGGCGACCGCGCCGCTGCCGGCCGCTACATCGAATGCCGGCTCACCCCGCTGGCCCGCGAGCAGCTGTTCAATAAAGAGCTGACCCGCTACATTCCCAGCTATGACGGCCGCAACAGGGAGCCGGTCACCCTCCCGTCAAAACTGCCGCTGCTGCTGATGCTCGGCGCGGACGGAATCGCGGTCGGGCTCTCCACCGCGATTCTCACCTACAACTTCATCGAACTGCTCGAAGCTCAAATTGAAATCCTGCGCGAGAAAAAACGCACGCCCTACAGGGCCGATCCGCTGCCCGACTTCCAGCTCGGCGGACTCATGGACGTCTCCGAATACGACAACGGCGTCGGCAAGGTCAAAGTCCGCGCCCGAATTAAGGAGCGCAACGGCCGGCTGGTGATCACCGAGCTCCCGTTCGGCCAGACGACCGAAAAGCTGACCGCCTCGATTGAAGAGGCGGTCAAAAAGAAAAAAGTGGCCGTGCGGGCCATCAACGATTTTACGGCCGAGAGTGTGGAAATTGAACTCGTTCTCTCGCAGGGTGCCAAAATTGCGCAGGTCGAAAAGGCGCTGTACGCCTTCACCAACTGTGAAGTGTCCGCTTCCAGCCGCATTGTGGTCATTCGCGACAACCGCCCGGTTGAAATGAATGTCGATGAAATTCTCCACCTCAACACCGACCAGATGGTGTGCGTCCTCGAAGGCGAGCTGAACCTGCGGCGCGACAAGCTGCTCGATCTGTTCCACACCAAAACCCTGGTGCAGATTTTTGTCGAAAACCGCATCTATAAGAAAATCGAGCAGTGTAAAACCGCCGAAACCGTGCGGCAGGCAATTTGGGACGGGCTGGAGCCCTTCAAAAAGAAGCTCAAACGCGCCATCGCCGAGGAAGACATCGACATGCTGCTCGGCATTCCGATCAAGCGCATTTCCTTGTTCGACATCAACAAGAACCGGCATGATATCGATCAAATTCTCGAAGAGCTCGACGAAGTGGAGAAAAACCTCAAGGGGCTCAATGGCTATGCGATCCGCTACGTAAAGAATCTCATCAAAAAATACAAAGCGCAGTATCCGCGCCGCACGGAAATCCGCACCTTCAAAGAGATTGCCGTGCGTGAGCTCACCGCCAGCGAGCTCACGATCCATCACGACCCCGAAATCCAGTTCATCGGCTCCGCCGTCAAAGGCGGAGAGGAGATCATGAAATGTTCTTCACTCGATAAGCTGATGTTCATCTGGGAGGACGGCCGCTACCAGATGATGCCGCCGCCCGAAAAGTTCTTCGTCGACGGTAACTTTCTGTCCTGCTCCCGCTTCGATCGCGACCGGGAAATGACCTGCATCTACACCCATCAGAAAACCACCTATATCAAACGGTTCAGCTTCGGGGGCGCGATTATGAACCGCGATTACCGGCTGGCTCCTGAAAACTCGAAAATCATATTTTTGCAGGAGGGATGCCCGGAGGAGATCTACGTCCGTTACCGTCCCGCCAAGGGGCAGCGCATCCATCAGCAGTTTTTCAAAACCGAAGGGCTGCTCGTCAAGGGCGCCAAGGCTAAAGGAAACCGGCTGACCACCAAGTCGATTCAGTATCTCGACATCAAGCCCGGCCGCTGGTGGCGTGATGATGAAGAAACCCCCCAGGGCGTTCTGCTCTAGTTTCCAACCCTTGGAAAATGAAAAAAGCGCTCTCGGCGGAGAGCGCTTTTTCAGTTCTGAACCGGTGCAGATGCCTAGAAGTTCCAGTTCACCAGAACCGTCGTCGAAAACGTGTCTTTTTGGGATGCGATATTCACCAGCCCGACCTGAACGCCATACAGGTTCTGACACTGGTTGATGATCCCGATCTGCAGGCCGTTGGCGTTTTTGACGCCGTTGTAGAGCCCCACTTGAAACCCGGTCATCTCTTCATCCGCAATGTTAATCAGGCCCGCGTGCATCCCTTCAAACGTTTCCGAGTAGTTGTATACACCGGCCATCAGCCCTTCCGCAGTGTAGGCCACATTGATCAGTCCGCCCTGAATGCCGCCCAGGCTTTCGGCCTCATTGAAAAAGCCTCCCTGCGCTCCGGAACAGTGACCGTGAACCACATTCAGAGCATTCCACCAGCTGATGAGCGGGATTCCCTGAAATCCCTTCATGTCGCCGTTGGTGTGGTTGATCAGTCCCACATGAACCCCCTGGCTGTTGCCCTTGCTGAGGTTGACCGCGCCCACCTGCACCCCGCGGAATTTCTGATCCGTCTGGTTGATGATTCCCACATCCAGACCGGTCATGCTGCGGTTGTCGCCGATCACGTTAATACGCGCACCGACAACGCTTTCCTGAAAATGAATAATCTGCAGGGAGGGATAGAGCCCGATCTGCAACGGATAGTAGGGGCCTGGTTCTGTATAGAAGGTTGTTTCCTGCGCGGAGCAGATGCCCGCCGCAATCGAAACCAGTGCGATTAGAAGAGTCAGTGATTTTCTCATAGTCATATGTCCTCGGGGTTGAACGGTTATTCCCGGATACGCCCGGGTGCTTGCAGAAAAGTATCAAAATTCCAACTGATGGCAAATCCATTCTTAAAAACGTCAGGCCCGGCAACAGCAGCCGGTCGCGAAGCGGTCGGTTAAAAAAAAGGTTCTGATTGCGCCGCAGCGGCCGAGTCTCATCTGTTTCTTTTTCCTGCCCGTTTCGCTCGCCAGCAGCGTTTCCAAGCACGGAAAGAAACTCTGCCTGTTTTTCCAATGTTTGGAAATAAGATTTTGCGCTACGCTTTGTCCTGTATGAATTCTGTTTACGACATCCAAACCCTGGAAAAATGGATCCGCGACCCGTCGCAGCGGAAAAAGTTTCTCAACGCCTATCTCAAAAAAGCGCTTCCGCTTGAAGAGTGCCCCGAACCGGTCCCCGGCTTTTTTCAAGCCTTGAAACCTCGTGCCGCAGGCGTCCCGCCTGCTTCCTATGGTTTTGAACCCCGTATCGCAGGCGTCCCGCCTGCCTCCCAGGGTTTGGAGCCCTGTACCGCAGGCGTCCCGCCTGCCTCCCAGGGTTTGGAAACTCGTACCGCAGGCGTCCCGCCTGCCTCCCAGGGTTTGGAGCCCTGTACCGCAGGCGTCCCGCCTGCCTCCCAGGGTTTGGAAACCTGTATCGCAGGCGGGACGCCTGCCTCCCAGGGTTTGGAAACCCGTACCGCAGGCGTCCCGCCTGCTTTCCAAACCCTGGAAATTGCGGAACGCCACGACTCAAAAATCGACGGGGCATCCAAACTGGTTTTCCAATGTTTGGAAGACGGCGCGAAAATCGAGGCGGTCATTTTGCGGATCGTCTCGGGCCGCACCAGTCTGTGCATTTCCTCGCAGGTCGGCTGTGCCGCCGGCTGCGGCTTTTGTGCGACCGCCAGGCTGGGCTTTGTCCGCAACCTGACCTCCGCCGAAATGCTCGATCAGGTGCTGCTCGCCAAGCGCCTGCTGCGCGAAGAGGGCCGCACGCTGCGCAACGTGGTGCTGATGGGCATGGGCGAGCCGCTCCACAACGAGGAAAACCTTTACCGATGTCTGGAAATCCTGCGCGACCCGATGTTCTTCAACCTGTCTGAAAACCACCTGCTCGTCTCCACCTGCGGCATTCCCGACGCCATGGCCCGCTTTGCGAAGCGCTTCCCGAAAATCAGACTCGCGCTCAGCCTGCACAGCGCCCGTCAGGAAATCCGCGAGCAGCTGATGCCCATTTCCAAGGTTTACACGCTCGACAAACTGAAGCCGGTGCTGCCGAAGCTCGGGGGCTGCATGGTTGAATACCTGATGCTCAAGGGCATCAATGACGGACCGGAGGATCTTTCGGCCATTCTTGAGTTCCTTTCGGGAACTCAAGCGCACATCAACCTGATCCAGTTCAACGCCCATCCCGGCGCGGCGTTCGAGCCGGTCACCAAAGAAGAGCGCGAGGCCTTCGGCGCTGAACTGCGCAAGGCTGGCTTCAAAACCACCCTGCGCTACTCCCTCGGCGACGACATCGCCGCCGCCTGCGGGCAGTTGGCAGGGAAGTAGACGATTCGTGACGCTCAGTTCGCGCTTTGGGGGCAGGTGGCCTTGATCTATATTGTTCACCATGTCTGAGCGACAGGATAAACTGAATGCATTGCGTGAAAAGTTGATCCGTTTGGATCAACAGCGCGACGATTTGCTTGCGGAAATCCGAAAGACTCAAAGCAAGATGGCTGAAGTGCAGGCTCAGGAATCTTCCGGATTTAATGCCCGGTCTCCAGAGGGGGATAAAATAAGGTTATTCCAAGAGTTGTTTGCCGGTCGATCCGATGTGTTTCCGGTGCGGTTTGAGAGTCGTAAGAGCGGACGCTCGGGATATCAGCCTGCCTGTAAAAATGAATGGCGACCCGGAATCTGCCGAAAGCCGAAAGTAAAATGTGCAAAATGCGAAGCCCGCGAATTCCTGCCGGTGACAGATGATGTGATTCGACAGCATTTATCCGGCAGAGGCCCCTATGGCAAACCATTCGTTATGGGTGTTTATCCTCTGCGCGAAGACGAAACCTGTTCATTTTTATCTGTCGATTTCGATAAGGATGAGTGGCGGAAGGACGCTTCGGCATTCTTAGATACCTGTGTCGAATTAGATGTCCCGGCTTATTTGGAAAGATCCCGTTCGGGGAACGGCGGCCATGTCTGGATCTTTTTTGAGGAATTCGTTTCTGCCCGGATTGCCCGTAAACTTGGATCGTATATTCTGACCACCACCATGAATCGCCGGCCAGAGCTGGGTTTTGATTCGTATGACCGATTCTTTCCCAATCAGGACCGGATGCCATCGGGCGGGTTCGGCAATCTGATTGCACTGCCATTGCAGAAGGCGGCCAGAACCGCAGGTAACAGTGAGTTTGTTGACCGGTCATTAGTCCCCTTTCCTGACCAGTGGAGTTTTCTTTCCAATGTTCGGAAAATACAGAAGCCGCAGGTCGTAGAATTGGTCAAAGAGGCGGAGCAGGATGATCTTGTGCTCGGGGTCAGAACTGCGCCGGAAGATGATGACTCATCGCCGTGGCTGTTGCCGCCATCGCGGAAAACGAAAGAGCAAGTAGAGGGTGAGCACCCCAAATCAATCGAGATTGTTCTGGCCAATCAGGTGTATGTGCCAAAGAAAGACCTTTCCCCATCCTTGAGGAATGCACTTTTACGCTTGGCCGCCTTTCGAAACCCTGAGTTTTACAAGGCGCAGGCAGTGCGCCTGCCCGTGTTTGATAAACCGCGGATCATCGCCTGTGCGGAAGAGTTTTCGGAGCATATTGCGCTGCCGCGCGGCTGTTATGAGGAGGTGATCGCACTGTTTCAATCGCTTTCTGTTGATATCTGGACATCAGATCAGCGCAAAACAGGAGCGCCTCTTGATGTTTCATTTCATGGGGAGTTGCGCGAAGAGCAGATATTGGCGGCTAAAGCCCTGTTGAAACATGATATCGGCATTCTTTCGGCCCCGACCGCATTCGGAAAAACAGTGCTAGCCGCATGGATGATCGCGCAACGGAAGACAAATACGCTGATCATTGTGCACCGCCGCCAATTAATGGAGCAGTGGGTCGCCCGGCTTGCGGTCTTTCTGGATGTGGACCAAAAAGAGATCGGACAAATCGGTGGCGGGAAGCGAAAATCCACGGGTCGGATCGATGTCGCAGTCATTCAGGGCTTAAGCAAGAAAGGTGTCGTTGATGATCTGGTTGCAGATTACGGGCAGATCATCGTGGATGAGTGCCATCACATTTCTGCCAAAAGCTTTGAGGATGTTTTGCGGGCGTGTCCGGCAAAATACGTGATGGGGCTGTCTGCAACCGTAACCCGCCGCGATGGACATCACCCGATTGTTTTTATGCAGTGCGGCCCGGTTCGTTACCGGGCGCATGACAAACAGCATGCTATGTGGCGACCCTTTGATCATTCCGTTGTTGTGCGGCATTGCGATGATGTGGATTTTGCAGAGGATGAAGACATTTCCATTTCTGAAATTTATCGGCGTCTGATGATCTCAGAGAAAAGAAACCGGCGAATCGCCAATGATGTTATGGATGCTTACCGCACCGGACACAGCCCGTTGATTTTGACGGAGCGCACACAGCATCTGGAAATTCTGCGGGAATTACTGGAGCCGGAAGTCGAGCTTCTGGTTGTGCTTAAAGGCGGGTTGGGGAAAAAGAAGCTGGCAGCGATTAATGCTTCTCTGGGTGAATGGGAAGATCTGCCGCATGTGGTGCTGGCGACAGGACGTTATTTGGGCGAAGGGTTTGATGATCCACGCCTCGATACCCTGTTTCTAGCCATGCCGGTTTCATGGCGAGGAGTCGTCTCACAATATGCCGGGCGGCTGCATCGCTTGTGCGATGCAAAAAACGAAGTGCGCATTTTCGACTATGTCGACATCGGCCACCCCATGCTGACCCGAATGTTTGAGCGGCGCGTTAAAGGGTATGAAGCATTGGGATACAGCCTTCCATCGCCGGAAACTTTATTGCTATAACTTCGCGGGGTGAAAACAAGATGAACGAACATCAACAGTTGGAATGCAAACAGGTCTGGAAGGATGAATTCCTGAAAGTCATCTGTGCGTTCGCCAATTCAGAAGGCGGGCGGCTGGTGATCGGTCGAGCCGATGACGGTGCGGCGGTCGGCGTTTCCAATGCTCGGAAACTGCTGGAAGACATTCCCAACAAGGTGCGCGATGTGCTGGGCATTATTGTGGATGTCAGCCTGCAAGCCGAAGAAGGGGTGGATCTGGTCGTGATCGAGGTCGGGGCATATCCCAATCCCGTCAGTTATAAAGGCGAATATTTCTATCGAACTGGCAGCACCAATCAGGCACTCAAAGGCGCGGCGCTGGAGCGGTTTTTGCTCCGCAAGCGCGGATTGCACTGGGACGGCCTGCCGATTCCCGGCATTTCTCAGGAAAACCTTTCTCCATCGGCATTCGCTCTTTTCCGCCGTGCCGCCGCAAAAAGCGGGCGCATGGATGAAGCGGTTCTCAATGACAGCAACCAGGCCATTCTCGAAAACCTCCAGCTGATCGAAGGGGAACACCTGCGGCGAGCCGCCACCCTGCTGTTTCATGACGATCCCGAACGCTTTGTGCCGGGAGCCTATGTGAAAATCGGCTTTTTCCGCACGGATGCGGATCTGGTGTATCAGGATGAGGTACACGGCTGCCTGTTCGAGCAGGCGCAAAAGACGCTCGACCTGCTGCTCACCAAATACATGAAAGCCTATATCAGCTACGAGGGCATCACTCGCGTGGAACGCTTCCTGTTCCCCAAAGCCGCCCTGCGCGAAGTCCTCCTGAACGCACTGGTACACCGCGACTACAGCACCGGCGTCCCCATCCAGATCCGCGTCTACGAAAACCGCATCCGCTTCAGCAACGACGGACGGCTCCCCGATGGATGGACGCTCGAAAAACTGCTCGAAACCCACGCCTCCAAACCCGCCAACCCTCTGATTGCCGGAGCCTTCTTCCGAACCGGCGACATCGAATCGTGGGGGCGTGGAATCGATAAAATTCGCGAAGCCTGCACCGCCGGAGGTGCTGACTTCCCCACCTTCGACTACGAACCCACCGGCCTCACCGTCGAGTTCAAAGCCGCCCTCCCGGAGGGCGGAGCCCAAGAGGAGGCCCAGAATGGGGAAAAAACTAGGGTAGAAACTAGGGTAAAAACTAGGGTAAAAATCCTGGAGCTGCTTCGGGAAAACCGCTCGATGACTCGGCAGGAGTTGGCCGAACAGCTCGGTTTGTCCTTAAAAGGGGTTGATTGGCAGATTACCCAGCTAAAGAAATCAGGCGACCTAAGGCGAGTTGGCTCAAGAAAAGGCGGCCACTGGGAAGTGGTGGAATGAGCACGGGTGGCAGGGGTGAAACTATTGAAAACAGGGGTAGAAACAGGGGTGATTTCAGGGGTGTAAATTGTAGGGCGGGAACGGTTGAGCTTGCGATACCTTCCCGCCGTTATTGAAGCAACAAATATTTTTTTCGGCGGGAAGGTCCGGCGGGAAGGTCTACGACCGTTCCCGCCCTACAATCGGGGATGAGAAATTTCAAAATGAGAAACGTTTGGATCATTTCATGCGCAATATTGCTGACCGCCCTCGCCGGACCCGCAATTGCAACGGACTTCCAGCTGACGGTCGATGGCGGAAGCGGGTCGGGTCTGTATGCGGCCGGTAACCGGTAGTCTCACCGTCATCAATGGTAATGGGGGTGTTGACCTCGGCGACCATGTTTTTGGAATCGGATATGATGCGGGGCTGAACAAGCTGGGGTTCGGGCGGTTTGACGGCAGCACGATGTCGTTCCATACCTACGATTTTGCGACCGATCAGATCGACGACCACGCCGGCTTCCCGTTCGACTCCGCCCAATACGGAACCCCGACCGGCCTCGACTACGTCAACCACAACGGCAATTGGAGAATGCTCGTCTCGACCAAAAACGGGCCAAAAGAAATGCCATGGGATCCCAGTCAGAATTTCATTCTCGATATGGATGCCGAAACAGGGGAGGTCGGGAAGTTTAAAAATTTCGATGGGAACTCGCTGAAGCTGGAAGATCTCTCTTATAATTCAGGGCGCTTGGCTTCGGTGTATGAAGAGGGCTCCACCGGGCTTGTTCAGGTCGATGATTTTACGCCCTTCACCCGCCCGAAAATTGAGCAGAACATTTTGTTTCCTGTGCTGCCCTCCAAAACCTACGGCGATGCACCGTTCATGCCGGAGGCTTCCGCCGATTCAGATCTGCCGCTGGTTTTCCAATGCCTGCCTGCCCTGAGCGGAGTCGAAGGGGAAACTTCAGTCGCCACCGTTTCCAATGGTTGGATAACTACCCGTAGTAGGGAAGCGGGTTAGTCTGACAACGTGCCTTTGCTCGACGGAATCGCATCCAGCGCGCGCTCGTCGGCGGTGCAGGCCATGCGCAGGGCGCGGGCGACTGCTTTGAAAACCGCTTCGTGCGCGTGGTGCAGGTCTTCGCCGTACTTCTGCTCAATGTGCAGGTTCATCTTCGCGGTGTCGGCGAAGGAGCGCCAGAAGTGCTTGAAGATGTCGGTGTCGAAATCACGAATGAAGCTCTTTTCATTGGAAAAATTGTAGACGAGGTACGGGCGGCCGCCGAGGTCGAGGCAGACCTCTGCGCTGGCAATCGATTCGTCCATCGGCAGCACCCAGAAGCCGTAGCGGTTGATGCCGCGCCGTTCGCCGAGCGCATCGCTGAAGGCCTGGCCGAGCGCGAGCGCCACATCTTCGACGAGGTGGTGGTAGTCCACATCGATGTCGCCGCTGGCCTGGATGTCCATGTCGATCAGCGAATGTTTGCTGAGCAGGTCGAGCATGTGGTTGAAAAACGGCACCCCGGTTTCAATGGAATATTTTCCGGTTCCGTCGAGATTGATCGACAGTTTGATTTGAGTTTCGCCTGTTTTGCGGTCAATTGTTGCTTTGCGTTCAGTCATTTCCATATCCTTCCGGGTCTTCTGCGACCATCAGTTGATCGTCTTTTCCGGTTGCTGTGAGATAAAGTGTGTCCGGGCAAATATCCTGCCCGTGCGGCCAGACGACTGTTCCAAAGGCGACAGACGCCTGCTTGAAATAGCTGAGTTCCTTGAGTTCCTCAAAGATGCCGAAGCCAAGAAGATCGGTGCAGTCATAGCTTCCCGTTTCATCGTTTTCGAAAACGACTTCAAGCGTGTAGTCATCACGCGGGGTAACTTTTTTGAGTCTCGGATTCATACGGCTATTTTAACGGTTCAATTTTGTAGGGCAACTGTCCTTTAGACGCGAGTTCCCAGTCGGCCATCAGTTCGTCCCGGTGGATCTCAACCCAGGCTAAGAGCAGTTTCATTTTATTTGCCGGAAGGCTGCCTTCCAGCAGTTTGCCTTCCGGAATCGAGACGACCGCTTCCTGTTCCTGATATGTCACGTGGATGTGCGGCATGTGATGCCGCTTATTGTCCATGCAGTAGAGGTGGACAATAATCCCTTAGAACATGGATATAACAGGCATTATTTCCCTTTCACCCGAATTTCTGAATAATGCTTATAGGTGAGTTCATTCCGCAGGGCAAGCTCTCTTCATTTCCAGGTAGGGCGAACTCTCCGAGTGAGCCGCCGATCAGGAACAGCGGCTCACTCGGAGAGTTCGCCCTGCCTATGGAGACTTGATTTCTCAGATGAAGTCGGCATGCTCTTCTTTTTTAAACAATAATGGAGATTCTTATGGCACAGGCAGCAGCAAGACACATTTTGGTAAGCACTGAAGAGCAGTGCAACGAACTGAAAACAAAGATCGTGGGCGGCGCGGACTTTGCCGAGCTGGCAAAGCAGCATTCATCCTGTCCGTCGGGACGCGAAGGCGGCGCACTCGGCACCTTCGGCCCCGGCCAGATGGTGAAGGAATTCGATGAGGTCGTTTTCAGTGCCCCGGTCGGCGAAGTGCAGGGTCCGGTAAAAACCCAGTTCGGATATCACCTCGTTGAAGTGACCATGCGCAATGACTAGGCGCTACGCTGAATGACGAAGCACCCAAATACCCAAGCACGAAAGAAGTTCGAAACCCGAAGTTCAAAAACTCGGGTTTAGGATTTCTTTGGGTATTGGGGTGTTTCGGTATTCGAACTTAATTATCCGCCGGAGCGTTTAACGGTGTAGCCGCGGGCGGATAATTCTTTCACCAGCAGGTCGCGCTGGTCGCCCTGGATTTCGATCACCCCGTTTTTAACGGTTCCGCCGGTTCCGCATTTCTGCTTCAGCTCTTTGGCGATCTGCTTCAGCCCTTCAGGGTGCGTCGGGATACCGGTAATCACCGTGACTCCCGCGCCCTTGCGGCCCTTGGTTTCGCGCCCGACGCGCACCACGCCGTCGTTTTTAGCCTTCGGCGGTTGTTTTTGAGGCTTTTTCTTCAAGCCTTTTGCATTGCGGGATTTGGGCGGAAGCTTTGAGCTTGGAGCGGATTGCTTCCATTCCGGGCCACCCATTTCGAAGTTGCTGAGGTCGATGTTCATTGCGAAAAGGTGCCATTAGCTTGAGTCGTGATCAATTTCCAAACCTTGGAAAAAGAAACTCCATTTAATGTAGAACGGTCCTCCGGGCCGGTTGCTTTGTGATGAAACGGCGCGGAGCACCGTTCTACTCTTCAGTTTTGCGGCTCAATTTTATTTCTGGAAAAAGCAGGGGGATGGGACTACCGTTTTGACGATGAAGCCAAAGGTATATCGAAACGAGTGTCGTCAGCTATCTTGTCGCTGATATGTCAGATAATGTTCGGATCAGCGGGCACCAATTAGCTACTCACGCGTTCTGGCAGCTGTTGTCCGATTTTGATGTGTTCATTTCCGATACGGTTGTTGAGGAGGCATCCAAAGGGGATGAAGGGAAAGCCCAAAAACGATTGGGGCGAGTTCGAGATTTTCCAGTATTGGAAATCGACGAAAAAACACAGGCGTTGGCCATTCAATTGGTTCAGGGGAAAGCTGTTCCGGAGAGGTGTCCGGAAGATGCACTGCACATAGCTGTGGCTGCAGTCAATGACGTAGAATTCATAGTGACTTGGAATTTTAAACATATCAACAATCCGTTCATGGTACGAAAAATAAGTGAAGTTGTCACTGGTGCCGGGTACCTCATGCCGGTTATTTGTTCGCCGGAAGAATTTATGGAGGCCGAACATGATTGATCCAATTGTTGAAGAAGTACGAAAGCATCGGGATGAACATGCCCGTAAATTTGATTACGACTTAAACCGGATTTGTGAAGATTTTCGCAAGCACCGTGAAGAACGCTTGGCGAAGCTGAAAAGCTGCGGGGCTGACAAACATTTGTGCGTCGCCGAAGAGCCGGGCGAGGAGTACAAAACAAAGAATGGTTGAGTAGAGCCGATAAAAGGCGCAGGATGTGCAAGTATTTTTAACCGCGAATCACGCGAATGAACGCGAAAAAGAAAAACAGATAACTCAATAACTATGAACTGACCCGCCCTGTGAAGGATTAATTCGCGGGGTAACTGCCGCAGAAGGCGGCCACAATTTAATGCGTTAACGCGCAGTATCGTCCTATCTGAAAATCGCCAGTTTTTAAGCCAAAGGAACGAACTGAACGGGAGCGCGCCGGTATGGCGCGGCTCCTTGTTCATGTTCCTTTGGCGGGTGTCTGGCGATACCTCAGATTGGGCGTGGACTTGGAGTTCGCGCTCTTTTTGTGTCGGGCTCCTGTGGTGAAGATAAAACAAAGGGAGAAGGAGATTAGCATGACTGAAAAAATTAGAACGATACTCGCATTAACAACGGCGCTTATTTTTGGCCTTTTCAGCATTGGCTGCGGGCCTTCCCCTGAAGAAAAGCAATTGGTGGCGGACGTTCAAACTGCTATCCAGCAAACACAATCAGGGAATAGTGCTACGGCAAAGATCGAAGCATGGATGATGCTCGTAAAAAATCTGGAGCAGCTCAAAGCGCAATACCCTGACTCACAAGCTCTTAAAGAGTTAATTGCGTCGCGCGGAATCATGTTTGATGAAGCTCCGGAAAAGGTGCGAGATCTGGCTCTGGAAAATCTGGATGTGGAATCGTTTAAATGGGGTTATGAGCGATGCGCTAACAACCAAATGGCATTAACCAGACTGGAGAACAAGGTGTCAAAGCTGGGTCCGGAATGGGCGGAATTCTGTATGGCTGAAGCCCCCAAACGCTTTTTTAAGCCACTGCTTAAAAATGCCGAGCGTAGAGATGATGCTGCATTTTTTGAAACGCATTTTTCTTCGATTCAGGATCAATCTTTCGGCGAAAACTTTACGAAGTTCTACACGGCGACCATTCGCAATGCAGTAAAAGAACAAGACGCAACAAAGATTGATGCTTTGGTTAAACATATGAAGCCAGCCCATCAGTTGGTTGAAAAAGAAAAGAGTCAATTTGATTTTAATCAAAACCCGGTCTATTCCGAATCAGGATTGGAATTGCGTGCCGCAATCTCGTCTTTGGCTGATTGTGTCTTTCATGATCTCAAACGAGAGGATATTGCCAAAAAATTAGTGGAAGACCGTTATCCACACATCAACTATAGTGGTTTGTTAGGGGTCGGATTCAGTGATGATTTTTACACATCTTTGGCAAAGGAAAAAGATGTCATTGCGCTCTTGGACTTAACAACGGGCGCGCCAATATCCGAAGGAGGCATCACATTTTTGCTGCGTGTTTTAGACAGTAATTCCGCATCTTTGCCTCATGCAACTATTCTTGCGGCGACCGAGGCGTGTATTAAACACCATAACTTTGATGCAGCATTGCGTTTTATGGCTCAAAGCACCAGTTCCATGGACTCGGAGCAGTTTCTGAAATGGGCTCTACAGTATGGCGATTCGAAAGTCGCTGATTATCTAATCAAGAAAAAGCCTTCTATTCGCTTAAACATCAAAGATATGTCTATTGATCAGGCAAAATGCCTGACTCAACTGCCTTTAGGAACCCTGAAAACTATGCGCGACAAGGAGGTGCTTTCGCAAGCCATCACAGTGTGTATGCGCCATAATGTTACAGAGAATGCCCTGCGGGTGGTGCCATTGCTTTCCAGAGATAGGCTCCCGTGCGATCGAAAAGGAAAGACCATCTTTGATGCCGCTATCAAATACGGGAACATACCTGTTGCGGATTATTTACTGGAAGAAAACAAGTACGTCAGCTTGCGCAACATCGAGCCGCTTAAATTAATCGAAAATTACTCCAGCTTCACCAATTATATCTCCCATTTCTTGCCGCCATCTGGAGCCATATATAAATTCATGGTTCCATCTAAAGCACTTGGGATTACCGCAGATGATTTCCATACTTTGCTGACGAGCACGAATCATGCACCTGTTGTGTGGCTCCTTAAAAACAAGCCTGATGCAGTCAGCCTATGGGAAGCCAATAACGCGGGTAATTTCACTGTGTTAATGGCAGTCAGCCAAGGCGGAAACCTAACAGCTGCAAAATACCTGATTGAAGACAGGAAAGTTGATGTTCATGCTCGAACAGACACCACTAAAGAAGCGGATTCAACAGGCTTAGGAATCCTTGCCGCTACAGTCGGCGATTTAACAGCTGCCGCAGACCATTTTGAAGACAGAAAAACGGAAGACTCCAGTGGAAAAGCGGGGGCATGGCCCGCAATAATATTTGCCTCTGGAAGCGGAAACTGTGATCTTATTCAGTATCTGGTCGATGCTGGCGCTAATGTTAACGCGAGTGGGGCAGGTGGACTAACTCCGTTGATCATGGCAGTCGACCAAGGAAAAGCGGATGCCGTACAACTACTGCTCTCTTTAGGAGCCGACGTAAATGCCGAAATGGATCCATCAACACCCATTGCCAATGGAGATAAGAACGCATATCGATTGGCACAAAGAAAAGGGTTCGATGCGATTGTTGATCTGTTAAAAAGTGCCGGAGCAAAATAAGGAGGCATCATGAAAAATACAATTCTGGAGGTCTATGGTCCGATTGAAATACCACATAACGGGCAAAAGACCGGATCAACCAAGCGGATTGACCGTGCATTTGCCAAGGAGTTTTGGGCGCAGAATGATGCTGGGCCGTTAGCGAAAAAGCAGGGGTGCTATATCTTCGCGCTGCGTGCCGGTAAAGGATTTACCCCGTGGTATGTGGGTAAGGCTGGGAAATCATTTGAACAAGAGTGTTTTACAGACCACAAAATTCGCCACTACAACGATGTGTTGTGGCTTGGCAAAAAGGGGAAACCCATAATGTTTTTTGTGGCTCAATCCGGTTCGAAAAATAAGATCCCGGCAGGAATCATTAAAGAAATGGAAGATTACCTGATCCAGAGTGCCGTCTATAAAAATCCGGATTTGTGTAATATTAGGCAGACGAAAATTCCAGAATGGGGAGTTGCCGGTGTCGTTCGAGGAGGAAAAGGCCGTCGGGCTATGGTTGCCCAGACATTCAAGACAATGATGGGCATCTGATTGCCAAAAAGAAACGCCGGGTTTCCAATGGTTGGAAAACCCGGCGTTTTAGTGTAGGACAGGCTTCCAGCCTGTCTGCGGTGCATGGATGGACAGGCAAGATGCCTGTCCCACTTTATTCAGTTGTTTCGTCAGCGGAGGGCGCTTCTGGAGTCTCTGTGGACGCTTCTGTGTTCTCTGCACCTTCAACCACTTCGTCCGTTTCTTCCTCAGGGTCGAGGACGGCGGCGGAGACGAGTTTGTCGCCTTCCTTGAGGTTGAACAGGCGCACCCCCTGGGTGTTGCGGCCGATCACGCGCAGGTCGTTCGCCCCGATGCAGATCATCTGTCCGCACTCGGAGATCAGCATCAGACGGTGTTCATCGTGCACCGCATGCGCGCTGATGACCGAGCCGTTGCGCTCGGTGGTCTGGATGCTGATGATGCCTTTGCCGCCGCGGCTTTGCAGACGGTATTCGTCAAAGCTCGTCCGTTTGCCATAGCCGTTTTCGGTGATCGCCATCATGGTCGATTCGGTGTCGACAATCTCGATGGTGACGACCTCGTCGTCGCCGGTGAGCGTGACGCCTTTGACCCCGCGCGAAACACGGCCCAGCGGGCGGGCGTCCGTTTCCTTGAAGCGGATCGCCTTGCCGTTCTTCATGCTGAGGATGATTTCGTCTTCTCCGGAGGTCAGCTTGACGCCGATCAGCTGGTCGCCTTCATCAATGTTGATGGCATTGATGCCGGCGGCGCGCACGTTCTTGTAGGCCGAAAGGACGGTTTTCTTCACGATCCCTTTTCTGGTGGCCATGATGAGGTTGTGCGTGTCGTCGTCGAGCTCGCGCACGCAGAGGATGGCGGCGAGTTTTTCGTCGGGCGCCATTTCCAGCACGTTGGCGAGCGAACGGCCGCGGCTCTGGCGGGTGCCTTCCGGCACGTAGTAGGCTTTGAGCCAGTACATGCGGCCCGCTTCGGTGAAGCAGAGCAGGTAGTCGTGCGTCGAGGCGCTGAAGATGTGCTCCACGAAGTCCTCGTCTTTGGTGGACATGCCGATGACGCCCTTGCCGCCGCGGCGCTGCTGGCGGTAGGTGTCGGTCGGGACGCGCTTGATATAGCCGGTGTTTGAAAGCGTAATCACGCACGGCTCATCGGCGATGAGGTCTTCCATGTTGATTTCGCCCTCATTGATGCACAGCTCGGTGCGGCGGACATCGCCGTATTTGGCGCGAATCTGTTCGAGGTCCTCTTTGATGACGCCGAAGATCTTGGCCGGATGGGCCAGCAGGTCTTCGAGGTATTCCATCAGCTTTTTGAGCTCCGCATATTCGCTTTCAACTTTGTCGCGCTCCAGGCCGGTCAGCTGGTACAGGCGCATGTCGAGGATGGCCTTGGCCTGGATTTCGCTGAAACCGAATTTTTCCATCAGGCGCTCCTGGGCTTCGTCGCGGTTTTTGGAGTCGCGGATGATGCGGACCACTTCATCCATGTTGTCCATGGCGATCAGGAAGCCTTCGAGGATGTGCGCGCGCGCCTCGGCCTTGTCGAGATCGAACTGCGTGCGGCGGGTGACCACTTCAAAGCGGTGGTCGATGAAGCACTGCAGCGCCTCCTTGAGGTTCATGATGCGCGGCTTGCCCTTGTCGATGGCCAGCATGATGGACCCGAAGGTCGATTCCATCTGCGTGTATTTATAGATGGAGTTGAGCATCACGCGCGGCACGGCGTTGCGCTTGAGCTCGACCACCAGGCGGATGCCTTCCTTGCCGGACTCGTCGCGGATGTCGGAGATGCCGTCGAGAATCTTGTCGCGCACGAGGTGGACCATCTTCTGGATCAGCAGGGTTTTGTTCAGCGCGTAGGGGATTTCGGTGATAATGATGCGGGCCTTGCCGTTTTCATTTTCTTCGATTTCCGCCTTGCCGCGCATTTTGATTTTGCCGCGGCCGGTGGTGTAGAAATCGCGGACGGCGCTCAGTCCGTAGACCATGCCGCCGGTCGGGAAGTCCGGGCCCTTGATGTATTCGCACAGGTCTTCAACGGACGCGTCCGGGTTGTCGATCAGGTGAATGGTGCCGTCGACCACTTCACCGAGGTTGTGCGGCGGGATGTTGGTGGCCATCCCGACGGCGATCCCGGTCGATCCGTTCACCAGCAGGTTGGGGATGCGGGCGGGCAGGACGGACGGCTCGAGCAGCGATTCGTCGAAGTTGGGGCGCATGTCGACGGTGTTCTTGTCGATATCGGCCAGCATTTCCTCGGCCAGCGGCTGCAGGCGGCACTCCGTGTACCGGTAGGCGGCCGCGCGGTCGCCGTCAATCGAACCGAAGTTTCCCTGTCCCTCGATCATCATGCCGCGCATGGCCCACTCCTGGGCCATGCGAACCATGGTGTCGTAGACGGCGGTGTCCCCGTGCGGATGGTAGTTACCGATGACTTCCCCGACGACCTTCGCGCATTTGACGTACGCTTTGGAATGCGTCCATCCGCGCTCTTTCATCGCATAGAGAATGCGCCGGTTGCCGGGTTTGAGTCCGTCGCGCGCGTCGGGCAGGGCGCGCCCGACAATCACCGACATCGAATAGTCGATGTAGGCGCGCTGCATCTCATCTTCAATATTGATCAGATCAATTCGTTCGTTCGTGTTTTCCATTTAGGTGTCCTTCTTAGTGAAATTGTATTGTATAGAGTTTTTTTGACGATAAGCGGGTGCGCTTTGCCGAGTGTTAGGCACAGGTTCCGAAGTTTGGAATTTGTCCTGATGCGGCGCTTAATCGCTTAATCGCGTCGCTTGTCATGTCGGGTGTCATTGTCAAATAAGGTCTCTAAATTCGTTTTTTGTAAGCTCTATAAGTTTTATAATCTGTTTTTCAACGCCCGGTGAGATGTCTTTTCCGCCATGGTTTGGTACGGGGAATACGGTCTCTCCGTTTGAGAACAAAACGTGCGAACCTTTTTGCCTGACTATTTTATAGCCCAGTTTTCGCAGACATTTTTCGATCTCTTTGAACTTATACGGCATGGGCGGCTTCCTGCAGCTGGTTACGAACTTTTCGTTCCACCTCGATTTGCTCCAGGTGGTAGTCCATTACCATTTCAACAACGTTGCTGAGCTCCAGCAGAGCTTCTTTCTCAGACAAACCATACGCAAACAGATTTTTCCGGCCTCGAACTTTTGCAAGGTATCCGTCGCCATCTTTTTTTACTTCGATTTTCATTTTATGAGCCCCATTTTTTACCGTTCAGAAATTTTTTAACCACAAAATTCCTAAGGGCACAAAAGGTGCAGATTCTATGTCCAGTTTTGTGTGTTCTGTGCATTTTGTGGTTAATTATTTTGTTAAATGTCGAGATTGGTGACGTTGAGGGCGTTGTCTTCGATGAACTGGCGGCGCGGCGGCACGTCGTCGCCCATCAGGATCGTAAACATCTCATCGGCTTTCACCGCGTCTTCGAGCACCACTTTGGTCATGCGGCGGCAGGCCGGGTCGAGGGTGGTTTCCCACAGCTGCTGCGGGTTCATTTCCCCCAGACCTTTGTAGCGCTGAATGCTCATGCCTTTTTTGCCGAGATCGCGGATGTTCGTCAGCAGGTCCATGAGAGATGCGGCCGGGATTTTCGCACCCTTGTCGTTGAGCTGGAACTGCGGCTCGTCGGCATTGCGCAGCTGCTCGGGCTCGAAGCCGGCGGCGGTCAGCTTTTCAATCACCTTGGCCAGGGGCCGGGCGGTGGTCAGCTCCTTGTAGCGGACGTTGTGCGCGGTCGGTTCGGCGTCGGCGTCTTCCACTTCGACGCCGCCGAGTTTGGCTTCGGCCTCGGCAATGATCGCGCGCAGTTCGGTTTCGTCGGCGGCGTAGCGCATTTCAGGTTCACCGTTCACGCCGTCAATGATGGCGTGGTAGGCCGGGAAGGCGCCGGTTTCCGGATTGCGGTGGCGGAGAAAGTCTTCGAGCCGAATGCCGCGGCGGCGGAGCTTGTCGGCAATCTCTTCGATGGCGACGAGGCTTTCGAGCAGGTCGCGCAGCCCCATGGTGTCGAGCAGCTGGCTGCCGTCGGGTTTTTCGAGCAGCAGTCCGTCGGCACCGAGGTCGAGCAGGATTTTCGTCAGGTGCGCGTCGCTCTCGACATATTCTTCGCGTTTGCGGCGGGTCACTTTGTAGAGCGGCGGCTGGGCAATATAGATGTAGCCGTGCTCCACGAGCTGCGGCATCTGGCGGTAGAAGAAGGTCAGCAGCAGCGTGCGGATGTGGGCCCCGTCGACGTCGGCATCGGTCATGATGATGATCTTGTGGTAGCGCGCCTTTTCGATGTCGAAATCATCGTTGCCGATGCCGGTTCCGATGGCGGTGATCATGGTGCGGATCTCGTCGTTGCTGAGCACCTTGTCGAGGCGGGCTTTCTCCACGTTGATGACCTTCCCCTTGACCGGAAGAATGGCCTGGAACTCGCGCTCGCGGCCTTGTTTGGCGGAGCCGCCGGCGGAGTCACCCTCCACAATGAACAGTTCGGTGCGGGCCGGGTCGCGGCTGGAGCAGTCGGCCAGCTTGCCGGGCAGGCCGCCGCTTTCAAGCGCGCCCTTGCGCCGCGCAAGATCGCGCGCCTTGCGCGCCGCGCTGCGCGCGCGCGCCGCGACAACGGCCTTGTCGATAATCGTGCGGGCGACGGTCGGGTTTTCCTCGAAATAGGTGCCCAGCTCTTCGTTGACGACCTGCTGAACAATGCCCTCGACCTCGCCGTTGCCGAGCTTGGTCTTGGTCTGCCCTTCAAACTGCGGATCGGGAATTTTCACGCTGATGACGGCGGTGATGCCCTCGCGGATGTCGTCGCCGCCCATCGCCTGCTTGTCATCTTTGATCAGTTTGTTGTTTTTTGCGTAGGCATTCACCGTGCGGGTCAGCGCGGAGCGGAAGCCGGAGAGGTGGGTGCCGCCCTCGATGGTGTTGATGTTGTTGGCGAACGAAAAGATGGTTTCGTTGTAGGCATCGGAGTACTGCATGGCGATTTCCACGGTGACGCCGTCTTTTTCGCGCTCAAAATAAATCACATCCGGGTGCATCGGTGCTTTGTTTTTATTGAGATGCTGGACAAACTCCCGGATGCCGCCTTCGTACTGGAAGATTTCTTCGCGTCCGGTGGCGTCTTCTTTGAGCGTGATTTTTGCGCCGCGGTTGAGAAAGGCCAGTTCGCGCAGGCGGGCGGAGAGCGTGTCCCACTGGAAGCCGCCCTCGTGTGTGAAGATGCTCATGTCGGGGTGAAAGGTCACCTTGGTGCCGGTTTCGGATGTTTTACCGATTTTCACCAGCTCGGTCACTTCGACCCCTTTTTCAAACCGCTGGTGGTGGATAAAGCCGTCGCGCTTGACTTCCACTTCCAGCCATTCAGAGAGGGCGTTCACACAGGAAACGCCGACCCCGTGCAGTCCGCCGGACACTTTGTAGGTGTCGGAGTCGAATTTTCCTCCGGCATGGAGGACTGTCAGCACAACCGTTACGGCGGGCTTGCCTTCGGTTTTGTGCATGTCCACCGGAATTCCGCGGCCGTCGTCGGTCACGCTCAGTGACCCGTCGTCGTTGATGCAGACTTCCACGTTGGAGCAGTAGCCGGCGAGCGCTTCGTCGATTGAGTTGTCGACGACCTCATAGACACAGTGATGGTACCCCCGGGTGCCGGTGTCGCCGATGTACATGGCGGGGCGTTTGCGGACGGCGGCGATGCCTTCCAGAACGGTAATATGATCGGCGCCATAGCCCTTGGAATCCGGGTTGTTGGCGGCGTTTTTGTTGTTAGACATAGGTCTCCTTTTTCTCGTCAAATCGCAAAGAAGACACCTTATAGAAATGCGCCGGCCGGAGCGACTAAAAAGGGGGCAAAAAACACGAAAAAACAGCAGGAAAACAAGCAAATTTTACCGGTTTGCCGTGCGGTTCCAAGCCTTGGAAAAATCAAGCCGAAAAGTTCCAATGTTTGGAAAAAGTGTTCCGTGCGCAAACGAGCGGTTCGGAGCGCTCCGCCCAATGACCGTTTTGCCGGTCGCCGGAAGGCCGCAATCCTCTATCGGGCTCTCTCGGACGCGTTCTCGGCCGGTGCCTCGGCCGCCTTGGCGGGCGGCGGCTGCTTGTCAGCAAGCGAGGCCGACGCGGACCGGTCCAGCGGATTCATTCGCACCGCCAGCGAGAAGAGATACGGGAAATTGCGCTTCAGAAAGATCATATACAGCACCCATTCCCGGGTGATGAGTGAATACACTCGCTCGATATCCCCGCACAGATGCTGAATATCCGCGGCGGGTACCGACTCGAGATCCTCCCGGTAGGACAGCTCTTCCGCAAGGTGAAAAACCGCCCGCTGCAGCTGCGTAAAGCTTTCGTGTTCAAGCAGGTTCGGGTTCTCCATCAGCCTCATGAGGAAGTCCATGTGCGGGATGAGGAACGTCTTCATTTGCGCCAGTTCGTTGCGCGTGATGTCAATGCCGAAGCGATGTGCGTTCAGAATAGTCTGGGCCTGTTTGGGTTGCAGCCGGGACCACGGTTTCGGCGAGCCGAAGTGGTTGCGCAGGTACTGGTCGTCCGGGTCCGCATCCGAGAAACGCAGCAGCAGCTCGTTGCCGAGCCTGCTGAAAAACAGGCCGATCAGCATGTTGAGCTTGTCGAGGCGCAGTGCCTTGTCCCGCGCCGAAAGAACGCGGTTGATCAGAAGGGTGACGAAGAGGGCGGAAATCGGAAGGAACGCCAGGCTGGTAAAGCTCCAGAGCCAGATGTGATGCAGGTCCCGAAACCAGGTCAGGTGAATCATGTAGAGCACGAATGAAACCGACACCAGAGTGACAATCACTCTGAGTTCCCAAACGATTCGGTCCCGGCGCAATGGCATGTTTGTTTTCTCCTTTGTCCGGCGTTGCGCGCGGGCCCCGCCGAGTATTCCGTGCGCCGCCTGCCTGTATAGGGTCGGGCGCTAATGTGGTATCAGGTTAGTTTTTGCGCATCCATTCGTCAAATTTGTTCCATTTTTAATGTGTTATTGGGTCGAAATGCATTCTGCTGTCACGTTCAGCCGAGTGGTTTGCCGGGGCAAACCCGTATCACCGCCGGCGTGCCGGCCCTGGACCGCCCGGCGGACGGGAGGCCGGCGGGTTTCCCGCAAGCAATGATTGGAAGCGGGGGCAGGAATGGGATATGTTTTTCCGATGATGGATCGGCCGAAGACAATTTTATTTCTGGAGACGGGGACACAGGACGGCGGGTCGTTCGTGGTTCTGATGACGCTGGTCCGGCAGATGGATCGCCATTTGTTCCGCCCGGTGATTGTCTGTTTCAACCGTCCGCGCTGCATGGACGAGTTTGAGGCGCTCGGGGTTCCTGTGTCAGTTCTTCCCGATCCTTTGTTCAGCTGCCGTCCCGCCTGGCTCTATCTGCTGATGCGGGTGCTGCAGCGGGCCGTCACCCAGCTCGTGCCCGCGGTCCGTGCCTGGTATGAGCCGCTGGTTCATGCGCGCGCGGCCCGTTCCATTCAGAAAATCATCCGCGAGGAGGCGGTGGATCTGCTGGTGCTCAACACGCAGGTCAACCGCGATCTGTTTGCTGTTTTCCTGGCGGAAAAGCTGGGGGTTCCGGTGGCGGCGCATCTGCAGTCGTGCATCGGTCGCGGGCTGACGCCCGCCCTGGCGGGACGGGTGAACCGGACGGTGCGGAGAATGATTGCCAATTCGGAGGCCTGCCGGACCTACTGGAACGGGCTGGGCCTGGAGCGGATCGACGTGCTGTATCACGCCATGACCACTCCGGATGCCGCTCCCGCCGATGTAAAGGATTTGTTCGGGGTGCCGCAGGGCGCTCCGGTGGTTTGCTGCGTCGGCCGCCTGATACACATCAAGGGCCAGGATGTGCTGCTGCGGGCCTTTGCCCGGCTGGATGAACGCTCTTCGAACGCGGTGCTGCTGCTGGTCGGCGACGGAAAGCGGCGCCAGGCGCTGGAAAAACTGGCGGCCCGGCTGGGCCTCGGCGGGCGCGTGGTGTTCACCGGCTGGCGCCCCGACGCCTGTTCGCTGATTGCCGCTTCGGATGTGCTGGTACTGCCGTCGCGCGAGGAGCCGCTGGGGCTGACGCTGCTCGAGGGCATGGCGGTCCGTACACCGGTGATCGGCAGCCGCACCGGCGGCATGCCCGAGATTGTGGAGCCGGAGGTCAACGGCCTGCTGGTGGAGCCGGGCGATCCGGACGGGCTGGCGGCCGCGATCGAGCGGCTGTTGTCCGATGCGCCGCTCCGTGCACGGCTGATTCCGGCCGGGCTCAAAACGGTTGCCGAAAAATTCAGTCCGGCCTCTTTTGTGCGTGATGTGGAGTCGGTTTACCGTGCGGTTCTGGAGGAGACGTCATGATCCGAGTGGCCTACGTTGTGTCGACTCTCAAGCGCTGCGGGCCGAGCAATCAGCTGCGCAATATCATCCGCTATTTGGATCGGAAGCAGTTCGCGCCGCTGGTGATTACGCTGTCGCCCGAATCAGCGGACTCGGTGAAACCGCAGTTTGAGCAGGCCGGGATTGAGGTGGTCAGCCTGGATCTTTCGCGGGCGGCGGGTATTCTGATGGCGCGCGGGAAGCTGCGGCTTCTGCTTCAGCAGAGACAGGCGGATGTGCTGCATACGCAGGGGGTGCGCGCGGACTGTCTGGCCGCAGGTTTGTGCGATGAGTGGAAGGGCGTCTGCAGCGTCCGCAACTTTCCGCAGCTGGATTTTTCGATGACCTACGGCGCGTTGCGCGGGTTCTGGATGGCGCGCTCGCATGTGAGTGCGCTGCGGCGGATTGCCGCGCCGGTCGGCGTGTCCGCCGCGGTCAGCTGGAACCTGAAGGATGTTTTCGGGGTTGAAGCGCGGACGATTTGTAACGGGGTCGATACGCAGGTGTGGACTCCGGGGTCGGAGGCGGAGGTTTCCATCCTTCGCAAAAATCTCGGGTTTGCCGCGGACGAGACGGTCTGGGTCAGCGTGGGACATTTGTCGGAGCGCAAAGATCCGCTGGCCGTGATCCGTTCGTTTAAAGCGGCGGCGGCTCCGAATGCGAAGCTGGTTTTTCTGGGCGGCGGACCGCTGGAGGCGGACTGCCGCGCCGCGGCGAACGGCGATGTCCGCATCGTGCTGGCCGGCCGGGTGGACAACGTCGGCGACTGGCTGCGGGCCGCCGACGGGTTTGTTTCTGCCTCGCAGGCGGAGGGGTTCCCGAATGCGGTGCTGGAGGCTCTGGCCTGCGGACTGCCGTGCGTCCTGTCGGATATTCCGCCGCACGGGGAACTGGCCGAGCGGGCTGCCGGCAGCGTCCAGCTGTTCCGGGAGGGAGATGACGATGCCCTGGCGAAATGCTTCCGGCAGTTTGTGAGCGATCCGGCGCGGCGCGCGGCGGCGCGGGCGGCGGCGGAATCGGTTTTTTCCGCCCGGGGGACCTCGGAGAGCTATCAGGAAATTTACCGGGAGCTGGCGCAGCATGCATAAGGCCGCGTTCATCATGAGTGTCTACCGCAAAGACCGCGCCGACTGGCTGCGGCAGGCGCTGGAGTCGATGCGGAGCCAGACGGTACCGGCCAATATTTATATTTGCGCGGACGGACCGCTGACCCCGGAGCTGGATGCCTGCCTCGATGAATATGAGCCGGTTATCCATCGCCTGATCCGCTTCCCGGAAAACCGCGGACTGGCCTGCGCGCTGAATGCCGTGATTGCCGCGCTCGGGGATGAGGAATTTGTGCTGCGGCTCGACGCCGATGACATCTGTCTGCCGGAGCGGGTGGAAACGCAGACCGCTTTTCTCGACCGGCATCCGGAGGTTCTGCTGTGCGGCAGTTCCATTCAGGAGTTCCGCGACACGCCGGAGCAGATGGGGCTGCTGCGCACCTATCCGGCCGACACGGCCGCCATGAAAAAATATATCCTGAAGGCCAATCCCTTTGCGCATTCGACGGTCTGCTTCCGCCGCTCTTTTTTCGGGCGGGTCGGGGTGTACAACGAGGCCTTTCCGCTGCGGCAGGACATTGAGCTGTGGTTCCGGGCGGTCGCGCTGGATGTGCCGATGGCCAACCTGCGCGCGCCCGTGCTGCTGTTCCGGGTGTCCGATGAGCTGGTGCTGCGCCGCAACCTGCCGGTCGGCCTGGTGGAGTTCCGGATTTTCATCAAAGGCATTTACCGGCTGAAGGGGATTCATCCCGCTATGATCTGGCCGCTGCTGCGGCTCGCGGTGCGCATTCTGCCCGCGCCGGTGACCGGCTGGATTTACCGGCGCTCCGCCCGAAAGATGCTCAACGCATAAAAATGATCACTGCGAAGTGAAATTTTTACTGTTTGACGAGTTGGAAAAAAGGAATTTGTTTATGTTGGAGGTAGGTAGCATTTTTCTGGTTGTTCTGTCTGCGGCATCTCTGTGTGGGTTGCTGCGACTGAAAGGGTGGACTTTTAACCTGATTTCGTTCTGGTTGTCGGCCTTGTTTCTGGTTGTGATGACCGGATATATTGCGTCTTTTTTTGATCAGTTCGGCCATCTCCGGTTCTGGGTGCCTGTACAGTTGGTAATGGCTGTCCCCCTGCTAACAGCTGCAAAAAAATATGGTCGTTTTTTTCTGACGCCTTTGCCGGGTAGAAGGTTTTGGAGATCCTGGCAGAACCTCGATCTTTACCGGAAAACACTGCTTGCTGCACCCCTGTTGACTTGTGTCTTTCTGGGAATTGCCAACGGCACTATTGTATGGTTTTGCTCACCTCATCACTGGGATTCCTTAACCTATCATTTACCGAGGGTTGCTTATTATCTGCAGAATGGGAATTTGCATCCATATCCTGCCAACTATTGGGCACAGACGATGCATCCTAAAGTTTCTTCTGTGATTCAAGCGTGGATCTTTCTGGTTTCGGGACGAAATGAGAACCTGTTTCAACTGCTCCAGTTTTCGTCGTACTGGATTGCGATGCTGGCGCTCTATGGCCTGTGCCGCGGGTTGTTCAACCGTCGAGGTGTTTCACTGTTTGTGGCGCTGATTTTCGGGCTGCTGGTTGAAGTTTTGCTGCAGGCTTCTATGCCTAACAATGATCTGTTTATCACCGCTCTGGTTGCCTGTGTTCTGTGCAGTCTGATGGCGTTCCGCCAGGGCGCGGTCTGGAGGACGTTGATTCCATGTTCACTGGCTGCGGGGCTGGCCGCCGGCACCAAGGCCTCCTTTGCTTTAGCTGTTCCATCGATTGCAGTGATCGCTGCCTGGGTGTTCGTTTCGACGGGACTAACGTCTTGGAAGGATGGCACATTCCGCAGCCGATGGCCGACCTGGTTGATCCGCGCAGTTTTGCCGGGAGCGTTAGCTGTCGTTGTTGTTTTTCCATCAGGCTATATAGACAATTTGAAGCTTTACGGCCACCCTCTTGGATCCGAACAGGTGAGAGAACACCATACATTTAAAGGGAAGCCTTTGCGATATGTCGCAAAGAGTGCTGGGCGGAATTTTCTGCGCTATGGTATGGACTCTTTGGCGCTTGAGTGCCCGTTTCCATCACCCTGGATCGCCAAGGCGCATGACTCACTGCGCCGAATCCCCCGGAAAAAGATTGAGCGGGCAGGGATCGATTTGAAGCAGTCGCATGATTCAATTTACGGGTTTAGTTACGGGAAAGATTGCACGGCCCATGAAGACATCAGTTATTGGGGGATTGCAGGATTTGCTCTCGTTTTTCCATGTTGGATCTTTGGCTTGTTTAGACGAAATCAGTGGTCTCGCTTCTTGCCGTTTTGCCTGGCAACCGTCTTGTTTGTTTTCTGTCAGGCATGGGGCGGGCCGTACGATCCATGGCGTGGACGTTACTTTATTCAACTGGCGCTTTTCTCTCTGCCCATGCTGTCTTTTGCGTGGAACGCACGCTGGCGAACCATCAGAGGTTATGTTTCTGTCGTTGTTGCACTGGCCTGTTTGACGGCTGTTTGTGCTGTCGTTTTAAGACCCAACCGGCCTCTGATTTCCTGCTTGAACGGCGAGCATGAAACCGCGTCTGTTTTTAATATGACCCGGGAGCAGCAGATGACTGCGAATCTGGGCGGCCTTTCCAATATCCTCAGCTATGAAAAAAAGGTGCCCCTGCAGGCTGTTGTCGGTGTCAGGTTCCCCGAAAATAAGAACGAATATGCACTTTTCGGAAAGGGGTTGACGCGGACGGTTATTCCTTTCCCTGCAGATATTATCGGGACAAATCCTTTTACCGGCCGTGTTGATTATGTTGTTTATTCAGGGTCTGACTCCGGCGGGGCATGGATTGTCAGGGACGTGCGGACAGACGAGACCGCAGAGCAGGCATTTGAGGAAATAAAGAAAGACCTGCATGGGGCTGCTGGCAGCGAATGAAAAGTCAGATGTTGAATACAACAAACGATTTTTGACTGCTCAGGTTGGATTAAGCCCAATAGGGGCAGAAGTGGTTGAATAATGAAGGTTTTATCGAAAGTTATCCGTCATCCTTCTTTTAAGAGGCTGAGCGGCGAGGCGTTCTGGGTGGCGGCCGGGATCGGACTGTCGACCCTCGGAACGCTTGCCGGGGTGCGGCTGCTGACGTCGGTGATGACTCCCGGGGAGTACGGCCGGCTGGCGCTGGCTGTGAGCATGGCGCTGGGGATGGTCTATTCATTCGGGATCGGCGGCGGCGAAGGCGTGATCCGCTTTTTTTCCATCGCACAGAAGGACGGGGCGGCGGACTGGTACTGGCGGGCCCTGCGCCGCTGTTTTACCGGCGTGACTCTGCTGACAGTGGTGTCGGCACTGCTGCTGGCCGGTGCGGTCTGGTCGATGGGATTTGACCCCGACCGGATTCTGCTCTGGACCATGACGGTGCTCTTCGGCGGCGCCCTGACGATTCATACGCTGGCGTTTTCCCTGCATACCGGCGCGCGCAACCGCAAAAATGTAAGCGCGCATCAGTGTTTTTATGAGTGGGGCCGCTTTCTGGCGGCGTTCGGTTTGCTTCTGCTGTGGCGGAATCATGCCGGCGTGGTGATGACCGGGTTCCTGGCCGCGGTCAGCGCGGTGATTGTTTCCGAATGGGTCTGGGCCCGGAAGCTGATTTTAAAGAACTGGTCGGCCCGGCCGTCCGGCGCGGACCGCACGGAGGAGTTTTTCCGCTATTTCTGGCCGATGGTGGCCGCGGGACTTCTTTTCTGGCTGCAGATGTTTGCCGACCGCTGGGCCCTGCAGGCGTTCTGTTCACTGGAGGAGGTCGGGGTCTATTTTGCGCTCTATCAGATTTCCTATTCGCCGATGATCCACTTTTCGAAGTTTCTGGCCGGCTTTCTCGCGCCGGTTTTGTACAAGAAGAGCGGCGACGGCAGCGACCGGCAGCAGTCCCTGCAGACTCTGGTGATCAATGAGCGGGTTTCACTGCTCGTGCTGGGTATTATTCTGGCCGGGTTTGGCGCGGCGCTGCTGGTCGGCAGGCCGGTCTGCTCGCTGCTGGTGGACAGCGGGTACAGTTCCGGGTTCTGGGCATTCCCCTGGATTCTGCTCAGCGGCGGAATCTATGCGGTGGCCCAGCAGCTGCTGCTGTCGGTCTACAGCGGAACCAGCACCCGGGTCATGATTCCGGTGCGCGGCCTGTCGGCACTGCTGTCCTGCCTGTTCTATCTGGGCGGGGCCTGGCTGCGAGGGTTCCCCGGCGTGGTGTTCGGCGGGCTGGCATTTGCCATTGTGTTCTTTGTGATCACGCTGCGGGTGCATGTGGCACGCAAGAGAAAGCTCAACGGGTGAGGAGGTTGGTTTGAAGGTTTTGGTGACAGGCTCAAACGGGTTCGTCGGTCAGCATTTGTGCGAGGTGCTGACCCGCTCCGGCTTCGACGTGGTACGGGCGGTCCGCAATCCGGCACCGGGCGCGGTGGCGGTCGGTTCAATCTGCGGTGACACCGACTGGTCGGAGGCGCTTCAGGGCGTTGACGGGGTGGTGCATGCGGCGGCGCGGGTGCACATGCTCAATGATGCATCGGTCGACCCCATGACGGAGTTTCAGACGGTCAACGTGGAGGGAACCCTCAATCTGGCGCAGCAGGCGGCGCGCAGCGGCGTTTCGCGGTTCATCTTTCTCAGTTCAATCGCGGTGCACGGTCTGACCTCCGGGGGGCATCCGTTTTCCGCTCTCGACAGCCCGAATCCGCACGATGCCTACGGCTATTCAAAATTCGAGGCCGAAAAGGGACTGGTGCGCATCAGTTCGGAAACCGGCATGGAACAGGTGATCATCCGTCCGCCGCTGGTGTACGGGCCGGGCGTCGGCGCGAACTTTCTGCGGCTGATGAAGCTGGCGGCCTCCGGGCTGCCGCTTCCGCTCGGCGGGGTCCGCAATCTGCGCAGTCCGGTGTTTGTCGGCAACCTGTGCGACCTGGTGCAGACCTGTCTGACGCATCCGGCGGCGGCAAACCGTATTTTTCTGGTGTCGGATGACCGCGACATCTCGACGCCCGATTTATTGCGCAGTCTGGCCGGGAAAATGGGGCGCCCGATCCGGTTGTTTCGGGTGCCTGCATCCTGGCTGCGCCTGGCGGGGATGGTGACCGGTCGGTCGGGAGAAATCGCCAGGGTTTGCGGGTCGCTGCGGCTTGATATTTCGCTCACCAAACAGGTTCTGGGGTGGCGGCCTCCGTTTACAATGGACGCCGGCCTGGAGCTGACGGTAAAGGATTACTTGAAATCGACAGATCGGAAAAACAGAGGACGTTCATGAAGAGAGTTTTTGATGTATTGGTTTCGGGGGTGAGCCTGGTGCTGCTGTCCCCGGTGTTTCTGGCGGTCGCGCTGGCGGTCAGGCTGACATCCAGCGGGCCGGTTTTTCATGTTTCAGACCGGGTCGGGAAGAACAATCGCATTTTCCGGATGTTTAAATTCCGCACCATGCGCATCGATACGCCGCACGTGGCCACGCACCTGATGGGGGATCCCGCCAAATACCTGACGCCGATCGGCGGCCTTCTTCGCAAAACCAGCCTGGACGAACTGCCGCAGTTTTTAAATGTGCTGACGGGGGACATGTCGCTGGTCGGCCCGCGCCCCGCACTGTTCAATCAGGACGATCTGATCGCGCTGCGGACAGAAAAAGGCGTGCACCGCCTGGTGCCGGGCATTACCGGCTGGGCCCAGGTTAACGGGCGCGACGAACTGCCGATTCCCGAAAAAGTGGACCTGGATGCGGACTATCTGGCCCGGCGGTCGTTTGGCATGGACCTGAAAATTCTGATCCTGACCTTTGTCAACGTGCTGCGCCGCGACGGCGTTTCGCATTAACCCTGTTGACGAAAAGCATTGACCGGCAGGGTGGAAAAACAAACCATGATGCATGCGTTTTCAATATAAGAATCCAACCTTTTATTTCATGCTGATGGCCGATGCGCTGAGCGTGGCGCTGGCGCTCTGGCTGGCCTACGCGCTGCGGTTCGATTTTTTTGAATCGGTCGATTATACTCCGGAATTTCACGGCCAGATTCGGCGGTCCCTGCCGTATATAGTTCCGCTCAAACTGATCGCATTTTTCCTGATGGGGCTCTACCGCGGCATGTGGCGCTACACCAACCTGCGCGATATGCGCAAAATCGCACTGGCTGTGGCGGTTTCCTCGCTGCTGATTACTTCCTTCATTGCCTACCGCTTCCATTTCCAGGACTTTTCGCGCGGGATCTACCTGCTGGACGCCATCTTCACCTTTGTGTTTGCCGCCGGCCTGCGCATCGCCGTGCGGGAGTTTTTCGCCTTCCGCTCCAAAGGACGCATGGTCAACCCGTTCAAGTGGAGCTCCGATACAAAAAGGAAACGCCGCGTGCGGGTTGTGGTGATCGGCGCGGGCTATTGCGGCGAACACCTGCTGCGCGAGCTGGCCGTGGACCCCGGCGCCCCCTACGAAATTGCCTGCTATCTGGATGACGACCCCCGGAAAAAACACCGTTCGATGCACGGGGTTCCCGTTTTCGGCGGTGTCAATCAGCTCAATGCCGCCGTGGAAAAGTATCAGGCCGAGCTGGTTCTGATCGCCATGGCCAATGTGGACGGAGTCG
The DNA here is from genome assembly GCA_041584215.1 of Tichowtungia sp. Lineage (GTDB taxonomy): Bacteria > Verrucomicrobiota > Kiritimatiellia > Kiritimatiellales > Tichowtungiaceae > Tichowtungia. The sequence goes on along the minus strand of JBFHEM010000024.1, from coordinate 17,736 downwards.
GCATGCGCCGGGTGATTGAGATCTGCGAGGAAGCCGGAGTTCCTTTCAAGCGGATTCCAACCGTCGGCAGCATTGCCGATGGCCGGGTCTCGCTCAAAGAGCTGCGCGATGTCGACTATGAAGACCTGCTGGGCCGGCCGCCGGTGGAGCTGGAGCATCCGGCCGTGGCGCAGTATCTCGAGGGAAAAACCGTGCTGGTGACCGGTGCCGGCGGGTCGATCGGATCCGAGCTGGTGCGCCAGATTATCCGGTTTGACCCCGAGCGGCTGGTGCTGGTCGATGCCGGAGAGGAGAACCTGTTTAATATTCAGATGGAACTGCAGAACCTGCACGGTTTCACGGCGGTGGTGCCGGTGATTGCCCGCGTTCAGAATGAGTCGGTCATGAAACGCGTGTTCGAAAAATACCGGCCGTTCACCGTCTTTCATGCGGCCGCTTATAAACATGTGCCGCTCATGGAAATCAACCCGTGGGAGGCGATTCTCAACAACGTGATCGGCAGCTGCACGACGATGAAATGCGCCGATGCCGCCGGCGTGAAACGCTTTGTCCTGGTGTCGACCGACAAGGCGGTCCGGCCGACCAATGTGATGGGGGCCACCAAACGGATGACGGAGCTGATCCTGCACGCGATCTCCAAAGAATCGAAAACCGTCTTTATGGCGGTGCGCTTCGGCAATGTGCTCGGCTCCTCCGGTTCGGTGGTTCCGCTCTTCCGCCGCCAGATTGAACGCGGCGGGCCGGTTACCATCACCCATCCGGAGATCACCCGCTATTTCATGACCATCCCGGAGGCATCGCGCCTGATTCTGCAGGCCGGTACGCTGGGCGAGGGCGGTGAGATTTTTATTCTTCACATGGGGACCCCGGTCAAAATCGTCGATATGGCGCGCGACCTGATCCGGCTCTCCGGCAAAGATCCGGATACGGATATCCAGATCGAATTCACCGGCCTGCGGCCCGGCGAAAAGCTGTACGAAGAGCTGATTACCGAAGGCGAGGGCATCGTCCCGACCCGCAACGAAAAGATTATGGTGCTGCGCCCCGAAAACGGGGTGGACCTGGCCTGGCTGGAGCGCGAGCTCGACGAACTCAAGGCGCTGGCCGTCCGCTACGACGCGGAGGCCATCAAAGCCAAGCTGGTTGAACTGATTCCCGAGTATGTCAGCCAGCAGGCGGACGCCGTGCTTTGATTTCCGCCAATTCCGTTCCGGGCGGATGCGGCACTCTAGCCTGATCTATTCATAAAAATGATCTGCTTGCGGGAGATAGACCGCGAAACACGCGAAATCACGCGAAAAATATTGTGGGAAGCCTGGCGATGGTTCTGTTCAAATTTTTCGCGTGCGCCGCAGGCGCTTTCGCGTGTTTGGCGGGCAAATAATGAGATGGGATCAGTTTGCCAGACTTGTCGCGTGAATAATTCAGGCCAGGACGGGGTCGATCAGGCTTCTGAGCGTTCGGGACGGCTGAGGATCGCGGCCGCGTAAATCGCAATCAGTATCCACAGCGAAACGGCCAGCTCGGACGAGAAGTGGGCTTTGTGCGAATTGATCGGGAAGTAGAGCGACAGCAGCGTCAGCCCGTAGGCCAGCGCGCGGTCTCTGCGGGCGGCATCTGCCGCAATCCACCAGCGGATGCACAGAACAAACGAGGCCAGCAGGCCGGCCAGCCCGATCAGGCCGGTTCCGTAGGCGTATTCCAGCACATTCTGGTGGGGGTAGGAGGTGTTGAATTCGTCATCCTCATATCCATCCGGCCAGTAGTCGCCGCCGGTGACCCGGAAGTTGCGGGCGCCGTGCCCGTTGATCGGGTGATCTTTGATTCCGGCCCATGCGGCTTCCCAGATCGGGACGCGGAAGGTCAGCGCATCGTTGATGCTCTGTTTGTCGCCTTCCAGCACGAGCAGCGTCTGATCCATGCGGGTCCGGAAGGTTTCGGACGCGGCATACAGGCTGAGCAGCACTGCACCCAGCAGCGAAGCCAGCAGGGCGCAGAAGGCAACTTTATGTTTGCGCGGTGCAATGAACGCTTTCCAGGCGAATACCGCCGCAACCACTCCGTACATGACCCATCCGCCGCGGCAGTTGTTCAGCAGCACCACCACGGAGGCGGCAATAAACAGAATCCAGAGCACCGGCAGTTTCAGTTTTTTCTGCAGGGCCGCAATCAGCAGGATGGCGCTGAACGGGCCGAAGTAGTAGCCCATCTGGGTTTTTTTGCGCCACGGCCCGCTCAGGTGATCGAGCTCCCAGGTGTGTCCGAACAGATCCCGCCTGAAAACCGCCTGAATTCCGGCATCGACCAGCCAGAACAGCACGATCCCGGCCAGCACGAGCGTGATTCGCTTCAGTGTCCGTGAATCCTTTTCAATCGCAAAAACAATCGCCAGTCCGGCAAATCCGCTCTGCAGGCCGGTTACAAAAACCCGCCCCGGATATTTCAGGGAGACGGCATCCGTCATGGAGATCAGAACCGGTATCAGATAGAGCGCGATCAGAAGCAGAAATCCTTTCACGGCCGGAGAGCGCAGCGCGTCGCGGCCGGAGCGGATTAAAACGACCAGGCCCATCACGGCCAGAATCCCCGCCGGAACCTGCTCCCCTTTTCCCAGCGGAATCAGAAACGCCCACAGGCCGATCAGCACCACAACCCAGTTGCAGAACAGGGTGTCCTTGTTTGTTAAAAAATCAGCAATACGCTTCATAAAACCTCATGATTCTTTGTCGAAGGGGCGATCCCGCTGCCGGGCCGGCGCATCCGGGGCAATCATCTTCGCGAAAATATACCTGGCGCAGTCGGCTTTGTCGAGCGGCCCCCACGGCTCGACGGTTTGGGGATCGATCCACGTGAACAGGCCGCTGTCCGCCCCGAGGGTGGCGGGCGTATTGAGCACGATACCATCCAGATTTTTTTTCGCCAGCTTCTCTTTGGCTTTGGCTTCTCCGTCGTGCGTCTGCAGCGCAAAGCCGACGGCAACCTGACCGTCCCGCTTGTTCGCGCACAGGGTGGCGGCAATGTCGGGCGTCGGGCGCAGCTCGATCGACATGTTTTTTCCAAGCTTTGGAACTTTTTCGTCCGATTTTTCCAGGGGTTGGAAATCCGCGACCGCCGCCGCGAAAACAATCAGGTCGGCGGTGCCGAATTCTGCCTGCGCGGCCGCCAGCATCTCCTGCGCGCTCGTCACGCGCGTGACAGGTTTTCCAATGTCTGGAAGATTCGTGTCGGGAACCGGGCCGGAAATAAAACCGACGTCCAGCCCCCGGGAAAGCGCCTCCTCGGCCAGGGCTTTGCCCATTTTCCCGGAGCTGGCGTTGCCGATAAAGCGCACCGGATCAAAATATTCGTGCGTTGGGCCGGAAAGAATTAATATCTTCTTCATCTTAATCTTACTCATAATCCTGCTCATGATCCGCATCCATAAGAGGGTTGCGATGAAGAGCAAGAGTATGATCAGGAGGTTATGTATCGATTGATCGCTGCGAGAATCGCAGCGGGCTCGGCCATGCGCCCGGCACCGGTGGTGCCGCAGGCCATCAGGCCCTCTTCCGGGCCGATGCGCCGCCAGCCCCGTTTTTCCAGGGTCCGGATGTTTTCCTGCACGGCCGGGTTGTCCCACATCTGCGAGTTCATGGCCGGGCAGACGAGTTTCGGGCAGTCGGCGCTCAGCGACAGCGCACTGGCCGAAACAATGTCGTCGCCGAAACCGTGGGCGAGTTTGCCGATGATGTCGGCGGTGGCGGGCAGCACGGCGAAGAGGTCGGCCTCGGTGGCGGGGTAGAGGTGCGGGTAGAGCCGGCCTTTATCCGATGTCGGATTTGACGGGAACAGCTCGGTGCGCACCTCTTTTTGCGACAGGGCCGCAAAGGTGAGCGGAGCGACGAAGCGGCAGGCGGCAGGCGTCATCGCCACCTGCACGTCTTGTCCGGCCTGCTTCAGCGCGCTGACGACGCCTGCGGCCTTGTAGGCCGCAATGCCGCCGCTCACTCCTATGAGAATCTTTTTCATTTCAGTCTTAATCGTACTCTTTCTCTTGATCCTAATCTGCTGTGGAGAGTTAAGATTGGGATTAGGAGTAAGATTAAGAAGAGGGTTACACTTCCATGACTTCGGCTTCTTTGGCGCTGAGTATGTCGTCCATCTTCTTGATGTGCGCATCGGTCAGCTTCTGGATCTCTTCGAGACTCTCATCGCGGTCGTCTTCCGTGATTTTGCTGTTTTTCTGGAGCGACTTGAGCTGGTCGTTGGCTTCGCGGCGGACGTTGCGCACCGCGACGCGCTGCTCTTCGGTGGTGCGGCCGGCGACCTTCACCAGGTCTTTGCGCCGGTCTTCACTCAGTTCCGGGATCGGCACGCGGATGAGGCGGCCGTCGTTCATCGGCGTGATGCCGATGTTGGCGGCGATGATCGCTTTTTCGATGGTCCCCAGTGAGGACGGGTCGAAGGGGCTGACGACGATCAGGCGCGGTTCCGGCGTGGAGATGTTGGCGATGTCGCGCAGGCGGCTGGCGCTGCCGTAGTAATCGACGGTGATGTTTTCCACCAGGCTCGGACTGGCTTTCCCCGTGCGCAGTCCGCTCAGCTCGTGCTGGAGGAATTCGACGCATTTATCCATTTTTTCTTCGGCGGCCAATAAGACTTCGGTACTGGATTCCATGATTTTCTCCTGTTAGCAAATTTCGAATGACGAAACACCCAAATACTCAAAGAAGGCTGAAGCCACAATGTTGAAATATTTGGTTTTTATTTTTGAAGTGCAGTTGTTTGTTTGGGTTTGGGTCTTTCGGAGTTCGGATTTCGAGCTGCGTCAGTGGCTGACAATCGTTCCTGCGTCCTCACCCCGGAACACCCGCAGAATTTCGCCTTCTTCAAAAAAGTTGAACACGACAATCGGAATATCGTTTTCCATGCAGAGGGAAAATGCGGCGGCATCCATGATTTTAAGCTGTTTGTTCAGGGCCTCGGCATAGGTGATTCCGTCATAGCGCGTGGCACCCGGGTTGCTGACCGGATCGGCGGTGTAGATCCCGTCCACCTTGGTCGCTTTCATCAGCACATCGGCGTTGATTTCGGAGGCGCGCAGGGCGGCGGCGCTGTCGGTCGTGAAATAGGGGTTGCCGGTGCCGGCCCCGAAAATGACCACCCGTCCTTTTTCGAGGTGGCGCATCGCCTTGCGCCGGATGAACGGTTCGGCCACCGCCGGCATGCTGATGGCGGTCATGACGCGGGTCTGGATGCCGGCGTTTTCGAGGCCGGACTGCAGTGCCAGCGCGTTGATGACAGTGGCGAGCATCCCCATCGAGTCGCCGGTGGTGCGGTCGGTGCCGCCTTTTTCGCCGGCCAGCCCGCGGAAAATATTGCCGCCGCCGACCACGACGGCGATTTCGGCGCCTTCTTCAATCAGGGTTTTAAACTGCCGGGCAATGGCGGCGATCACGTCGGGGTCGATACTCAGCCCTTTTGCGCGGTTTTGCAGGGCTTCCCCGCTGAGTTTGAGCAGAATGCGTTTATATTTCATAAATTTCCTATTTGAGTGCTTCGGTCACCATAGAAAATCGCGGGCGCAGTGTAAATTTCCAAACCTTGGAAAAGCAATTGCGTTGCGGCACCGGTTTTTTTCAGATTGAGAAATCCAGGGGGTGGCAGGCCTCGCAGCCGGCCTATTTGCGAATGCGTGCGAGCAGGTCGATGGCGGGCTGATAGTCCGGTTTCTGCTTGAGGAGCGTGTCGAGCTCGCGCAGGGCCAGCGCCGTATTGCCGAGGTGATAGTGGTTGACCAGCGCGAAGTTGTAGCGCGCGTCCACATAAGCCGGGTTGAGCTGCATCGCTTTGGCGAAGGCTTCGCCCGCCAGCGCCATGTTGCCGGCGGTATAGTAGGCCAGCCCCAGGTTGTAGAACGCGCGCTCGTAGCTGTCGTCCGCTTCCACGGCCCGGATGTATTCCCGGATGGCATCCGCGGAGTTGCCTGCGCGCTGGGCGCTCAGCGCGGTTTGAAAATGCTGTTGAGCGGTGTTTCGGTCGCGGTTTGCGGACGGGGTGTAGGCCAGTTTCGGCGTTTCAATCGGCTGGTTTTTAAGCGTCTGCAGCCGGGTGCGCGCGGCCGCGGAGAAGGCGTCGGTGCCGGATGTGTGTTTCAGGTAGCGGTCGAACCAGATGCCGGACTCCTCCGGGTTTTGGAGCCGGTCGCGGTAGATCGCTCCCAGGTTGTACAGCGCCGGCGCGTACTCCGGGTTTTTCTGCGCGACGGCGCGCAGGCGCTGGATGGCGGTTGCCGCGCTGTGGGTGTGCAGCTCGGTCAGCGCCAGGGCGGTCTGCAGCTTCGGGTCGTCGGGCTGAAGGGCAAGTGCCTTGCGCAGGTTGCGGGCCGCATCCTCCCATTTTCCGTTTTGAACATAGGCGATTCCGGCGAAGGCCAGCGGGCGCGGGTCGTCCGGATTGAGCAGCGCGGCTTCGCGGAAGGCGCGCTCGGCCCCGGCGGGATCGTTCGCCGCGTTCAGCGCCACGCCCAGGTTGCACAGCACCGCGTACTGCTCCGCATCGATCCGCATGCTTGCGTTAAATGCTTCCACGGCGCTTTCCATTTCGCCCATTTCCCACAGCAGCAGGCCGAGGCGGTTGTAGGCCTCCGCATTGTCGAGGCTTCCGGTGCGGCGGCGGATCGATTTCTCGAGCGAGGCGCGCGCGCGCACCAGATTCCCGGCGGCCCATTGGTCGAGCGCTTCATAATACAGCTTTTCGCCCGGCTGGCGGCCGCAGCCGAAAAACAGCACGGCGCAGAGCGCGGCGGGCACGATCCAGTGATATACGCTCCGGTTCATGCGCTCTCCTTCAGCCAGACCCGGCGGGTGCGCGGGCCGTCAAATTCACAGAAATAGATGCTTTGCCAGGTCCCGAGGCACAGCCTGCCGTTTTCCACAATCACCTGGACCGACGAACCCATCATGCCGGCTTTGACGTGTGCGGCCGTATTGCCCTCGCTGTGCAGATAGCCGTTGCTCCAGGGAACCACATCGTCTAAAACCGTCTCCAGGTCGGCCGTCACATCCGGGTCGGCATTCTCATTGATCGTCACCCCGGCGGTGGTGTGCGGCACAAACACCGTGATGAGCCCGTCCCGAAAATCTTTTTCGGCGGCAAACCGCTGAACGGCATCGGTGATGTCGATAAACTCGGTGCGGGAATTTGTCTGGACGCTGATCTCATTCATGCTTAGCTTGACTCTAAACATCCGCTCAAACGAAACCAGTTTAAATTCATACAAACAGAGGAAAATCCGATGGAAACGCTTTATCCGCTCCGCTTCAACCCCGTCTACAAGGATTATCTGTGGGGCGGAAGCCGCATCCCGAAAGTCTTTCAGCGCGACATGCCCGAGGGCATCTATGCCGAGTCGTGGGAGATTTCCACCCATCCCGACGGGGCGACGACGATTGCCAACGGGCCGCTGGCCGGAAAAACCCTCTCCGACCTGCTTCCCGAGCATAAAACCGCACTGCTGGGTACCCACGTCCAGGGCGATGACTTCCCGCTGCTCATCAAACTGATCGATGCGCGCGACAAGCTCAGCGTGCAGGTGCATCCCAACGACGCCAACGCCGCCGCGGTCGACGGCGACCCCAAGACCGAAATGTGGTATTTCCTCGAAGGCGAGGCCGGCGCGCAGATCTACTGCGGACTCAAGCCCGGCATCGGCAAACAGGAGTTTTTGCAGGCGATGGAGGATAAAACCTTTGCCGATATCCTGCAGTCCATTCCTGCCGTCAACGGCGACGCCGTGTTTGTGCCCGGCGGTCGCGTTCATGCGATCGGCACCGGCTGCCTGATTCTCGAAATCCAGCAGAACTCCAACACCACCTACCGCATCTACGACTGGGACCGCGTCGGAGCCGACGGGAAAGGGCGCGAGCTGCATATCGACAAAGCCCTGCAGGTGATCGACTGGGAAAACAACGGCGACCCGCACTGCACCGTCCGCGGGACCACCATCGAACGCTGCGAATACTTTCAGCTCGACCGTTACGAACTGACCGCGGAAGCCGCTTTTCCCAACCTTGGAAAATCCTTTCAGGCGCTCTTCGTCGCCAAAGGCGAGGGCTTCATCCGCTGGGCCGCCGGCGAGGAGAAACTGTCGGTCGGGCAGTCCTGGCTCATTCCGGCCGGACTCGGCGACTATGAAGTCATCCCCGAGGGCGCGGCGCTGACCCTCCTTTGCACCACGGTCCCCTGATCCGGCGGGCCGGGTTTTCCAATGGTTGGAAAACATTGCGTCCAGGACCGTTGCCATCTAGAGTCCGCGTCCTCAGTAAAGGAAACACCGTATGACCAATAATGACACCCTGCGGCGGCTGCGCTACGCGCTCAACAAAAACGATCGGGCTCTGGCCGAGATCACGTCCAAATCCGGACGCGAAACCTCGGAAGAGGAAGTCGTCAACTGGCTCAAGCTCGAAGACGAGCCGGGCTTCGTCGCGCTGTCCGACAAGGATCTCTGCAGCTTTCTTGACGGACTGATCGTGGAAAAGCGCGGGCCGCACCCCTCCGGCAACGTACCCGCTCCGATGGAGTATCTGTCGAACAACGAGATCCTGAAAAAGCTGCGCATTGCCCTCAACCTGCAGTCCGACGGAATGCTCGCCGTCTTTAAAAAGGCGGAATTCGAGGTCTCCAACGCCGAGCTCGGCTCCTTCTTCCGCCGTTCCGACCATCCCAAATTCGCCAAATGCCCCGAGCAGGTCCTGCGCAAATTCATCAAGGGTCTCAGCGTATAGGGTTTATTGCGGGTATCACTTTTCCAATACTTGGAAAATCTGCGCCTGATTTTTCCAAACATTGGACGCCGCCAGCCAACCGTTGGGTATGCAACATGTAATTGTAATTGACATATTGCATAAAACGGCATGATTTGTCCATGATCAAAAGGAGACTGGAGAGGAAGCTGCTGCAGTGGGCCGGGCAGTATCCGGTGGTGACCGTGACGGGGCCGAGGCAATCGGGTAAAACGACGCTGTGTCGGGCTGTCTTTTCTGATAAACCCTATTTTTCGCTGGAAGATTTGGATAACCGTGATTATGCCCGAAAAGATCCGCGCGGTTTTTTGAGTGAAATCTCTATGAAAAAAACGCACCGCGTTCTGTTAATGAAATGCTTTATGCCGGATTCTATCCCCGTATTCATGATCGGGGGTTGAACCCGACAGAAGCGCTTTCGTTTTACCTGTCAACGTATGTGGAACGGGATGTGCGCCAGATTCTGGCTGTCAGCGACCTGGACCGCTTTGAAACCTTTCTGCAGTTATGCGCCGGTCGAACCGGTCAGTTGCTGAATATGCAATCGTTGGGAGGAGAATGTGGTGTCACGCACAATACGATCAAGAGCTGGTTGTCGGTACTGCAGGTCAGCGGGATCATTCGACTGCTACGGCCGTGGCATGCCAATATAGGCAAACGACTGGTGAAGAGTCCCAAGCTGTATTTCATGGATACCGGCCTGGCCTGTTTTTTGCTGGGCATACAAAAGCCGGATCATTTAACGGGCCACCCGTTGCGCGGAGAACTGTTCGAGACGTTTGTGGTCAGCGAAGCCTTTAAGCAGCATGCCCATGCGGGATTAAGTGAGCGGCTCTGGTTTTATCGTGACAGTAATGGCAACGAAGTCGATTTGCTGGCGGAGAACGGTGCGGCCTTATCGGCATGGGAAGTGAAGTCGTCGATGACCGTTTCGACAGACTTTTTTAAAGGGTTAAACGTGCTGGAGAAAAGCACTTCAGCACTGCGGGCGAAGGCGCTTGTCTATTGTGGTGATAAGCGGATGAAGCGGAATGAAACAGAGGTGATCCCCTGGAATCAGATCGACGGGATATTCATCTGACCCAATTTACACAATGCCCCGAGCAGGTCCTGCGCAAATTCATCAAGGGTCTCAGCGTATAGTCGTTATCACAGACGAGCATCCTGTCTCGTTTGCATGTGCGTTGCGGTCTGTTTTTCTGAACGAGGCAGGATGCCTTGTCTGCATTTGGCAGGCATCACTTTCCCGAAGTCTGAAAAATGCCTACCAAGAACTCCAGGCATTGGAAGAATCAGGCTCAAACGTTTCAGACCTTGGAATACAGGGTGGAACGCGACCTCCGGGCGCGTTTGAGCACGCTCGGACCACCTTCTACATCCAACGTTCTACTTTCTACAATTTCTAGTGATGCGATACAGGCCGGAACTTGACGCGGTGGGGTTTGTCGGCTTCGTCGCCGAGCAGGCGGCGGCGCTCCTCGTGGTAGGCCTCGTAGTTGCCTTCGAACCAGGTGACCTTTGAATCCCCTTCGAACGCCAGGATATGGGTGGCGATGCGGTCGAGGAACCAGCGGTCATGGCTGACCACCACGGCGCAGCCGCCGAAGCTCAGCAGCGCTTCTTCGAGCGCGCGCAGGGTGGTCACGTCGAGGTCGTTGGTCGGTTCGTCGAGCAGCAGCAGGTTACCGGCGCGCTGCAGCAGCTTGGCCAGATGCACGCGGTTGCGCTCCCCGCCGGAGAGCACGCCCACTTTTTTCTGCTGTTCGCCGCCCTTGAAGTTGAATTTTCCGCAGTAGGCACGGCCGTTCATGCGTTTGCCGCCGAGCTCGATCCAGTCGTTGCCGCCGCAGATCTCCTCGTAGATGGAGCGGTCCGGGTTCAGGTCATCGCGGCTCTGGTCGACATAGGAGAGGTTGACGGTCGGGCCGACTTCGAGGGTGCCGGCGGTCGGCTGCTCCTGTCCGGTGATCATCCGGAAGAGGGTGGTTTTTCCGGCGCCGTTGCCGCCGATGACGCCGACGATGCCGCCGGGCGGCAGGTCGAAGCTGACATCCTCCATGATGACGCGCTCGCCGTAGTATTTGGTGAGCCCATTGGCGCGCACCACCAGATTGCCGAGCCGTTCGCCGGCGGGAATCTGGATTTCGACGCTCTCTTCGCGGGTGTCGATTTCCTGCGCGGCCAGCTTTTCGTAGTTTTTGATGCGCGCCTGGCTCTTGGCGCGGCGGCCGGACGGGTTGGCGCGCACCCATTCGAGCTCGCGCGCCAGCACTTTGCTGCGCGAGGCGGACTGCTTGTTCTGGCGGGCGAGCAGTTCCTGTTTCTGTTCGAGCCACGCCTCGTAATTTCCCTTGTAAGGAAAGGTGCGGCCCGCATCGAGCTCCAGGATCCATTCGGTGACGTTGTTGAGGAAGTAGCGGTCGTGGGTGATCACGATCAGCGTGCCGGTGAAGCGCACCAGGTATTCCTCCAGCCAGGCGACGGACTCGGCGTCGAGGTGGTTGGTCGGCTCGTCGAGCAGGATCACATCGGGATTGGAGATCAGCAGGCGGCAGAGCGCCACGCGGCGGCGCTCCCCGCCGGAGAGTTTGTCGACCGGCGAGTCGCCGTCGGGCAGGCGCAGCGCATCCATCGCCATTTCAACCTGGTTGTCGAGGTTCCACAGATCCTGCGTGTCGATGATGTCCTGCAGCTTGGCCACTTCGTCGTTGAGCGCATCGGATTCCTCGTCGGAGACATCGCCGGACAGCAGCTCCCAGATTTCGTCGTAGCGGTCGAGCATCGCCTGCGCTGCCGCCACGCCCTCCATCACATTGCCCATCACGGTTTTTGAGTTGTCGAGCTGCGGCTCCTGTTCGAGGTAGCCGATTTTGGCCCGCTTGGCGATCTGCACCTGGCCCATGTATTCGGTGTCCACGCCGGCCATAATGCGCAGCAGGCTCGATTTTCCCGAGCCGTTGCCGCCGATCACGCCGATCTTCGCTCCGAAGAAAAAGGCGAGGGTCACATCGTCGAGCACCTTCTTCTTATCGTGCTGTTTGGTCAGATTCTGCAGATTGTACACATATTCGCCGGCCATAGAGAAGTTCCTTTCAAAAATTCAGCGGGAGAATTTACCATGAACCGAGACAAAGTCGAGCTGGGCTTCGCGAAAGCGAGGCAGTAACCAACGGGAACGGCAATCCACACGAATTCTAGACATTGGAAAACATTGGGCGAAGATTGCTGTATGGAGCCGACGCTGAAAAAATGAAGAGTCGGGACTATCTATTCCGCCAATAATCGGGTTTGCGGTGAAGGTTCATGACGGCGGTAATGATGAGCACCTGATTTAGAACCGTGTAGATCAGGGCGTAAGGGAATTGTTTCACGAGACAGCGGTGGAAGGTGCCATCCAGCGGGGTCCATCCGTCAGGAAATTCGATGATCCGGTCGATAGCGGCATGCACCTGCTCCGAGAAAATCAACCCGAGGCCGGATTGCTGAAGTTCGTAATAGTTGATTCCGGCGATGAATTCCTCACGGGCGGCCTGGGCGAACTCAAACCTCATTTCCGGAATCTTTCTTTGATCTCCAGAAAAACCGATTCACCGGGAACGGTTGGGGTCTTGCCTGAACGGATATCAGCGAGGCGTTTATGGGCTTCTTTCAGCCAGGCTTGTTCGATCTCTGCTGGAGCGGGGATGGTAATCACATGCAGCAGCTTATCGAGCAGGGAAAGCCGCTCATCGGTCGGGAGGTCGAGTACCTCATTATAGATTTTTTCAGCCAGTGCAGTCATGATTTTTCCTCATTCAGAATTTGAGAACGTCTATAAGCTAACCGGACTCTCTGGATTTTTCAAGATTTCTTGAAATGGTGGAGAGGAAGAGGCGCGGCTGCCGGGCAAGCCGCGTTCCGGACGGCCCGGCGGTCCGGCCCTGCCTTTGTTCTGCACCTTTTTGCGCTCTATGCGTTCTGTTGCGGTTAAACCCAATTTATCCGGAATTGTTCAAACCGGCACCTCGGCGGCAGTGCTACCGGGGCTGCTTCCCGGACAGCAGGTTGGCCCAGAGCCGCAGTGCGATGGGGTCGCCCTGCGCATTCTCCACAGACATTTCCGAGAGGATGACCGGGGTGGATCCGTCTTCATGAATCTCAACCAGCGGTGTCATCCAATGCTTCAGCTTATCGGTCGGCTTTTGCAGGTAGCCATGCTCCTTCATCGACTCCGCCAGCACGCTCAGCGACGGATGTTTCCATTCCACCCGGTAGCCGCCGGTCGCGGAGAAGGGAATGGTCTGAACGGACGGGCCGCCCATCCAGGCGAGATCCCCGATCTGAATGCCGTCGAACACGGACGACTCCGTCACCCGCATCGTCACCACTTCCCCGTCCTGCGGACGGTAATTCAGGATGGCCTGCGGGAACATGGTCATCGCCTGTTTGCGGGCGTTCGCCCACACGATCTGTCCGCTGCCCGCCGCGATCAGCTTGCGCAGTTCAGCCCGGTCCGGGTCCGACAGCGTTCCGTCCAGAATCAAACGGTCGGATGCCCCCAGCTGCAGGCCGCTCAGGCGCGTGACGGTCTGCGCCGCAACGCCCAGTTGCTTAAGCAATTTTTCGGTTTCAACCGAGGGTCGGCAGACGAAGAGTTTGCCGGGGGCCGATTGAACGGGCCGGACCGCCCAGGCTTTTTCCGCCACGCACAGCGCATAGTGGTTTTGACTGATCACTTTGCCGTCCACCGTGAGTTCGAACCGAAGCTGGGCATCGGCGCGGCCGCCCGGAACCTGTTTCGGCATCGCTAGGGTGATCTCCTTCTTAACATTGGTGTAGTAGGCCACGGACGGGGTGTTGAATGATCCCTGTGACAGTTTTTTGCCGTCGATTTCCACGGACCAGTTCAGCGTTCCGGCCGCAATCGGCTGGCCGTCTTCCGCGTCGTTGACGATCGAAACCGGCACTGAGAACCGTTCGCCGGCAAACACATTGCGTCCGGTCAGGCGGGCGCTCACCAGCACCGGCGCCATGGCATTGTGCAGTCCGTCGGTGATGACTGGATAGGGGGTGATCTGATCGGCCAGCCATTGATTCTGGAACCAGGTGGCGAGTCCGAAGATCAGTGTTCCCGCCCAGTCGTCGCGGCGCTCACGGCGGAAGTATTCCGCCAGTTCCTTGGTCAGCATGCCGTGACGGGTCTGGAAGATAATCGGATCCCGATGCTCATAGGCCCACTGGCCGACCCAGGTTTGCGGGGTCTGATGTGCAAACAGATAGGAGCGCACCGGATGGCCGCTGTCTCCGTTGTAGTAGCCGGTCGACATCTCCTGGCTGATGTAGGGACGGTCGGGGCTGCCGGTGACGTCCACCTGGTTGGCCAGATGGTAGAAGCTCTGGCTGTACCAGTTCCAGTAGGCGTGCCGGTCATCCACATCGCCATCATCAATCCCGAGTTCTTCCGGTGATTGACTCAGGCCCCAGTATCCTTTGCGGACGTAGCAGGAGTCGGCCACGACCGGATGGGTCGGGTCGGTTGCCCGGATCATTTTTACCGCGTCGGAAATCACCCGCCAGCGCGCGGTCGTGTCGGCGGTCTCCTCGGCAGTCGGTTCCTCTATGTTTTTATAGAAATGATGGAACTTCATTTCGTTGTTCACGGTCCAGAGCATCAGCGACGGATGATTGCGGTATTTTTTAATGACGCGCTGATATTCATCCATCCAGATGTCAATCGATGCCCGGGGCGGAACCGGTCCGCGCAGAAGCAGCCAGGGCCAGGTGCCCTCGTAGGAAACCAGCACGCCGTGGCGGTCGGCGGCATCCATCCAGGGCGTTGTGGCCGGCAGGGCATGAAAGCGCGTCGCGTTGAGGTTGTTTTCGCGCATGATGGTCATGAAGCGGTCCGCGAGAGCGCCGTCGTTGGGGGCCAGCATATTGGGGCAGTGGTTGGCACCGCGCAGCGCATAGGGCCGGCCGTTCAGGTAAAAACGGTTTCCTTTGGTTTCAATGGTTTTGAAGCCGGAAACGACCGAGACATGATCAACAGGGACGGACTTCGAAAGGAGCTTCACCTCAAACGTGTAGAGGTTGGGGTGATTCGGCGCCCAAAGCGCCGGTTGCAGGTTTTCGAAACTCAGGGTGACCACCCGGCTCTCCTGCGCCGCCAGCTCGACCGGTTCGCCGGTGAGCTGAATCAGGCGGGACTGATCCTGTTTGCTGGTCACCGTGAGCTGAGGAACCAGGGTGGCGGCCGGGCCGATGTTGTTCACGGTAATGTCCACATCGGCCCCGTCCAGGGCCGGTTTTACAAAGACGTCGTCAATCCGCGCCGGGTCGGTGAACACCAGCCTGACGGGCTGCCAAATGCCGCGCGGATTCTGGCGGGTCATTCCGAAGGGCAGGGCGGTCAGCATCTTGCGGGTGATTTCAACGCTGATGGCGATATCAATGATATCATCGCCATTCTCAACCGCATTGAGTTCATCGTCCACCCGGACGGCAATCACGTTGAGCCCCGGTTTCATCTGTTTCGTTACATCCAGTTTGATGTCGCCGAACATGCCGTAGTTTTTGCCGGCGAATTCTCCATTTACATAGATGTGTGAAACCTTGGCAATCGCATCGAAGCAAAGCTCTACATGTTTGCCCGCCATCGCGGGCGGCAGGACCACCTGCTTGCGATACCACGCGGATTTTGTCCGGTCCCAGTCAAAGGTGAGCGCCTCAACGCGGGCATGCCGATATTCATAATAGCTGTCGCTGGCCCCTTTGTCGCGGGGCATATCGTTTTGCACTTCGCCGAAAAGCCAGGCGGCATAGGGTGACCACGGATCCGGAACATGCATGACGTGCCAGTCTGTATCATCTGCATTCACCGCTTCCGGCGACGGGGTTTGGGCAAACTCGTAATCCGGCAGCAGCAGCCAGTCCCCGTCGAGCGAGTATTCGGTCCGGGCCGGACCGATAGAATCCATTTTTGCAACGGTGTAGGCCGCGCGCTGCTCTTTTCTTAAATGTTCCTTTTCCAGCGCATTTCCATTCTGTTCCCCCAGGGCCCATTGAGCCGCTGAAAGCTGCTCTTTGGGCTCAACCACCAGCCAGTTGAGAGACGTCCCCGGTCCGGGTACAGATCGGGAGAAGTGAAGCCTCAGCCCCTCGTTCCCGGCATGGATCTGGACTTTTTCCTGTTTGAATTCGCCCGACTTCGTTGCGGAGGCCAACGGTTTCTTCGCATCATTGATCCGCAGATTGAGCGCACTGGGATGCTGAGCATCCCCGTGTTGCAGCGTCAGCAGGTAATCCCCCTCTGCAAGATCCATCCGGAATGCACCGCTCGTGTCTCCATGCGCCAGCGTCACCAGGGTATCGTCGAGAAATCCGGCGGCCGTTTCCCGGTTCCGTGTTGCCATATGCCGCGTCCAGCCGGTTCCGCGGTCCGCGGCAACCTCATTCCCGGAATCCGCCTGCCAGCCCTCCGGCGCGGGCGCATCGTCCGGCTGAAAGTTTATTTTGATTGCGCCGGGCGCAAACATCCGGTCTGACACGGTGCGGGCCGGCGCGTCGGAAAGCGCATGCCACTGGATGTCCCGATATTCGCCGGCATGATATCCCCCGCCGACCCCGACCATTCCATGGGTGAACGGCGCTTCCGGGTCTGTTGCCGAAATCAACTCTTCGCCGTTGAAGCTGATTTTAATCAACTCGTTGAGTGCCGTAATTTGCACGTCCACCCACTCGCCGGGCTTGATTTCGGGAATGGACTGCAGCGCCAGCATGCGGTCGTCTCCGTCCGGCGCATAGCGTGCCAGATACAGATCGCAATGCGGCGCGCCCCGCACCCCCAACGCATAGCGGTGGTTGCGGTCGAGCTGACGGAATGTCGCCCAGATGCCGACCTCATCCGGTTTGGCATCCGCGGGCGCCCGCCCCTGGAACGAAAAGGTGAAATTCGTCACATCCGAGTCATTGATCACCAGATACGCATCCTCAACGGACACGCGGTCCGCGTTCCAGTCCACATCCCCCCGGCCGATCTGCGTGGTGGATTCCGGGCTCAGAACATCCGCCGCGGCGAGCCTGCTGATACTCATTAAAATGATAAAAAATATTCGGTTCATAATATATTTCCAGTTCATAGGTCGCACTCCCGATTCCTGAAGGAAAGCATTCTTTTGGTGTTGTTAAACTCTAACTGTCTACCTGCGATTAACTAAACAATGGCTGTTTTTGGCAGAATCATTGATAGCAGACCTGAGGTATACCGAAAGTGCTTTTGGTATTTCCAAAAGAAGCGATGCGGCAATCATGGGGACGAATGCTTTATGTTTTAATTATTCTGCTATCCATGATTCTGCCTATTTCTTATTTGTCTCTCAGTTAATCTTCCCGCTAAAGCGGTTCCGCATTGATAATGCGGAAAGAGGTTCCATTCACTGCTTTTATTCATTCGTTGCTATAAAAATTTGACCATTGGCGTTTATTCGCGATTAATTTTTTAGAATAGATTTTGCCTGCAGGGAATAGTAGCCGCGCACATCCTCGGCGTAGCGTTCCAGTGTTTCCTTTGCCGCATGGTTGACATCGCCGCAGCGGTAGAGGGCCCGGGCGAGAAACAGTTCACGCAGTGTATTGGAGCGGTCTGAAAAGAAGGCCGGGGAGTCTGTCTTCAGAATGCTGGATGAACTGATGTCCCATCCGCGAACCCCGTTCAGGCTGAGCAGACGGTGCAGGCCGGCCGCCAGCCGGGGATCCTTCAGCGAGTCGGATGCCATGGCGACGGCCCGGAAATGGGAGAATTCGGATTGCGCAGTCAGGGCCTCCATTTTTTCGAGAAGCGGGGAAACCGCTTCCGGATCTCCGGTGCGACCCAGTGCGACGATCAGGCGGTCCAGCTCGCTCATGCTTCCGCCGAACTGTCCGCCTCCTGTAAAGTTCCATCCGGCATCCCACGGGCGTTTGCCGACTTCAG
>JBFHEM010000023.1:0-61376 GCA_041584215.1 Tichowtungia sp. | reverse complement strand
GAGCAGGCGGGACGCCTGCGGTACAGGGGACGTTGCGCGGAGCAGGCGGGACGCCTGCGGTACACGGGACGTTGCGCGGAGCAGGCGGGACGCCTGCGGTACACGGGACGTTGCGCGAAGCAGGCGGGACGCCTGCGGTACAGGGGACGTTGCGCGGAACAGGCGGGACGCCGGCGGCACATGGGACGTTGCGCGGAGCAGGCGGGACGCCTGCGGTACATTGAGGCAGCGCTCCGGATCATTTTTCAATTTTGTTTCCAGGCCTGCACGTCATTGAACGTCCACTTTCATAAAAACCGCATTGTTGGTGTTCAAAACCGGATGCGAACTTTCAAACAGCCCGCCCGGAATGCCGGACGCATCGACACGCCAGGATCCATGGACCAGGTTGGTGGAGGTTAAAATGCGATAATATTTCCCCTGCACCGATTTCCAGCGGAGCTCCCCGGACAGCCCGGTAATTCTCAGCTGCGAGTCCGGGTCGAAGGGATCGGTTCCGGCAATAAACTCCTGCAGGTCGCTGAACCCGTCCGCATCCGAATCCGCCGTTCCGTCGGAGGTGCCCATGTTTCCGAACTGCTGAAGCTCCCAGGCGTCGGCCATCCCGTCGGCATCGCTGTCTGAACGATCATCCGCGACAATTGGAGGAATGAAGGATGCGGGCGGAAAGATCGCCGCGACCGCCGCGCAGCCGTTGGTGGTCGCCGTCCAGGAGCAGGTTTTGGCTCCTGCAACCGCCTCCGTCTGATACCCGGCGCTTCCGACCGAAGAGCCGCTGTCTCCGGAATAAAGTGTATTGGAAAAGCCTGAACTCAGCGCGGCGGATCCATTCTCGGTATAGACTCCCACCATCAGTGAATCCGCCACCGTGGCGGTTAAGCTGAGCGTCGTGGATGACATTGCGGAGACCGTTTTCTCCGGAGCGCCCGCCGCCGCGTTCCGAAGGCTCAAAACCCCGATCCGGGAATCCGTTGGCTGACTGAACTGCACCACAATGTCGCCGGAAGCCGCAACCGGTTCGTCCAGATACCAGATCGACGCATTGCGTCCCGCATTGCGCATAACGGCCTCGGCAAAGCGTTGACTGCCGTAAGTTACATTCGTAATCGGAGCCGTATTACTTTCCCAGCTTGCGCACACCACCAGCTTGGTTTCGGGACCGGTTACCGGCGTGAACCCTGCAATGGTATTGGTTTCGATATCCGGATCCGACTTCTGCAAATGCTGCGCGGCTGCCGCCACGGCAACCGGCTCAGGAATAAACGATGAGTCCGTGATAGATGAGGAAATCTTCATTTCATCCAGGTCGCCGACATAGTTGATTTTGTTTTTCCGCGATCCGATATAAACAGTTCCAATGTTTGGAAAAAACACGCCGATACCGGGTGCGGAAACGGTTTCCATTTCGGTCACCAGCTTGATCCGGTCGCCGTCATAGACCGCCTCAATGTACTGCCAGTCATTGGACGGAGAGATCGAGGCCGTCAGCTCAATCTGGTTGGTGGCACTCAGATCGAGCAAGTCCCCGCTCCGGTTGATCTTAAACGCAACGGCCGACGAATCCACGCTGAGATAAACCTGATCGTAGACATGGATAAGCATCCCGCCCGTATCGCCGGGATTCAGCCTGATCCAGCCCTGGCAGCGGAAGGTGCCCTGGTTGGTCGGCCATGCGCCTGATGTCATCATATATTGATCGCCGGCCTCAAAATCGCAGCGGACAGCCCCGCCGAACTTTCCGTCAGCAATCAGCCGGATGCTGTCGGTGCTGTCCGGATGGATTGAAGGAAGCGTCGTCTCAAAATCCCAGTGCGCAATCGTGTTGGCATCCTCGGCGAACGGCGCAACGCCGTAAACGGTGCGGTCGTTACCGCAGCTAATGATGACGGGCCCGCCGGCGAAATCGCCCTGCAGATACGGCGCATCATAGTTCTTCGAGGGCTCAAAATTGATCGGCACCCCGTCGACCCGCGGCGACGCGCTTTCATCAGCAAACAGGGTCAGTGTGGCGGCATACCTCTGACTGGTGTAATCGAGCCGGGTGCCGTCCCACACCAGTGGATTGTTCAGAATCTCAGCCTGAAATGCAGCCATGCCGCCAACATCCCGCTTGCGCGCAACTTCCAGAATGACCGGGGAATACTCATCATTCAGCACGGCCCACTCGCCGATGTTCGTATTGCCTCCATCGCGGTGCAGATCCAGTGAATCCGGCAGCCAGCTCCAGCCGCTGTCCACAACCCGGACCGCGGCATAAGCCTGAGGCGCCTCGGCGAAAATCCATCCGCCGGCTTCCTGACGGTTCAGGGAAAAATCGAACCAGATCATCTGTCCGTCTGCATTGTCATGCTGCGTCAGGCGCTGCAGAATCATCGCGCCTTGATGCTGCACGCCCCACTCCGCGTTGTAGACACTGGTCTCGTTCCCGGGGTACGGACGCTGCGTAAAAATACGGGCGGTGGCGTGCCCGCCGAAGATCACGCCGTTCCAGCGATTCTGGCTGCTGGCGGCCCACCAGTTATCAGCCGGAAGAGCCTCGACCTGACTCATCCCCATCACAAAATCGGGCGTAGACCAGGTGGTTCGCAGCAGACTGCCGCCGGCGGAGTTCACCGCATTATAGTCTCCGCCGGCCAGCGCCGGCGGTTCGGCCGGCGGGGCCGGATCCGCCAGGCCCAGCCGGCGGGAGGCATAGCCGCAGCTGCCGCGGCCCGGCGCATCCAGCGCCAGTCCGACCACCGCGCGCGACGGCCGCCACAAAGCGGTCATGGCGCACATCGATCCGGGGTGCTTGCTGCGCGGGAGCCCGACGCCGAAATGATACCAGCAGTGCGAGTCCGCCCCGCTCTGCTCAATGGAAGACCGCCCGGAATAGGACCGGTGGCGGCTTCCGCCGCGCACCCCGTCGAGATGCTCCATGGCCCAGTCGGCCCAGTAGATATCCAGCATGGCGGAAGCCCCCTCTTTCAGCTCGGGATCATCCGCGAAATCCGCCAGATTCAGCCAGGTGTTGAGCGTATATTTCGCATAGGTCGGTGACGCCACCTCAATGGCCAATCCTTTTAACGCTTTTTCCCGAACATAGGCTTTAAAATATTCATCAAACGCGGCCGCCATTGAGGCCGGAGTCGATCCGTCGGCATAGGTGCGGTTCATGTAATCCGAATGCTGTTGAAAAATCTGCGCCGCGCCCCAGAAGCTGACCCAGGCCTGCGCGTGATGGTTTTCGCTGCCCCACGAAAAATGAACCTTCTGCGGATCCGCCATGCCGAGCACGCAGCTGGCGGAAGCCCAGTCCCAGAGCATTTCCAGAACCGCCTCTTCAGCGGCGGCGCTCATACGGCCCGGAAAAACATCGCTCTGAGCGGAAAACAGGAAGTAAATGCGTTCGAGCAGATAGGCGTGCCAGTGGAAACTGTCCAGATCGACGCGCTCCTGATACAGCCCGTTGGTCTGACAGGCGATCAGCCCCGCATCGGCCGACGCGTTATTGGTGTTCAGCCAGTAGGCCGCCAGCGCATAATCCTCATACCGCCACATGCCGGTGGACGGGTACGGATCGGCCTCCTGCAAAACCAGCGCCTGCTCCTGCCGGGCGACGGTCTGAGCCAGCACCTCGTCAATCGCCGACGGCTCAACAGCCATTGCAGACTGGAAGAAAACTGGCCACAAAAGAGCACAAAAAGACACAGAAAAGCGGCCTGTATGTTTTCGTGTATTTTTGTGTTTTTTGTGGCTATTCATAATTACTCCGCGAGGGTCAGTACCAGTGTTGCGGCAGGGTTGCCGTCCGGGTCTTCCTTCGAGGCGAAACGGCAGCTGTGCGCACTGCCCTGCAGCATGATGGTACAAACGCCGTTGCTGTCCTTGTTGATAAACTCACCCAGCGTCAGGTACATATCGACGAACTCAACAACGCCCGGCTCGCCGGGATTGCTGAATTCACCGAGATAAACAACCGCGTCCGGATCCCAGTCAACGGTGGTCAGATCGCCGTCCGGGTCGAGCATGCCGGGAGCGCTTTCGCGGTCGAGCAGTTTTTCTGCCCAGAACTCGTCGTGTTTGTCGGCATCATGATCGTTCACATCGTCGGTGCCGGCCCGGCTGACACCCGTCACCCCGTCTTTCAGTCCATAAACGGTTATGGGGTCACGGTCATCGTTCAGAGAATAGAACCGAAGAGCCGCCCTCTGGACCTTGCGCCCCTTCAGCCCGGACAGATCGAAGCGGAAGTAGCCGGTGTCCTGCCGGGTTGTATTGGCGCGCACCATCACGAACTTAGCCATTTTCCCGGTGCCCGGCTTGCCCTTGAGCGACGCCTCGGAATTTTCGCTGACCCATCCGTCGGCGCCGAGTCCGGGCGTTCCGTCGCCGCAGTCCTCCGTGGTAATGATCAGCGTTTCCGCACAGACCGCGGACGCCATTCCCAGAACGGCAAGCCGCATTGCTTTTATGTATTTGGACCTCATGTTCATTTCCCTCGATTCCACTGGTTCTGCACCGGTCGGTCCGGGCGCGGATGCCGGCAGGCGGCGCGTCCCTTTTTATATTTCGTTCGTCCACTCATCGTCCCGGCCTCAAAGCGTTTCAACCAGCGCCTCCAAGGCATTGGCGGCGGCCCATCCGTTGTAACTGAACCAGGTGCTCGCCGGGGTTCCATCCGAATAGCGTTCGACGGTCAGCCCGTCACTGGGACAGGTTCGTTCCGACAGAACCCCATAGCGGCCATACCCCGTCACATCCGGATAAAGCTCCATCGTCGCCAGGATCCAATTGATGCCGTCCTCCGCGCGCTGGAGATGATAGTCGTCGCCGGTTCGCGCGGCCAGATATTTCAGATCGCCGGTGACCAGCAGCCCCATCGGATGGGTATGCGGGTTGGAAATGGAGGTCAGCGAAGCCCCGCAGGAATTCCAGCCGCAGTCCCGAAGCGGCGGGTGCTCCGGCCGGGCCTTAAAGCCATACCGCCAGAGATATTCATAACCGGCGCCCAGCTCGAGCATATCGAGATACTCCCTCTCGCCCGTGATCTCATGCAGCAGACGGGACGCCCGGATAAAGGCCAGGTTGCCTTCTTCATCGACCGCCTTCCAGGTATCCATCGGGGTGCCCCAGCAATTGAGGTCTTTTACAAATGAAACATAGTATTTCAAGGCCCTGCGGGCGCTTTCCAGATAGCGCGGCTCTTCCGTCAGGCGATAGGCCAGCGCACAGGCCGCGGCAAACCAGCATCCGGCAAAGCCGTCCCAGTCCAGCACCTTTTTTTTGTGCTGGCTGAAGGTGCAGCCGAAGGCCCCGTCCTCGCGCTGCAGCTCAATCACCGTATCGAGCACCTTCCGACCGGTTTCCAGCCAAACCGCGTCAAGCTCTTCGTTCAGGCCCTGCTGAAACTCCAGCATCTTGAACAAATAAAAGACCGCCGACCCGTTGGTGTAGGCCGCGTGGCAGCCCTCCACCAAATGAAACCCGGCCCACCACCCGTCGACCCGGCTGTCCGGCCAGAGATCGCTCCACGGTTTCGTGACATCATATAACAGCCCGGAGGCGGGGTTGAAGCCCGCCACAATTTCGTCCATGAGCCGGGCCGGGCTCTTGCGGTCATGAAAAATCGACTCCGGCAGCCCCAGCGCGCACTGAGCCGTCAACAGCGGATAGGCCACCACCGCGCCGCCGGTCCAGCCGATCTCCACCAGCGGGCGCCAGGGCTTGAGCTCCGGCCGGTCCGGCACCTCGCATTTTGCGTTGGTATAGCCCTGCAGCTCATCGGACCAGTTCACGTGAAGGAACGAATCAAGCAGCCCCTGGACCGCCTCGCGACAGCTCTTCTTCGGCTGAGGCGTTTCCCTGAAGTCCGCATAGACGGCGCGGATGATCCGATGCGCCGTCAGCCGCCCCCCGCCCCGCAGGCCGAAAATCCTGCCGCGGGTCCGCATGACGTTGGCGCGATGAAACGTCGACGGCACCCAATCCATTTTCCCGTCGGGACCGAACATGTGATTGATAAACGTGATCGGATCGTTGGTGTAGCCCAGCGAGATGCCAAAGGCATTCGGAAGCTCGGCAAAAACCCCGTTTCGAATCAACCGCCCCCCCGCATCCCGGGTGTAGGGATCCACGGAAACCCCTGCCGCGCCGTTCGCGCAGCACAGCATGGAAACCGGATGTGAAGAGCGGTCGGCTCGGAACTCCCACAACGGCGAACAGTCGATGTCGCCGGCCCGCTCGCGCGTCAGCAGCGGAAATTCCATCGGACGCACGATGGAAAAATTATTGTCGCCATGAAGTATGCCCGGAATCAGATGAAACAGATCCGCCTCGTCCTGCAGGGCCAGCCGCAGCCGGACCTGCGTTTCAAAATCCGACTCGACGCTCAGCTCGTACCGCATCCCGGACGGCCCGGGCTCCAGCGACAGCCCGACCTTGAGCCCCGGCGCCGCATCCGATCCCCATTGGCTGCCGCCGCGATTTACCAGCGAGAGCCACGATCCGTTATAAAAAAAGAAAAGGGACAGACTCAGCCGGAATCCATCCAGCGCGAACCGAATGGCACCCTCTTCGCGGCTGTCAGCGATGAGGACCGGGGCCGGCCGTACTGACTTCGTATTCATCATTCTTTCAATCCAGTTCCGCCATTTTTTTTAGCTTTGCTTTCAGTTCCGTCTCGATGCCCCCGACGCCCGGCTGTCCGGCCAGGTTTTGCCACTCATGGGGATCCGCCTGCAGGTCATACAACTCGCTCGCTCCGTCCGCGCACAGGATGTAACGCCAGCGTTCCGTACTGACCGCATAATGCTGACGGGCCGGATCGCCGGGCTCGGAGAACCCCAGTTCATCGCCCGCGGCGATCACCGACAGAGCGGCGTCCGGCCCCGCCCATGATTGATCAGACGGATTTTTCAGAAACGGAACCAGGCTGAAGCCGTCGAGGTTTTGTGTCGGGCCCGGCAGGCCGCACAAAGCGACCATCGTGGGATACAGATCGATCAGGGACACCGGATGATCGCAGCAGGATCCGGTCGAAAGCCCGGGCGCGGAGATTATCATCGGAATGCGGGTGGATTCGCGCCACAAGGTGTTTTTAAACAGATGGTTTTTCTCGCCGAGATGGTAGCCGTTATCCGACACCAGAATCACGACGGTATTCTCCATCAGTCCGCTGGACTCAAGCCCGTTGAGCACGGTTCCGATCTGGTCATCGACAAATGCGACACAGGCCAGATAGGCCTGCAGCCATTTTTTCCACAGGAGCTCCCCGCCGGCGGCAATGACCGAATCATAGACCTCGCGGCCCCAGTCATCCGGACTCGTTTTTTCAACCAAAAGCGGTGCGCAATCTTCCAGATCGCCTTTCAGATGAGGCGGCAGCTGCAGCGTTTCGAGATCGAACAGATCGAAGTATTTTTGGGGTGCGTAAAACGGGGAATGAGGCTTGGCGAATCCAACCGACATAAAGAACGGCTCTTTCACATGATTGAACTGCGCAACCGCCCATTGTGCGACACGCTCATCATGCATCAAGTCGCGATCCTCATCACTCTGGTAGCGGAATGCGCCCTCACGGCCCTGGAATTGCGCTTCATGGCCAATCAACTTGAAATACTTCTGCACGCGCTCACGGTCCGGCCCCGGAGCATAATTGCGCCAGCCGCCGGTTTTCTGACCGTCTTCCGCATGGAAGACCGGCGTATCCGAGAGAGACCCGAATCCATCGTAGAGACGACCGTTCAACGGGGAGGGAAGATTGGGGTTCGGCAGTGGAACACTGCTGGTTCCATCCCAGGGCCAGGGGCCGTAATCAAGCGCAATTGAATACTCAATACTGCCATCCGCATTGCGCCACAGATCCCGATCCAGAATGTTGTGATGCGTAATCTTGCCGGCCGCCATCACCCGGTATCCGTTCGCAGCAAAATGCTCCGGCATCGTCGCGGCCTGCCGCAGCGTTTCGTTTACGCGCCACGGAGCACGCCGATTCTGATGGTAGCCGAACTCCCCGCTGGTGTGAGGATACAGGCCCCGGATCATCGACGCGCGGCTCGGCCCGCACAGCGGGACATTCGCGTGCGCATTTAAAAACCGGACCCCCGCGTTCATCAGCCGATCCATGTTCGGAGTGACCGCCTGCGGGTGTCCGCCGAACCCTTCGACACTGTCGTTCAGGTCATCGCAGACAATCAGCAGCACATTCGGACGCGGCGCGGCCTCTGCGCTGCACAGCATCACCCAGACAACCGCCCTGATCAGCTTTGAAAAATCCACTTTCATTTTCCTTCTTTTCCACTCATTCGGATTAGATGATTCTGTCATATCCTGGTACACAGTCATTAATTTACTGACGGGTGAACTGTTCGTTTTTTGTAGGGCTGGAATGGCTGAGGCACGATGCCTTCCAGCCGAGCGGCGGGAAGATCTCCTTCGTCAACCGTTCTCGCGGTCTATAACGACCGCGAAGCTGCAATTTGCGACACCTCAAATAGTCCCTTTAATAATCCGACATTCAATTCCTGACTGAGTACCAGCCGCATGCTTATTTTGTATTAAAATCGAACGTCACTTGTTTATCACCGTTTTGAACCGTCACAACCCCGCTTCCAAAAACTCCTTTCAGATACGGACTGTCGTACACGGCGGCAGGCGCCAAATCGACCGGCTTGCCGTCGACCAGCGGCGACGCTTCCGCCGTGACCGGCAGCGTCAGGGTCGTGCCATAAAATTCACTGCGGTAGGTCACAATTTTTCCTTCCCAGGAAAACGGATTGGAGAGGATCGACTGCTGAAAGGCTTTGAAATCGGAAAAGTCCTTTTTGCGGACGGTCTCGATGATGACGGGTGAAAATTCATTGTTCAGCACCAGCCACTCCCCGCAGCCCCTGCCCTTCCCTTCGCGGCGCTGCCCGACGAAGTCGTCCTTCCACTCGCCGCCGCCCTTGGCGATACGCACGGCGGCCCAGGCCTGCGGCGCTTCCGCAAAAACCCACCCGTTGGTTTCCACGCGCCGCAGCGCGTTGTCGAACCAGATCATCTGTCCGGTTGCATTGCTGGGTTTCAGACGCTGAAGAATCATCACCCCTTTGTTCTGCACGCCCCACTCGGCGTTGTAGACACTGCCTCTTTTCGGCATCAGCGGCTGCGTGAAAATCCGCGCGGTGGGATGCCCCGCAAAAATGATTCCGTTCCAGCGGTTTTGCGCACTGCCGGCGCACCAGGCCTCCCTCGCCAACGGGGCCATCTGGCTCATGCCGGCCACAAAGTCGGGTGTGCACCACGTGGTCCGCAGCAGGGCTCCGCCTTGCGGATGCAGATGATTCAGCCCTCTTGGGTCATGAAGCGGATGCGAGACGTCCGACACGAAATTCACAATTTGATCTGATTCCCTCAGCCCCGGCCGTCGGGAAAGCACCGCATACTCGCCTCGGCCCTCCTCATCGAGAGCCAGCTCGGCCACCAGCCGGTTCGGACGCCAGAAGGTGGTCATGGAACAGATGCTGCCGGGATGCTTGCTCGCCTCGACGCCTTTGCCAAAATGAACCCACGCGGCTTCCGCGCCCCCGCTTTGCTCTGAGGAGGAGCGGCCGCTGTAGCTGCGATGCCGGCTGCCGCCGCGCACGCCGTCGAGCTGCTCGACGGCCCAGTCCGCCCAGTAGACATTGAGCAGCATATCCATGTGCTTCTTCAGCACCGGATCGTCGGCGAAATCGACCAGGTTATACCAGGTGTTGAGCGAATACTTCGCGTAGGTCGGCGCGGCGATTTCCCAGAGCAGCCCCTTGGAGGCCCGCTCGCGGGCGTAGACCTTGAAATATTCATCGAATGCCGCCGCCATTTCAGCCGGGGTCGTCCCATCGGCATAGGTACGGGTTTGATAGTCCGGATGATCTTCAAAAATCTGCGCCGCGCCCCAGAAACTGACCCAGGCCATCAGGTGATGGTTTTCACTGCCCCACGCCCACCAGACCTTCGATGGATCGGTCAGCTCCCGGCGGCAGACCGGCGAGGCCCACTCCCACAGCATTTCAAGAATCGCGTTTTCCGCATCCAGGCTCATGCGGCCGGGGTGGTGTTTGCTGCGGCTGGAATAGAGCCAGTAGATCCGCTCCTGTATATAGGCGTGCCAATGGATCGCGCCCGCATCAAAGTGCGCGTTTGCGGCGGGAAAGAGATCGCGCCGAAGCGTCAGCAGCCCGGCATCGGCCTCTGCGGTCCGCTCATTCAGCCCGTAGGCCGCCAGCGCAAAATTCTCAAAATGCCACAGGCCGGTGCCGCCGGAACTGTTTTTGGGCGGATACGGATCGTCCAGCAGGCTGCGCAGCACGCGCTCCTGCCGCGCACCGGTCTGCGCCAGCACCTGATCGACCTGTTCCGACAACGTCGCGGCACGAACACCCATTGTCGCGAACAAAATAAGAGCCAGCGTTAGATCACGCTTCACATGCCAGGGGGCAGGAAAGCCCCCTCTCCGGAGCGGGGGCTTTCCTGCCCCCTTAATTTCATTTCGACTCATTTTCATTCCTGTAATTTTTCAATTTCGATGAAGCGGAAGCCGCAGGGCTTGCCGTCGATTTCAACCGAGGCTTCAAAGCGGCAGGGCCCGGCCGCAAGCTTGACGGCTTCGAAGCAGCACTGTGACTCCGCGTACAGAATTCTATTTTCGAGAATGCGATCATTGATTTTCAGAATCACCGCATGCTCTTCGTTCAGAAGTTCGCTCCAGCGGCAGGTGATGCGGTAGGTTCCGGCGCTGTTCACATCGAGCTCATAATGGCCGAGCTCGCCGTCGAAGAGTCCGCCGCCGATCCAGTCCTGACGGGTGAGCATGACGGGATTCTTCACGGCGCTGCCGATCCAGGTGCGGACGGGTTCAAAGCCGCCGGAGCAGACATCGTCAAACCATGCGTCATAATCGGCTTTGAGACGCGCAACCGTCTCGGGCTGTTCCGCGGCGAGGTCGTTGGTTTCGTGCGGGTCGGCCTGCAGGTCGTACAGTTCGAAGGTCGCGCTTTGCGGCGAGAAGGTTTCGCCGCCGCGCCCGACGGGCTGCACCAGTTTCCAATCTTTGGAAATCACCGCGGCATTGCGATAGCGGTCCGGCGGAGACCCGCGATGGAACTGGAAATGAAAAGAGCGTTCCGGCAGGGCGGCACCGTCAAGCAAGGGCAGCAGGCTGACGCCATCCATTTTTGATTCAGACCGAACGCCGCAAAGATCCAAAACGGTCGGCATGATGTCCTCAACGGAGGCCGGCTCTTTCAAGCGGCCCGCGGAACATCCGGGAACCTTGATGAACATCGGAACGCGAATGCCGTTTTCATAGACATACGTTTTGCGGCCGCGCAGGCCGCATTCCCAGAGATCATCCTGCTGATGCAGGCTCGAGGTGCCGTTGTCGCCGAGGAAAATGACGACCGTGCTGTCTGCCGCGCCTTTCGCCTTCAGTGCGTCCAGCAGGCGGGCAAAGTTGTCGTCGATATTGGTGATCATTCCGTAGTAGCGGGAGGTCTCTTCACTGAGCCCGGCATCGCGATACGGTTGAGCGTAACGGTCGGCCACGGTCAGCGGATGGTGCGGAGTATTCAGGGCGAGATAGACAAAAAACGGCTGCTCATCCGGTGCGTTAATAAAATGGATTGCCGCATCGGTGAAGAGATCGGCGCAGCAGCCTTTGAACCGTTTTTCGATGCCGTCATCGATCAGAACCGGATCAAAGTAGGACTGGGCATCCAACGGGCTGTACGGCGCGCCGATCATGCCGCCGACATGCATCAGCGAACGGTCAAATCCCTGATCCATCGGGCGCGCCGGCGCGTTGTCGCCGAGGTGCCACTTGCCGAACATTCCGGTGCGGTACCCGGCGGACTTCAGCGCTTCGGCAATCGTGATTTCCGACGGGCGCAGAATGGAAACACCCGCCTGGGTTTCGAGCACGCCGGTGCGATAGGCCGCGCGGCCGGTCAGCAGCGCCGCGCGCGTCGGCGAGCAGACCGGATTGGCGTAGAATCGGTCAAAAACGGCTGCACCCGCCGCGAACTGATCAAGCGCCGGAGTTTTGACGATCGGATTGCCGTTAAAGCCGACATCGCTGTATCCCTGATCATCGGTCAAAACCAAAACCACATTCGGCAAAGTCCGAGCCGGACGGGCAATTTTCGTTCCATCCACAGGAGCCCCTGCAAGAGCGATCCCCGCAAGCCCAACCAACCCCATCAATAATCGCTTCATATTCATCCAACTAACCCAATTCCTTTTTCGCAGAATAATGTACGGCAGAATAATCAGGAACGTACGAGATCAACGTGCTTAAAATCATGCTGTTTCTTTTGTCCTGCTGAGTACTGCGGTAGATCATTCTGCCGTTCATCATTCTGCAAATATCTCTCCCGTGCCCTTAGACCAAGGCAACCCCTTCTTTTTTCACTTCGGCCTGAAAGCGGACGGGGAAGTGCGTGTAGTTTTCCGTGCTGAACGGTTCACTGGCGCGCGCCCACGGAACGCCGGTTTCCGAAAACAGCGCGTTGGCCTCAAAGGCCTTTTTCAGGATGTTGCCCATGCCGGTGATGGCGACCTGCTTTTCGGTTTCGCGAACCGTGACGCAATCGAGCGCCTCCGCGGGAATGGTGTTGATGGTTCCGACCGATTCAAACGCGGCATTCACGGCCAGCGTGAACGGACGGGTGTCGGCCAGCGCACAGATCAGCGGTTCGTCGCTGCGCATCGTGCGGCAGAGGTGCTCGATCATTTCGAGCCGGTTTTCCTTGTAGCTGTCGCGGAACTCAACCGTGCCGTCACTGAACGTAATTTCCACCTGGTGAAGGTTGATGAATCGGATCGTGGCTTTTTCGGTTTCAATAATCGTATCGGGATCGGATTCGTCCCTGCAGGCGAGCGTCAGCCACGAGAGGATTTCGATCCCCTCGCGAGTGATGATGCGAATGGCGCTGGTGTCCTCGCTCTCAATCTGATTGGCGCGGTAAAGCTCGGCCTGAACCGAAACCGGATTCGCGAGTGCATTCTGAGCACGTCCCGCGAAAAAGAGTCCGTTGCACACCACGTGCGCGAACGGATTGTTGATGTCGCCGTCGAGAATCCACCGGTCTCCTTTTTTCAGTGCGCCGGCCCAGCCGTTGCGGGTGAAATAGGCATCGGTGCGCACCCAGGCACCCAGCGATTTGATGCGCTTGATTTTTCCGTATTTTCCGGCCACCAGCTCGGCCTTGAGCTGCCGGGCGCGAAAGGAGTACAGCGAGTTGAAGCAGACAGCGACCGGCAGCCCGGCGCTCCGGGATGCCGCAGTAAGGTCGTCGAGATCCTGCAGGGTGGCGACCGGCGGCTTTTCCATCCAGACCGGGAATCCGGCCGCCAGGCACTGTTTGGTGATTTCGGAATGCAGATGAATCGGAGTCGGATTGACCACCACTTCGAAGCCGCCCCAGGCCAGCAGCTCGTCGATTGATTGAAAAACCCTGATGCCGTGAGCCCGGCAGTATTTTGCACCGTCGCTGTCGGGGTCGCGCGAGGTCACCGCCGTGATTTCTGCATACAGGGGCGTCGTCTGGATCCGGATGATCAGCTGGTGCGCATAACCGCCGCATCCGACCACTCCGATTTTTACAGGTTCATCTCTCACAAAACTTCTCCCATTCTAAATTATTTTCGCAGAATAATGTACGGCAGAACAATCAACTGCAACTAACCCAAAGCTATTTTTAAATTTAAGAATCCATGCAAATGCGTTCCTGATCATTCTGCCGCACATCATTCTGCGAATTTCTATCCGCACTGTTTTGCATTCCATCATAGCTACTTATTTTTCCAAAAGCGTGTAGACGGTGAGGCCGTCGAGGTTTTTGCCGGGTTTCGGGGAAAGGAAGCTGGCGAGGTAGCCGACCGCAATGCAGGTGAATACCCCGACGGTCAGGTAGGCCAGCGCGTGCAGGTTCATATAAAACTTGGCGTAATAGTTCGCGGCAATGGAGGCAACCGTGCCGACCCAGACCCCGGTGCTGTTCGCCCGCTTCGTAAAGATTCCCAGCACAAAGATGCCGGTGATCGGCGCGAGGATCATGCCGGTAATCATCAGCGCCAGATCCCAGACCGACTGCAGGCTGGTGCGCGCCAGGATCAGTGCCGCGCCGGTTCCGAAGATGCCCAGGCTGACGGTCAGAATCCGGCCCAGAATCAGGCACTTATGATCGGTCGCCTTCGGAAAGAAGCGGCGGTAGACATCTTCGACACCCAGATTGGCCACGCTGTTGATGGCGCCGGAAACGGTGGACATGGTGGCGGCCAGCAGCGCGGCGACCACAAAGCCCGCCATGCCGGGCGGCAGGTTCTGCGCGGCAAAGAAGGGAAAAATGCCGTCGGACTTCAAGGCCGGACTGATCACGTCGGGGCGGGTTTTGTAGAAGAGGAACAGCAGGGTTCCCAGGGCGAAGAGAACCACATTCATCGGCACGGCCACGGCCAGCTGGGTGATGATGGTTTTGCGCGACTCCTTTTCGTCGGGCGTGCACTGAATGCGCTGAATAAAGGTCTGGTCGCCAATCAGCCCGAAGGTCATGGCAATGACATTGGTGAACAGAATCAGAAAGACGGGCGCGGTCCAGTCGAAGCTGAAATCAAACATCTGCAGCTTGTTCATGCCGGCCAGCGCCTCGCGGGCGGCGGGCAGCGACAGGTCGAGCGAAAAGAAGGCCCATACACAACAGGTGATCACCGCCAGCAGCATCACGGTGGCCTGCAGCACATCGGTCCAGATGACGGCTTCGAGTCCGCCGAGCGTCACATAGAGGGTGGCGACGACGCCCATAATCAGGATGCTCTGTTCCATCGGCAGGCCGAAGATGGCGCTGAGCGCAATCGAGGGCAGCAGCAGAATGGCGGCCATGCGGCCGAGCATCTGGTTGAGCGAATAGATGACGAATCCGAGCATGCGGATCGGCAGGCCGTAGCGGCGTTCGAGATAGTCGTTGGCGGTGGCGATATTGAGTCGACGAATCAGGGGAATATAGACCAGCAGCATCAGCGGCAGCTGGATCATGACGATGAAAATCGAGATCGAAAAATAGATCCAGTTGCCGGAAAAGGATTTGCCCGGCATGGCCATCAGGCTGATGGCGCTCGCGCCGCTGGCGAACAGGCTGAGGCCCGCCGCCCACCACGGAATGCGATTGCCGGCGCGGAAATAGTCGCCGCTCGATTTTTCCTTTTTCGAAAAGACAACCCCGACCAGCACCAGCGCAATCACCAGAACCGCCACAACGGAATGATCGACCCAGCCGTATTTGGTCGGCTGCAGCAGCGCCTTGCCGGTGATGACGGAATCAGGGCAGAAAAGCGCGAACTGCTCGCCGGCTGAAGCCGCGCCGACCGGCCGGACCGCCTGCGGCAACCGGCCCGTTTCAGCCCATTCATCGGCAACGCGGTAATAGGCCAGGACGCGGTCATCGGAGCGGCTGGCGTTGAAATAGAGCAGATGTTCGTTGCCGCAGGACGCGGCGACAAAGCCGCTCAGGTTTTCCGGCGCCGGGCGGAGCGCAGCCCACTCATCGCGGGCCGGGTTATACGAAAACGCGCCGGTTCCGGACTCGCCGGTTCCGCTCACATACAGCGTGCCGTGCAGGACGGCCAGCGCAGGACGGCCGGCCGCCGCCTGCGGAAGCGCAGAACACTCGACCCAGCCGGACTGCGGAGCCGACAGGTCCAGCTTCAGCAGCTGCAGTCCGCCGGCCACATACAGATCACTTCCAGACAACGCCGCACCCGGGTTCGACAGAGCAGCCGGAAGATCCGGAAAACTCTCCGCCCCATCCAGCGAGGAAACCTTCCGCCCGCTGATCCGATATCCACCATCAGAAAGTTCCAACCCCTGGAAAACCAGAACATCGGAAGCGTTCTGCGCAACGGCCGCAGCGGCAGGTGCCGAAGAAAACTCAAAAAAACTGTCCGATACGTCCCCTGCAAGGCAAAACCCCGCCGACAACCCCATGATAAACATGACCCATTTCAAAACCTGTTTCCGCATTCTATTCACCCTGCCTTTCAGCACTCAATTCACCTGAAAGGCGAGCCTCTCAATTCTGTTTCAAAACGGGCCGGTGGAACGTCTTCGCGAGCGTTACAGCTCGGGCCGAGCCCCGTTTGCGCAGTACGACCGCCAACGCGCCCGGAGGTCGCGTTCCACCTCATTTTTCCAACCTTTGGAAAAACCGATGCGGTTTTTTCCAAAGGTTGGAAACAGGAGCCCTACTCCGTCAGTCCGATCTGCAGGCGCAGGAAGCGGGCATCCAGATCGGCCGCCACGGTATTGGTGACGGACTCGAACCCGGCAGGAGCATAGCCCGTACCGGCCTCGGTGACCCCGCTGGTCGTCCAGGCATCGGCGAAGAGGCTGGTGTCTGTTTCAAGCGTATAGCTCAATCCGCGTGTTTCTGCATCCGTGCGGCGGTTATAGACATAAATGAACAGGTTGTTTTCGGAATCAACCGCGGCCAGCGGCAGAATCGCACCGGCGTCACTCAGTTCCGGATTTCCGCCGAGAGCGTATTCGGTCAGGTTGTCCATTCCGTCACCGTCGTAGTCGTCGGTCA
This sequence comes from Tichowtungia sp., assembly GCA_041584215.1. Lineage (GTDB taxonomy): Bacteria > Verrucomicrobiota > Kiritimatiellia > Kiritimatiellales > Tichowtungiaceae > Tichowtungia. The sequence goes on along the minus strand of JBFHEM010000023.1, from coordinate 44,793 downwards.
TTGCGGTCTGGCCGCTCACACTGTAACCGTTCATCCAGCCGGCGAAGGTCTGTGAAGATTCCAGCTTTGAAACCGTCAGGTCAAAGTTATCGAACGTACAATTCGGTACGGTTTCCACACCAAGATTTACACTCAGAGCCCATAATCCGGCATAGCCGCCGTCATGGTGAGATGTCGCAAACGAGACACTCGTGTTCGGATTCAGCACGGTTGAGCTGCCGGCCTCGGTGATCTCGAAGGTGTATCCATACGCGCTGGCCGAGCTGACCGCAAGGGTATAGGCCGTTCCCGCCGCCCAGGTGACCAGCGCATCGGAAAACAGTTCCAGATCCGCACCGTTGGCACCGTCGATAACCGGAATGATTTGATAACTGGTCGTGCCGGTCTTGATCCGAAGCATATAATAGTTGGACGGGTTCTGATAGTTGAAGACCACGCCGCACCACTGATCGTTGGTCGTTGCAGTCACGTCTGCGCTCAGCGCAAAGCTCTCGCCGCCGCCGTTGGCCAGTTGGATGGAACTGTTGTACAGGATCGAGCTGCCGTTGACTGAATCCGGAAGATCCACCTCGAGACGGTTTCCGTTAATCCGCCAGACATTGGTTCCGGAAACAGTCCAGTCCGAACGAATGTCCGCCCCGTTGGAACTCCAGGCGGTATCGGCCCGGTTGAAGTCGTCGGTTACCGCTTGATCAACCGTGGGGATAACGGTTTTCACGACCTTCAGCGTCAGGGAACTGAAGGTGAAGGTGGAATTCGCCGTCGCATCAAAGTTCATCCTCTGCATCAGAACCCCGGCGGCCTGAATATCGGTCAGGGTCGATCCGGCCACGCCGGAACCGAGGTTGCCTTCATCCAGGAACAGGTTGCTGACTGGGTCATACGGATGCCAGGTTTCCGTATAACCGTTGACGCTCAGACTGCCGGACGCCTGGGACGTGTCCGACACATACCAGTCCGACCCGTTCAGCACGAGGGCGCGCGCCATGCCCGCCTCTCCGCCCACGGCGAACGAAACCGAATCCGCCGCATCTTCGAACCCAAACGTTTCGGTCACGGAATCGAACCCGTTCAGGAAGTCCGCCTTCTTGACGTAGGGGGCAAAGGCCATCCCCGAGTTGGCGGTCGCGTTCGCGTCGAACGTGATCTGCAGGGTATCGGATAACCCCCGCCACTTGTAGTTGTTTTGCGTCACCACGGGAGCTGTGACTGAATTGTCGAAGTTGACATATTGAGCACCAGAGAAAAAGACTGTCGTCTTGTTCGTCAGGCCGTTCACGTTGTTGATCGTGATGAACGCATCGGTGATTTCACGGCGGGCCGCATAGTCGTCCACGGCGTTGGCGCCAAAGTCGTAGTCTCCCAGCCCCACGGTCAGCGCATCGGTATTTTTCTGGTTATCATCGTTGTAGTCGCCGCCGAAATCGATGGCGATCGATGAGGGCGGAAGCGACTGTTCCATGTTGGCCGTGATCGCGCCAATGCCGAACCGGGACGCATTCGCCACCGTTCCATCGAAATCCAGCTTCTGGGCCAGAACGCCGACCGCCTGGATATCGGTCAGGGTGGATCCGGAAACCCCGGCCCCGAGGCTGGACGCATCGAGGAACTGGCTGACCGACGGATCATACGGATGCCAGGTTTCGGTGTACCCGTTGACACTCAAACTGCCGGTTGCCGTCAGCCCGGTATCGGACACATACCAGTCCGATCCGTTCTGCACGAGCACACGGGCCGTTCCGCCCAGAAGCAGCTGGTCGAGATCGAAGGAAACCGAATCCGCCGCATCTTCAAATGAAAGAATATAAGCATTGTCGCTCAACCCGCTGAGAAAGTTTTCTTTTTTCACATGCGGGGTGAAGACATGGCTCATGCGGGTCGTCCCGGCACCGCTGAAGGCCACCAGCTGATCCGCTGCGCTTCCGGCATACTTATAGTTCGGAGAAACCGGCGGATCGGTGAGCACATTCAGATTCGCCACCTGGTAACCGGCATAAATATTTTTGCTCTTTCCCTCCACGCCGGCTTCCTTGCCGGCTTCGACCGTGATCGGCGTCAGGAACACGCTGTCGATCGTGCGATAGCCCCGGCGGTCATCGGCCATGCCGTCGAGATCATAGTCGCCGGTTTCATACACCAGCGTGGAGTCCGCGTTTTGGTTTCCATCCCGATAGTCGCCGCCGAAATCCACCGCCAGCGTGGTGGAGGGCGGCGCGACCGTGAACCCGGCCACGGCGGAACCGCCGGTTGTTTCAGCATGCGACCACACATAGGTCTTCACCCCGGCAACCGCTTCGCTGGTATAACCGGCCTGACTCACACTGGAACCGCTGTTGCCCATGTAGAGCTGGGTCGCAAACGGGCCGGTGATGGCCACACTGTTGTTTTCGGTATAACAGCCGATCACAAAGGTATCGGCCTCGGTTGTGGTTATGCTGTTGGTCCATGCCCCGGCACCTGTGATCGCATTGGCGACACTGAAGCCCGGCGCCGCATTCTGAAGGCTGACAACCCCCATCAGGGATCGCGCCCCGCCGCTGAACTGCACGACAACATCCGACGTGCCGACCGGCGGCGCGTCGAGATACCAGATCTGCGCAGCCCGGGAAGCAGCGGTATCAGCAGCGATCGTGAAGGATTGTCCCGCATAGGTAACATTGGTTGCGCTGTCCCCGTCTTCATAATTGACGGCTACAACCAGCTTACGGTTATTGCCCGCAGTCACCGTGAAATCTGAAATCGTATTGCCGGGGGTCGCTGAATCGCCGTCATAATGACTGGCGCTGCCACTCACAACAACCTGCGCGGACGCCCCCAATGGGAACCCCGTCAGAAACACAGCCGAAACCAACCCGATCATTTTTTTGATCTTCATTCCACTCCTCCTGTTTTTGTTTTTCATCACCGCGACCGGTAAACGCCGTTGCAACGCAACAGTCCCACGCAAGGCCTACATGGTACAACATGTATCATTCACGTCAACATCCATTTCAATGGATCGACAGGAAAGCGCCACCGTGGCGCGCTGCACATCAAAAAAACAACAGATATCGCGCTATAAAAAGACCATAAAAAAACCAGACATCCAACTTGACTCGTGATGCACGACAAAACAACATGTGTAACATACAGCATCAACAAGACAAGGAGCCTCATGAAACACATTCTTCTGCTTGCAACACTCTGCACGGCTGCGCACGGCTTCGGCGAAAAGCCGCTCGATTTCTGGGAGGAGGAGATCCGCCTGTTCGCCGCGGCCCGCCCGGGCGGGCACATCGACGCCGACCTGCCCGCCCGCCGCGAAACGAATTACAAGCCGCGCGGCTTTTCCCTGGATCATGCCGACCAGCGGGTCGGCGACCTGAGCATCGCCTACTCCCCCGCCGCCGCCGGAATGCCGACCCGCTTTGGTTTTGTTTCCGGCCTGTGGGGCGAAACATGGGAGTTAACTCCCGAAACCAGCTTGAAGCTATGGGTCAAAGCGGAGAATGCGGATGTTTGCAATGTTTGGAAAATTAAGCTGATCGATTTCCAAGGGTTGGAACTTTCGGGCGAACTAGTGTTATCTCACCCGACAAACATTGTAGGACAGGCTTCTCTGTATTCAGAGAGCCTGTGTATTTCACACAAGCAGGGGAACACACGCTCCCGAATACGGGAAGCGTGTCCTACAAAGGATAAGCAACAGTTCATCTGTGACACAACAACCGGCAGCGACTGGACTGAGCTGACCCTGCCGCTGAGCGCGCTGAAGGCCGCAGACGGCTTCGACTGGAACCGGGTCAGGCTGTGCGAGTTCGAGGCAGCGCTCAATAAGGAATGCATCGTTCATTTTGACGGCGTGCGCTTTGAACACGGCGAACGCGTCATCGGCGTGACCGACAAGACCGTCACCCAGCGCATGGCCGAGGCCGAGGCCAGCCGCGCGCTGCGCGTGAAAACCGCCTTCGAGGCGGCCGCGGCCGCCAAACAGGAAGGCCCCTACGCACCGGTCGCCGCGTTTGCCAAGATGATGCTCAACGAGGATCTCGAAACCGCCAACCGACTGCTGGTCGATGAGCTGGCGAAAAGCTCGGACGGCAATGCATGGAGCCTGCTGCATACCCCGCTCTACTGCCGCTTCTATTATATGTTTTCCAGCCGCAGCGGAAAATTTCCGGGCCGCATGACACCCGAAACCGAAAAACTGCTGCTCGCAACGCTGTGGGAGCGCACCGCCGCCAAGAACGATATCGCCTGGGCGCGACAAAGCACCTGGTATCTCGACGGCAGCGAAAACCACGACCTCAATGCCAAGGCCTGCAATCTGGTCACCTCGCGCATCTTCATGAACGAGCCGGACTACAAAGACCGCATCTATCCAGACTACGGTTTCGGCGGCAGCTACCATTACGGACATGCCGGCTACTACGGCCCGGACATCGACCCGGAAACACGCCACGGCGGCGGGCGCGCCAATCTGTCCGACGGAAAAGAATACAATGCCGCAGACCACTACAGCGCGTGGCTGGCCTTCATGAAAACCTACTTCAAAGAACGCGCAGCGCGCGGATTTTTCCTGGAATACGGGGCCTACGGCTACACCAAGCACACGCTCAACATGGTCGATCTCGCCTATCAGTACTGCGGCGACGACGAGCTGCATGCCCTGCTCGACGACTTCCTGACCCTCTACTGGGCCGAGTGGGCGCAGGTCTCCATCTCCGGCGTGCGCGGTGGCCCCAAAACCCGTCATCACCACACGGTCTACAAACCCGACATTGCCGGCCTGATCGACTTCAAACTGGGCGGCCCGGCCAACGCCGGCGTCTGGTGGTACTGGAACCTCATCAACGACCACCGGCTGCCCGCCGTCGTCTGGAACATGGCGCTCGACCGCGAAGGCATGGGCTGCTTCACCTACACGGCGCGCGGCATCGGCGAGGAAAACAACGTCCTGCCCCGCCCGCCCGGCACCGAGCGCAGCCTGGTGGTCGACACCGACGCGCGCTTCCTGAAAAAAACGACAGTCACCCCCGACTACACCCTCGGTACCCAGATGGACCATCCGTCCGCCGTCCACTCCCACCTGAGCTGTGTTGGACGCTGGCACGGCATGACCTTCGCCCAGTCCCCGACCGCGCGCATTGTTCCGGTCTGCCTCCCGCAGGAAGAAAATGAAAAGGACAAAAAGAATTCCTACGAGCTGGAAGCCATGTACCAGACGGTTCTGGAAAAGAGCACGCTGATTGTCCAGCAGTGCCGCCGCTGGTACGCCGTGCACCCCGAATGGTATCCGGTCAACGCCGACTACAACCAGCCGACCGGCATCTGGATCGGAAAAGACTGGGACCGGCGCATCGAAACCAACGGCTGGATTTTCGTTCAGAACGGCAGCGCCTACGCCGCCGTGCGCCCGGTTCTCTGGGACGAAAAATATGAAAAAGAGCACAAGAAAACGACCGACGGCAACCAGATCTACTTCAACGCGCCCGACGACGCGCCGACTGTCAGGCTGCGCGATGACTGCTACAGCTGGAGCGAAGACGGCGCGATCATCGAGCTGGAGGACAGCCACACCGCGGTCATCATCGAAGCGGGGCGCCGGGCCGACTTCCAATCCCTGGAAAACTTCATGGCCGACGTGCTCGACAACCCGATCGCGCTCTATAAAACGGTCGTGCCCGGCGACAACCTGCTCGTCTACACCGGCTGCGGCGAGGATGCCCGGGAAATCGTCTTCAGCTGCGGCGCCCCGCAGATTCCAACCATTGGAAACGAGCCGGTCAACTACAGTCATCCGATGACCTTCGACAGCCCGACTCTCAAATCAAAATACAAAAGCGGCAAGATCCGCATCGAATACGGCGGCGAAAAACTTGACCTCGATTTTTCAAAAAAACCGTGGTGGGCCTTCTGGCGCTGACATTCATACTCTTAATCTCACTCATAATCCTAATCACCCCAGAGCAACCACTGAGATTATGATTAAGAGAAAGATTAGGAGTAAGATAAGGAGAAGATAGATGACAACACCTGAAATCATCACCCTGCTGGCAATCGGCCTTTTTCTGGTCGGATGACAAAAGAGAACATGACAGAATCATTGCACGACAGAATCATTAAAAACGGCGTGCCAATAAATAATTCTGTCGATAAATGATTCTGTCAAAAATCCCCTGGAAACAAACGGGCAAAGAGATATGAGTATTCGAGAAGTAGCAGAAAAAGCCGGGGTCTCCACCGCGACCGTTTCGCGCCTGATTAACGAAAACGGATTCGTCAGCGAAGAAGCGCGCAAAAAAATCCAGCGGGCCTTCAAGGAAACGGGCTACGACCCCGCCAAGCGCAAACGGCGGACGCCGACAACGCCCGGCCCGCTCAAAAACGGCAACGTCGTCATGATCTGGACCGTCGGCAAGTACTATGAGCAGTCCCCGACCGGCCAGAACCTGATGATGGGAATCACCGAGGCCCTGCAGAAGATCGACGCCAGCCTGACGGTCAGCCACATCTATGCCAACGAAGAGCTCCCCGCGCCGCTGCTCAGCGGAAAATTTGACGGAATCCTCATTCACGGGCCGAGCCCCTCGCCGGCCATCTGCGAACACCTCAGTAAATTCCCGGCGGTCTGGCTGCTGCAGTCGGGCTCCGTTGATTTCGGCGACCGGGTCAAACCCGACCACGCCAGCGTCGGCCAGATTTCACTCGACTACCTGGCCGAACAGGGCTGCCGCAACGTGTGCTGCATGAGCTATGACACACTGACCGCTCAGCACAACTATGCGCAAACGCGCGCCGACAGCTTTCTCCACCGCGCCAAACAGCGCGGGGTTCGCGACGCCCTGCTCTCCCGGCCGGAACCGCCTGAGTCCACCGAGATCCTCTCCGCCCGGGCCGCCGCCGCCGCCGGCCTCGTCGAAGACTTCGTCCGCCTCGACCCGCGGCCGGACGGGCTGTTTGTCGCCAACGAGCTGGGACCGTTCATCCACGCCGAACTGCTGCAGCGCGGCATCGTGCCGATGAAAGACGTCCGTCTGGTCGCGGGAGACGACAACATCTGCTCCCAGCACCTGCTGGATCCCAAGCCGGCCACCATCCGGATCTTCAGCCGGCAGATCGGCAAGCAGGCCGTCGAGATGCTGCTGCAGCGGATCAGGAACCCCGACATGCCGCAGCTCACCTGCTCGCTGAAACCGCAGCTGATCATCCCCGAAGAAACCGGTTCTATTTCAGCGGGGTTTTTTCCTGATCCCAGACGGTCAGATTGGTGAAGTCAGTGACTTTGGATTTGAAACAGAGACTCGCCAACAGCGCCACGAGGAGGGTTGCCGCATTTCCAATTAAGGCAATGTAGTACAGATCGATCGACCACCGAAAGGAAGTCGGGAGTATCTCCCGGTGACTGAGCAGAACCCACAGGACAATGACCGCATTGGTGACCAGAGCCGCCCAGACGGCACGCGAGTCCCCGCAGCGCGAGAACACGCCGAGCAAAAAGACCGCCAGCATTCCGCCGCCGCACACGCTGCTGATGATCATCGCCAAGTCGTTCAATGTTTTGGCATTGGATGTGTAGAACAGCCAGGCGCCCAGCATCATCAGCCCGGAGACGACCGCCGAGATAATAAACCCGACTTTCAGGTAATGCCTGTCCGTTTTGGATTTGGCGATGTACGGCTTGTAAATATCCCGCACCCAGACCATGCCCGCGGCATTGATACTGGAACTGAGCGAGGACATGGCGGCGGCCAGGGCCCCGGCGATGACCAGCCCGGCCCAGCCCGCCGGCACATAGTGAGCCACGAAGTATGGAACCAGCTCTTCCGCCTTGCGAACTCCGCTGAGCATTTCAGCCACAACCGGATCGGGATTGAAATGGAAATAGGCCCACAGCACGGTTCCAACCAGCATGAACCCGACCCAGATCGGGACCGCACTGAAACCCAGCACAAAAATCGCGCGGCGGGCTTCTTTCGCCGATTTGGCCGAACACCAGCGCTGGATCGACGTCTGATCGAACTGTCCGTTCATAAACTGAGTCAGCCCCATAATCAGCAGCATCAGGAAGGTTTTTTCGCTCAGGGAAAATCCCTTGGCCAGCGGCTCGATCAGTCCGCTTGCCGGATTCAAATCCATGGCAAACGAGAGCTTTCCGTGCTCCCAGGCGGTGGCCATCATCTGCCGCAATCCTTCGGGCGAATAATAAACGGCGACGCCGATCATGATAAACGCGCCGCAAATCAGCGTGAGGGTCTGGAGGACATCGGTCCAGATCACCGCGTCGAAGCCGCCGCTGACGGTATACAGAGCGGTGATGCCGCCGGAGAGCAGCATGCAGGTCATGAAATTCAGGCCCGTCACCGACTGAACAATCAGCGAGACCAGATAGAGGATGCTGCTGACCCGCAGAACCTGAACGATAAAGAAAATGCCCGCCGCATAACAGGAGATTGATTTTCCGAATCGCAGCGCCAGATATTCATAGGCGGACGTCACGGTGCCGCGCCGGAAAAACGGCAGGAGTACAAAGGCGGAAAACAGGGCAACCAGCGGAAAGGTCAGAATCAGAGTCAAACGAACCAGCGTGGTTTTAAACCCATCGGCCGGATAGGCGATAAAGGTTACGGAGCTCATGCAGGTTCCGACCAGACTCAGGCCGAGCGCCCATCCGGGAAAGGACCGTCCCCCCAGGAAATACTCTTCCGTATTCGTATTCTTCCGGGAGAAATACAACCCGATGCCAATCGTTGCACAGAAATATACAACGAGAACGACGATGTCCGCCAGATGAAGATTCAGCATGTTTTTCCTATATCCTTATTTTATGAAGCGACAGCATCACGCACGGTGCATCAAATTATCCGTTCTGCCCAAGGGCGTCCAGAATTACCGGCTTCATTTGATCGAGATGCCGTTCAGTCCAAGATCGCTCTGACTCATGGAAGCGGTGAAACGGCTCCAATCCATTCTTAAACGCAACGGCTCTCCGGCCTTTACCTGCACGCTGACGGACGCCGGATTGCCTCCCGTAAGAAGGGTTAGCTCCACATCCGTTTTCGACGAAATTTTCACACCGACTTCGTCCAGAGACCGGTCCCACTGCAGGTCCAGTTCGATGCCTCCCATGCATTGCACTCCGCGGATGGAACCTTTTGTCCAGGTGCCGGGCAGCGCGGGCAGCAGATGAATCAGTCCCGGGCGGCAGAAAACCAGCATTTCCAAAACGGCGGCAACGATGCCCAGGTTGGCCTCGATCTGAAACGGAGCCGGCAGCCCGCCCTGGATGAGGGGCTGCGTAATTCCCATGTCCAGATCGCTGTTGTGGTAGGTGAAAAAGTTTTTCCCGAGGCAGGAACGGCTCAGAAGCCGGAGGCATTCCAACGCAAGATCACCTTCCCGGAGCCGCGCATAAACCAGCGCCATGTGCACCAGCGACCAGCCGGTCTGCTGTTCCAGCCCCAGCACCAGACGTTTTTCTACGGCAACCCGGCACGCCTCAAACAAGTCAGGATTCCGCAGCGAACAGATCTCCCGCCCGGGGAAAAGCGGATACAAATGCGACTGATGACGGTGATGATAATTGTCTTCCAGGCGGGGGTCCATCCACTCGGAAACGGCCCCGTCCCCGTTCACCTCGTAAGGCGGGATTTTCGCCAGAAAACGGCGCCACCGCGCAAGATGCTCTTCATTCACATTGAGCTTTTCCGACGCGCAAATCAGATTTGTGAACAGCTCTTTCGCAACGGAAAAATCCATTAACGCGTTGACGCTGATCGAAAGTGTTCCGGCCCCTTCGAACGCGCCCTTCGGACAGTTTTCCGGCGAATTGGAGGGAGCGCTTTCCCAGAGCCCGCGCTCATTTTCCGTGAAGAAATCTTCATAAAACAGGGCGGCCTCCTGCATGAACGGAAGAGCCCGTTTTTTCAGGAACTGCGCATCTTCCGTATAGAGATAATAATCGAAGAAACTCTGAGCAATCCAACCGGCCCCGGCCGTCCAGTAAATCATATGCGGGCGCGGATTATGCTTCCGCCCGCTTTGCGGGCTCATGAAGAGCGGGAGAAGAATCCCCCGGCAGCCATACATTTTTTTTGCATTTTCACGGAAGTCATCCATCCGTGATTCAATCACGTTGAACAGCGGAAGCAGGGCTTCCGGCAGGCCGCCGGACAGCGCACCCCAGTAGTTCATCTCGACGTTCTCGTTATTGAAAATCCCGCAGCACCAGGCCGGCCTGTAGTCCCCGTTCCAGAGTCCCTGCAAATTCGCCGGATAAAGCGCGGCGCCGGTGGAACTGCTCACCAGCAGGTATCGTCCATAGTTGAACAGTTTTTCAGCCAGGGCCGGAGCAACCGGACCGTTCGCCGCATCCAGCAGCATTCGTTCATTGGAACTGTCACTCTCAGAACAAAGGGAAAAACTCTGCCGCCGCATCAGCTCCGAATGCTTTTCAGTATGCGCTGCCAGCAGCGCCTCATAATCCGGAAGATCCGGCCATCGGGACGGCACCGCGCGAAGCGAGTTGTCTCGAGGCGTCATTTGAACAAGCGCAACAAACGACCGCGCCCCCTGAACCCGCAGCCCGGCACCTTCCCGGACAGCCGGCGCGCCAAAAACCCTCAGCTCCGCGTCGTAAGCAGCTCCATCTTCAAAACCCGCGGCAAGCTTCACGCCGTCGGTGTCTGCCGACAGGGTTTCCCCGGGAGCGTTCGTCCCGCCATACCCGGAATACTCCACGGAATCGACCGGATCATGTGCCGCCACTGACAACAGGACGTCCAGGCCCTTCGGGTTCTCTGTTTCGAACCGGATAACCAGCAGGTTGTCCGGGCGGGATACAAACACCCTTCGCCTCAGTACATATCCATTTTCCGACCAGCGGGTTGTCACTTCCCCCGTCAGCATATCAAGCTCTGAAACGTACTGCTCAAACGGGTGCTCCGGATGATATTCCATTCGCACATCCGGGCCGGGAAGAAAATGGGAAGCAGAACCCGCAAATCCCTCATTTTTCCAAAGCGTTGGAAAAAACTGCTCGGCTTCAGCAAAGCGCCCTTCTCTCAGCATGGCACGCAGTTCCGGCAGGCGCTCAGCCGTATCCGGAACCGGTGGAATGGAACCGATGGACCAAAGGGCTTCGTGGTTCAGAAGAATCCGTTCCTTCACAATTCGCCCGTAGACCAGCGCACCCATCACCCCGTTTCCGCAGGGCAGCGCATCGCGCCAGCCCCTGGCCGGGGTTTCCATCCTTAACCTCATTGAGGCATCACTCATCTGAAACTCCTTGAAATCGAACCAAACCGCACGCTCTGCATGACAAACTTAAACACACAACCTCCTGAACATGGTTATCGAGACGTGGATCCCCGGCGAACAATCGAAGGGTGGAATACACGCGAACTCAGACTGACGTCTTTTTTAAATAATTTCTCGAGCAGCATTCTGGAGACATAGGCATCCTGCCTGTCCGAGTAATCCTCGTTAAAAACCGTCAGGGGAGGATTCATAAAACGCCCGACGGATATATCGCCGATCCCGACAACCGCAATATCATCCGGAATCGCCAGGTCCCGCTGATCCATAGCATGATAGCCCCCCACCGCCAGCAAATCGGATACAAAATAGATCCCGTCCAACCCGTTTTCATGCCGATCTAAGTAGTGTCCGAGCGCCTCACAACCCGCCGACTCATTCAGGCCTTGAGTCTCCATCACATGGCACGAGACCTGAGCCTGGCGGCACTTTTCGACAAACCCGTCAACCCGGCCCTTGGTAGATTGCGTCAACCATTTTGAAACCGGCGCAGCAACCGCAACCTGCGAGCATCCGCAGCGGTCCAGCAGTTCCTCCGCAGCCATGCGGCCCATTTCATAGGCATCAACAGAAACAGAACTGTAGCCGGGGATGTCCCGTCCGACAAAAACCACCGGACACGGGCTTTTGTTTTCCATAAAGAACTGATCATCTGCTGCACCGGTATTCGTGACAATCGCGCCATTAAACCGGCTTCCGTCCAGAATGCCGGGCACCTCCGAAATTCTGCCGGCATGGAACATGATGATTTCCACACAGAATTTCATGTTTCCATAAAGAGACTGGGCCGTTGCCTCCAGCATGTGCACCAGATTGGAAGAGATCTGAAACGGCGCCTCATAGGACGTCAGAACGGCCAGCTCATAGGTTCTGAACTCCTTCTGAGCCCGAAGCCGTTTGGCCGCGATGTTCGGCTGATACCCGAACTTGACCGCCTGAGCGCGAACAAATTCGGTCGTCTTATCCGAAATCCCCCGCTCCCTGCTCTTTCCGTTAAATACGGAGGAAATGGTGGCCGTAGAGACCCCGACCTTCTTTGCAAATTCGCTCAGCGTCACCGCACCATGCTCATCCATGCGCATCCCCTCACTCTTAAACCGAACCTCAGACTCATCATGCGGCAACGGGATCAGCCCCGACGCGCTGCCTGCATTCGACAGAACAATTTTTTCTAAAACGTATTTTCAACATGTACCGGCAATGAAAATAACGCAATCACAAATCCAAATATTCACATACATACAGCATTAAAAAGCACTGTTGCATGAATAATTGTATATTTTTATTGCCCGCGATATGAGCACATGTTAACAAGCAAAACAGATTTTTTCTAAAACGTTATTGTTGATCAAAACGAGCGGAATAATTCATGATCTCAGAAGCCAACAGCAACCGCCTATTCACCGGAACTCTTTCAATTCTGCTTATCGCGGGGCACGCGAGCGCGGCCATCACAAATAATATTGCTGAAACAGCAACCTCCGCCGGGATCAAGCTGGTACGGATCCCCGCCGGCGAGTTCGAAATGGGGCAGCCTGCGGGCGACGCATGGCAGCAGGGAGGAGAATGGGACGAAACGCCTGTCCACAAAGTCCGACTGACCCGGCCGTTCCGGATGAGCGAAACGGAAATAACCAACATTCAGTATGAAGAATTTGATCCTGAACACCGCAGTCTTCGCGGCGCGTTCGGTTTTTCAAAAAATGACAACGAGCCGGTTGTTCAGGTGAGCTGGAACGATGCGGTCGCTTTCTGCAAATGGCTGAGCGAAAAAGAAGGAAAGCCCTTCCGCCTGCCGACCGAAGCGGAATGGGAATACGCGTGCCGCGCCGGAACAGCAACTCCCTACTTCACCGGCGAGTCGCTGCCCGATGAATATCACCGGGAGCAGATGAACTACGACAATTGGGATGAAAATCACAGCACGCCTGTGGATTTGACGGTTGCGCAATCCCCGCCCAACGCGTGGGGACTCTACGACATGGCCGGCAATGTCGAGGAATGGTGCATGGACTGGTACGGCCCCTACACCTCCGCAACCGCAATCAATCCCGTTGGGCGCGCACAGGGAATTTCGCGCGTCACCCGGGGCGGCAGCCACAATACCGACCCGTATTTTCTCCGCTCCGCGAACCGGATGTCCGCCCTGCCCGACGACCGGAACTGTTTATTAGGCTTCCGGGTGGTTCAGGCGGAATACCCGCAATCAACAACTCTACCCGAAATGCCTCCAGCACGGGTAATGTCCGATGTCTCCCACGAACCAGCCACACAAAAACCGGCAGACTACAGCCCGGACACGCCGTATTTCAGAACGCCTCAACCCTATGTAAACCTTCCCGAACAGCCGCAGGGCCCCATCTTCTCGTTCCATAATCATGATCCGGCTCTGGTCGACTGCCCGAACGGCGACCTGCTGGCCATCTGGTACTCCACCCAGCGCGAGTGGGGCCCCGAACTGTGCGTCGTCGGAAGCCGCCTCCGCGCAGGAGCCGACGAATGGGACGAAGCCTCCCTGTTCTTCGATCTGGCCGACCGCAATGAACACGGCCCCGCCTTCGGGCGGGGAAAGTCCGGTGAAATCTACCACTTCAACGGAGTCGGCATCAGCGGCTGGGGAAACCTGGCGACCATTATGAGAACCTCGACCGACAGCGGAGCGACGTGGAGCGAACCCACCTTGATTAAATCAGAAAGACGGCCCCCTTACGGCTGTGTCGAGTCGGTCTTCACAACCCGCTCAGGCAAACTGATCGTTCCGCTGGATGGGCCGAACGCCTCAACAGAATTATTGATCAGCGACGACAAAACAACCTTTACCAATCCATCCAAAGGGTGCCCGGAAGAAACCTTCGCAGACGGCTCAACCGGTCACCGCATCGCAGGCATTCATGCCGCAGTGACAGAACTAAAAAACGGAGACCTGTATGCCATCGGTCGCGGAAGCAACATCAACGGAAAAAGCCCGATCAGCCGGTCTAAAGACGGCGGAAAATCCTGGACCTATTCGGCCAGCGAGTTCCCGCCGAGCGGGTCCGGACAGCGATCGCTTCTGCTGAGACTGAACGAAGGTCCGATCCTCTACATCGGATTCACAGATCCCCTGAAAAAAATGGGGCCGTTCGAATTAGGAAAAGAACGATTGCGGGTTTTGCATCACAACGGCATGACCCTCACGGATGCCGCCGGCGAAACACGCACCGTGTACGGAATGTTCGCCGCCCTCTCTTTCGACGAAGGAACAACCTGGCCGGTCAAAAAAATCCTGACCCCCGGAGGCCCGGCCAAAGAGTACTACGGCCACGGCTGGACCAAAAAATTCATCATGGATGAAAACCATGCTGAACCCATGGGATACCCCTCCATTGCACAGGCCCCGGACGGACGGATTCATTTGATCAGCAGCGGCATCTATTACTCGTTTAATCTCACGTGGCTCAACGAGCCCATGCCGGCACAAAGCAAACAGAACCCGGGCAGTCCAAAACGATTAGAAAAACAGGCAAACGAAACACACACCTATACACGAAAACCCGGAGACACCTTCTGGTCGAATAAAAACCAGTGGAACACCGGAACGCTGCCCGGGCGGTCGGATGAGGTCGTCATCAACGCCGGAAAAACACTAACCGTCGATACCGACGCAGTCGTCAACAGCATACTGGTTCCGAATGTCAGCGGACACACCGCTGCACTCATTGTTTCTGACGAGATCACACTGGAAGCAAACATGATCTGTATCGGCAGAGGAGCCTATTCTGGTGCCACATCGCTCATGAATCACTCTGCGGGAACGGTCGACGCCGGAACCATGGTTGTAGCCGCCGGGGAGGGTTCAACCTCCACCTGCAACTTGAGCGGCAGCGCTGTCCTCACCGGAACCACGCTTGATATCGGCCAGGTGGGCGATTCGCGCAGCACAGGAAGCGCAGCATTTAATCAATCGGGCGGAACGGTTGCCACTGATACGGTTCAAATTGCCGGCAAAGCGGACGTGAGCTGCATCCTGTCAGGCGGCCGGATGAAAGTAAGCGATCTGAGCGTCGGCTCCGGCTCATCTCCTGCCCGCTCAACCCTTCAAATCGGAGCGGGCGCCGGCAGCGTTTCAGTCGCGAACGACCTGACCGTCGGGCCCCGCGCCGAACTGGTGTTTGAATTATCAGAAACCGGCGCCACACCAATCGAGGTCGACGGACGCCTTGCAATCACATCGACATCGGCAAAACTGATTATTGATGCCGCAAAATATTCGGAAAAAGAAAACACCATCGATCTGATAACATTTGATTCGACAACCTCCGCTTTTTCCTCGGTTACAGTTCTAAACCTGGACCCGGCGCTGACCGGATCCATTGGATACAGCTCGAACAGCATGTACCTGTGTATTACATCAACAAAGAATTCAAAGTAAAATGTCCGGATCGGAAAATACAAACCGAACCAGACAGGTAGAACCAACAACAAGGAAACAAAGGAGAGGCAATGAAGAAATTAGTAATCGTACTGTTAAGCATGCTGTTCGCCGCATCCGGCTTTGCAGCCGTCTACCCCATCAAAGCAGACTCACTGTGGTCCAATCCGACCCACTGGAACACAGGCTCCCTGCCTGTCGCAAGTGATGAAGTAATCGTAAACGGCGGAAAAACACTGACCGCAGATACCAATGCCACAATCAACATCCTAAGGCTTCCGAATGCCAGCAACCACTCCGCCACATTCACGATGGAGGACAATATCACATTACAGGTAACAACCGCTGCCTATGTGGGATGGACATCATATACCAACACCACATCGGTCATGAATCATTCCGCGGGAACACTCAACGCCCCCGCACTGCTGAATATAGGCGGCAGCATCGGATCGACATCCACATACAACCAGAGCGGCAGCAGTGTAGTCAACGCCGCCACACTGTATGTGCTTGCAAGAAGCGGAGCCACAACCACATACAATCTGAGCGGCGGGGTTCTCTCCGGCACCACCCTGGATGTCGGCAAGGCATCTGATTCGCTCACCACCGGAACCACAACGTTTAACCAAACCGGCGGAACGGTTTCTTCAGCTACGGTTCAAATTGCCGGAAGAAGCAAGGTAAGCTACATCATGTCGGGCGGTCACATGAATGTAACCGATTTGATTATTGGATCCGGCATAACGCCAGCCTTCACCGATTTTAAAATTGGGACAGACGCCCTCAGCATTACGGTCGCCAACGACTTGACCGTAGGCCCCCGCGGGGAAATCACATTTAATTTGTCGACAAACGGGGTAACACCCATCGCTGTCGCCGATCTCTTTGATGTCACCTCGGGCTCAGCAAAAATATTGGTCGATGCCGCTCTCTATACGGGTGGCCCCACCAATATCGAGCTCATCACATTCGGCACCATGGGTACGATGGAGTTTGATAGACAAGCAATTATGAACATGCCATCCGGCCTGACCGGATCGCTCATATACACCGCCAACAGCCTGGTTCTGGAAATCGTTCCGGACATCAGCACGGCATCCGTGAGCAATTTAACCCGGATGGAAGGCGACATCGCAGCCATGGATGTCAGCGCAGCCGACCCGGAAATCTCCACCCTCCAAACAACCGCGGATTTAGCCGGCGGAACGTGGCAGAATGCGGCCTACTCAACAAACAGCGGCGGCCCCTTTGCAACCGGGGCACTGCCCGGCCCGGAAATGACGGTATACGTGCAGGCGACGAACCCAATCGCATTCTTCAAAATCGGCAACCATTAAACCCGGATCAAATCGGGGGCGGCATCAATATGAAGCCGGCGTAACAGCCGGCCCCGGCTGCACGACGTGCCGGGCCAGCAGCACGCAGAGATACGACGCGAAGCCGTGGTTGCAGCTGGAGCGCTCGTCGTCGCGCTCCCACAGGGTTCCGGTCCGTTCGGCCATGCCGAGAAAATAGCGCTTCATCTCGTCGAGCAGGCGGACCCCTTCGCCGAAGCGCGAGAGCAGGTCCATGCGCAGGTAGTAGCCGATAAAGGCATTGGCCGGATGCAGCGAACACGTTTCCGCCCGGTTCGGGCCGGCATGCTCTAACAGATAAGCCCACAAACCCGCATCGGTTGACGGCACTGCCGTCCCGCAGAAGAAGGCGTAGTACTGGCAGACCTCGGTGCATTCGCCGGACGGCTTTAAAACGCCGTTTTCATCGCGCACCGAGTTGTCGACAAAGAAGGTGCCGTTGAACGACTGCTCGCGAACCGTTTGGTGAATCGCTGCGGCTTTCCCTGAAAGTTCAGACCGGCCGTAGAGCCGCGCCGCGGTTTCGAGCGTTTTTGCGTAGAGCATGTTGGTGGGATAGTTGACGTCGTCGGTCAGTTCATTGGCCTTCGACCATTCAATAAAGTTCCAGGACGGCAGTTTTTCGAGCAGACCGTCCGCGTTTTCAAACGGCTTCAGGCAGCTGAGGAAGCCGTCCACCTTCGGCTCGAAGCGGTCGATCAGGTCGCGGTCGCCGGTGCGCCCGAGATATTCTTCGAGTTCGAGCACCAGCCACATGACCCACTGCGGAATGTGGCGCCCGCCGGGGTGCTCGGACGGATAGCACATCGGCAGCATGCCCGGCGGCACGTCGCCGAAGGATTCGGGCAGCAGGTAGTTTTCGAGGAAGTTGCGCTCCACTTTGGATCCGCCGCACAGCAGTTTTTCAGCGCGGCCGGTGAAAAAACTGTCGCACAGCCAGCCGGCGCGCTCGCGTCCAGGGCAGTCCATATAGAGGTCGACCGCGTTCTGGCGGAAGGTCTGGCGACCGGCTTCAAACAGCTTCACCAGATCGGAATCGTCACTTTCAAAGCGGAAATTTGCTTCCGGATTGGCGTACTCGCGGATGCCGGCGGAGCGGATTTCGGCCTCCCCGCCGAGCACCATGATTTTCAGGTAGCGGAAGGTATAGGGCTCGATCGATTCCAGCGAGTAGCCGCCGGGCTGCAGTTCATAATAGACAAAGTTGATCGCCTTGTTGCGGTCGAGATCGATGTCGCCGTCAATCAGCAGCTCGTCAAAGACGGCCACCAGCCGCACCGGCTCTGCGCAGGAAACCTCCAGCTGAACAAACCCGCTCAGGTTGGTTCCGAGATCGCGGATTTCCCAGCGCCCGTCCGTTCCGCCGGAGCCGTCGCAGGCCTGATATGTCCGCAGCAGATCGCGCTCGAATTCTTCGGGCATGAACGACTCAAGCGTGGCATAGCGCGGGTCGTTCATCCACCAGTAGCCGGAGCGGTCCGCCGGCTTCTCGGCATACGCGAGCGTGCCGCAGGAAACGCAGGATGATGTTTCCAAACATTGGAAATCGGACAGCGAGATGCGGCGCTCCAGCAGCTTTTTTTCAGGCTGAACCGCACACGGAACGGATTCGATGGATGCATCAACTTGATGCCGCCAGTCGTCCCAGCCGGGAGCGAGGGAATAGGCTTCGATGAACGGGCGCTGAAAACTGTAGCGCTCGACCTTCCGGATGCGCTCCGGCAGGTGCAGCGCTTCGAACCCCGCCCCGCCGGTTGCGGCAATCACCACACCCTCGACGATCAGTTCCGCCTGCAAAAACGAGGGCTGGTTGAGATAGGCGAAGCTGTTGCAGTTGCAGCCGACCACCTCGACGGCCAGCAGGTTGTCGCCCTCGGCAAGCCGATCCGTCAAATCGAGCTCATCGACGCGGTAGAATCCGTGCGGCCCGCGCGCCGGGCCGTACTGGATGAACTCGCCGTTTAAAAACACGCGATAGAGCGTCGACCCCGCCAGCTTCAGTTCGGTTTTTCCGAACCTTGGAAACACGGTCCGAAACCCGGCGTGCATATTTTTCTCCTGCTCCAGCCCTTGGAACCAAACCGGTTTTGCCTCTTCAAACATGATAATCCTGTCCTTCGATATCCAATCTGTTTCGATGTTGGAGTTTCGGTTCGGCTTGCTGAACTTACTCGGATGCCGCTGTCCCGACCTCCAGTTTATAAAACACACTGCTGTTCGTTTTGATTCCGAAATTCGTGCAGCAGTTTTGAGGATAGACCATTTCGTCCTCCTCCAGCCTGAACGGGGAACAGAGGTTCGTTGTGCTGTACAGGCTGTATTCCCGTCCCGTCAGCGCGTCCCAGCGGATCACGACGCCGTCCGCAGCGGACGAAGAACCGGTCGCGGTGATTTTCAGCGGACTGTCGGAATCGACGGAAACCGTCGCGGCGTCCGGCGAATCGGCAAACCCGTGCTCCTTGATTTCTTCCTCCAGCAGAAGAAAGGTTCCCAGCATGGTTGACCCGTTTGTGTTGACGGTGCTGTCCGTTTCATCCGGCGCCGAATAGACCGGATGCTCATACCACGCGGCCAGCGTGATGCGGTCCGGGGCGCCCCCGCCCGTGAGATACTGATCCAGCCCGGAAATCACATCGGAACGGAACAGCTCATCACTGGTCTGGCCGCCGCGCGAACTGGTCAGGTAGAGCCCGGCCCGGCACCCCAGCACCGTGCGGACAAAGCACTCCGCCACCACCATGTCTTTAAAGCGGGAATTGTCAATCAGGCCGAAGTCGATCGGGAAATCCTGTTCGATAAAATCGAGCGTGTATCCGGCATTCTCCACCGCGGCTTTCAGCGTCGTGTAATGGCTTTTGTACTCCATCTGTTTGGCCGGCAGGGCATCAATGACCCCGTACTCCAGCTGGGGAAACTCAGGCTTCACCTGCCGGATATATTCCACGACATCCAGAATCCGCCATTCCATGGCGTACGCCGTTCCATCCGAGCGGGGTTTGGAAAGGACACTCTGCAGCCCCACCGCGCACAGGTCCCAGCCGTGGCCGGTCAGGTCCTGAAGCACATCGATCGAGCGCTGATAGCTCGGCGTGCTGTAATCATTGAGCAGGTGCGCCCAGGTGGCCGCCGTGTCGTCCAGCGCAACCCGGATGCCGTATTCACTGAACACCTCGGCCATTCGGGTCTTCAGCGCCGAATTGGTCTTCAGGAAATCGCGGTAGGTCGCATAGCGCAGGTAATAGACCTCCATGGTTTCGAGCGAGGTCTGCCAGGACGCGATATTATCGGGTTCAAAACGCGAACTGAAATCCGGCGGGGCGCCGCCGTTCACGCCCATGTTGTTGTCCTCATACCAGCAGCCGATGGTTTGCGACACCGCCGACAGGCTGAGATTTTTCAACCAAAATTCATTGGTGCCGGCACTCGCGGTCATGGGAACCAGCTCAACGCCCAGCGGTTCGCCGCTGATTCCCGTTTTATCCGCATTCACGGTCAGGGAGCAATCGACGTACTCCGACCCCACCGCAATATTGGTTGCAAACGAACCCAGGGAAACAATGATCCGGGACGAATCGTCCCGCTGAGAACAGCGGGCCTGAAAGGAAAGTTCGTAGGCCGTCGCCCGCCGGAACGTGTCGCCGGCCGATGCAACGGAACAGGACTCAGCGGAATCTTCCGCCGCCACGAGGATGCAGCAGTTTATTCCGCTGTCATTGCCGAAGGTTCCGGTTCCCTGGAATGCCATATCCAGAACATAGTCCGTTCCGACGACCCCCGCCGCATTCGTCTCGAACGACGTTTCGTACAGCAGGCCGTCTCCGTTGAACCCCGCATGGGTTGTCAGCAGCACAGACAGCTCGGTGTCGCCGTCGGCGAGGTAGCGCGACTGGATCCCCTCGCTGGTCAGGCGCAGCCCGACCGTTTTTCCGACCTGCGCGTCGCCGGCAGCAACCGGATAGCTCCCGTAAATGGTATGACGGTTGTCGGGGCCGAAAGTGCCGTCGTTGTTCGGCCCCTCCAGACGGCTTGCCGAAACGGGCGACCCGCCCGCCAGCAGATAAGAGACCTGGTTGTTCATCATGTCCTCGCGAGCCGCGGCGGCCTTGACCCGCCAGCGGTATGTATACCCGGCCGTGCAGACCGGCTGAATATTCAGACCGGTTGCCTCCATATCCAGATACAGCGATTCGGCATTCACATTGAACGACGGGCCGCCCCACAAACCGAACGCTCCGCCGCTGTGGGAATTGCTCTGCAGCCCCCCGTTCGAAGACGCATTAATGGCTGAGGAACTCCAGGCGCCGTCCGCCGTGATCAGCACCGCGGCCTGCACCCCTCCCGCCAGCAGCACCAATCCGATTGTTTTTAATGAGTTCATGGCTCCAGTGTGCCGGATGACTCAAGTCCGGCCTCGAACGGCTCGGCGGGCAGGCCGGCGCTGTTCTGCAGCGTCACCGGCGGCTCAATCCAGTTGTGCCAGGCATAGCGCACGGAGACCGGCTTTTTCACATCCGGACTGCTCAGCTCGACCGTATCTTTCGAAACGATCCGGGCCTGCGCCGGATAATATTTCCCGTCCGCGCCGGCCACCTCAAAGCCGGGCACATCCGGCCGGCCGCCGGAGGTTTCCAGGGCCTGGAAAGGCAGGCGGGACGCCTGCTCTACTTTTTCCGAGCATTGGAAAACCACGCGCAGTTTGCCCGTTGACGTTTCCAAGGTCTGGAAAACCGGGCCGCGGGTAACGACGTCCTGTCCGTACACATCGGCCAGCGCCAGTCGGGCCAGGCGTTCGCCGACCGGCTGCTTGGCGCGCGGATGGATCTCTTTTTCTTCGCCGACATCGATGGCCACGGCCATGCCGGTATGCGGCACGGTGTCGCGGGTGAATGCCTGCGCCGCACGCAGACCCGGCCAATCCTGGTTCGGATGGTCATACGCCGCGAGCTGAACAAAGTAGAACGGCATGTCCGGGCGCTTCCACAGTGTGCGCCAGGCGTCAATCATCGCCGGGAAGAGAATGCGGTATTCGTCCGGCTTGCCTGCATTTGATTCGCCTTGATACCAGATCACCCCGCGCGCGGTGTAGGGAATGACCGGTGCCAGCATGTTTTCATACAGGGCCGTCGGAGCTTTAGCGTTCCACGGATTATCCGGGCCGGGTTGCAGGACCTCTTTCGGAGCGGGTCCCTCCCGGGTCTTGGCCCACTCGCGGCGGGCGTGCCAGAAATCCCAGAACGCGGCATCCTCCGCCTGCCACTGCTCTCTGGTTTTTCCGGAGGCCAGTCCGCCGCGGATCGTATCCGCCAGGTACTTCAATTCCGGCCTGGCATCAAGCGCCCACATCGGGGTCCAGGCTTCTGCCGGCGTGCCGCCATAGGAACACTGAAGGATGCCGACCTGCCGGCCGGTCGCCTGCTGGATCTGCTCGGCAAAATAGAATGCCACCGCGGCAATCGCCCCGTTTGCCCCCGGCGCAAAGGTTTTCCAGGCCAGCTCTTTGGCCGTGTACTGCGTTTCAACCGGCAGGCCCGCCTTGCGCGGAACCTTGGCGAAACGGATTTTCGGCAGCGTCATTTCCAGCCGCTCCCTTCCGCCGTCGGCACCGGAAAGACCCACCTCCATGTTCGACTGCCCGGTCGCCAGCCAGACCTCGCCGACAAGGACATTGCCGATTGATGATTGCCGATTTCCGATTGAAGAAACCACGCTTAACACGCCCGGTTCCGATGAAGCCTTCAGCGGATCGAGCTGGAGGAACCATTTGCCTGAAGAATCCGCCACCGCCGTTTTTTCCTGCCCGGCAAAGCTGACCGTCACGGGTTCGCCCGGATCGGCGCTTCCCCAGATGTTGACCGGCATGTCGCACTGCAGCACCGCGCCGTCATTGAAAATCGGCGCCAGCGAAAGCTCCGCCCCGGCGATTCCGGCACAAACAGACAGAAGGATCAGAACAACTCGCATCATGGTTTTTCCTTTTTTCTAAGCATCCGCACGCAGGGTCCGCCGGTCCAGAAGCTCTCCGGTGCAAAGCCGGGTAACCCGCAGACTTACGGAAAACCCGTTTCCCGAAAGATGCTGAACGACCGGCGGACTCGCCAGCAGCGGATCGTTCGAACCGAACCCGGCGTTTTCCTCAGACTGTGCAAAGGCGGCAGAAGGCCATACGACCGGCAATACACTTCCCGCCGCCGTCCACTTGAAAAAGGTTCTGCGATCAATCTTGTTTTTACTCATGCCTGCCTCCATTGAATTCGCCGAACGGACGGCTCATATCCTGCATTTCTTCGGACATCATTTTTTTCATGCGTTTGAGCACATCGGCGTATTCCGGGTTGGCCGCCAGGTTGTTCTGTTCCCGCGGGTCGCTTTGCAGGTCGTAGAGCTGGTCGGGGTCGTAGTAGGCCGGATAGTGCTTCTCGTGCCATTTGCGCCATCCCAGCAGCCCCTTGAACCGGCCGGCGGTTTCCTCCGCCCCCCAGTGGCCGGTCTGCAGTCCGGTCTGCTGCTCGAAGGCGCGGTCTTTGTCGGCGGGACGGATCGCGATGTATTTCCAGCGGCCGTCGCAGACGGAACGCGAGGTTCCGAACTCGAGCATCACGCTCTCGCGCACCTGCGTCTTTTCACCGGTCAGCAGCGGAAGCTGGCTGACGCCGTCCGTGCCGAGGTCGTCCGGGACGCCGAGCCCGGCGGCCGCCAGCGCGGTCGGCGCAAAGTCGACGTTGGCAATCAGCGCATCGCTGACCGACCCCGCCTTGATTTTTCCGGGCCAGCGCATGATCAGCGGCACGTTGCAGCCGCGCTCGTAGGTGTGGAACTTGCCCCAGGTGGCGTTGTCGCTGAAGAAGACGACCAGCGTGTTTTCGGCGACGCCCATGTCATCGAGCCGGTCTAGGATTGCGCCGATGCCGTCGTCGAGCCAGAGCGTGTATTCGGTGCCGTATCTCACGCAGGCTTTATCTGCCGGAATCTTTTCGGGGATTCCCGCAGCGGCGAGCCGTTCCGGGATGGTGGAGCGCGGCGGCTGCACCTGCGGAATCTCAGCGAGCAGGCCGGCGGGGGTGATGCGCTCGCTGCCGACCAGCGGGGCGAACTCCTTGACTGCGCCGCACGGGTTGTGCATCTGCAGCGGAGCGAACCACAGAAAGAACGGGCGCTCATCCTGCCCGTCCAGAAACGTCAAGGCACCGTCGACCGTCCACTCCACATTCTGAGCGTTGAGTCCGTCGACGTGTGCCGCCCACTCGCCGATGTTGTCCCAGTAGACATTGGCGGTGGTATCAAAGCCGAGCGTTTTGAAGTAGGCGGCAATCCTGCGCTGGTTTTCCTGGAGAAGGGCATCGACCTCGGGCTCGCCGAGCTTGCGGCCCCTGACAACATTTTTTATCCCGATGGGCGCATTGTGATGGGGCCCGAGATGCCACTTGCCGACAAAGCCGGTGCGGTAGCCGCCGGCCCGCAGCGCCTGCGGCAGGGTCGGGCGGTCGGGCTCGAGCACGATGGCCTGGTTGGTGATGTAGGCCTGCTCTCCGCGCGCGTTGATGGCGATGAACTCGTCGGCGGAGCAGCGGCTCGCCAGCCGTCCGGTCATGATGGCGTAACGGCTCGGCGCGCAGCTGCTGGTGGTGCAGTAGGCGCGCTCAAAGCGCATGCCCTCGGCCGCCAGCCGGTCGATGTTCGGCGTCAGCACCCTGCCGCCGTATGCCCCGATCGTGGCAAAGTCCTGGTCGTCCGTGACAATAAACAGCACATTCGGCCTTTTTTCTGCTGTGGCAGAAAAAAGAAGGCTTAAAACTGCCGCTGAAATAATTTTCTTCGCTTTCATTTCCACTGAAAAACGGTGTCTGCCATTCATGATTCTCTCATAACTCTCATTGGATCAAGCCCCGGGGGATCAGCATCCGGCCGGCGGGCTGTTTTTTTCGTACATGCGGATTTCGTGGACGCTGGCGGGGCCGCCGCCCTGCACGGTCTCCGCGACCAGCCGGATCCTGTCGGTGACCACCGGCGCAAAAACGTGGCGCCGGAAGCGCTGGACGTTTCCGGTTTCCCGCGCGAGCGTTTTCCAGTCGCCGTTCATCTCCGCTTCGATGCGGTAGTCGCGCACGCAGCCCTTCGGACAGTGCGTCCGCTGGCTCGGAAGCGTCACGCTCAGGTCGGTGTCAAAGGCGACCTGGATCATTGAAACGGCGGCCGGCCTCTGCAGCGCCAGTTCGATCCACTGCGGCAGCGGCTCTCCCGCGGCGGAGCGCCAGATGTTGGACTGGCCGGGCCACGGGCGCGCAATGCCGTTGACGATATTTTCCGGAGCGCAGCCGGGGTCAAAGCTCGATGCGCAAACCGATGCCGTCCGGGCCAGGTCGTCCGGGTCGCGGTTGAGCACTCCGGGGATAAACTGATCCTCTTTCAGCAGGGTCTGCTGAAGCTGCCCGATATGCTTTTCGTAAATTCCGCGCGGGGTTGTTCCTTTCAGGCAGGCCAGCGCGGCGGCGGTTCCGGCGGCCTGTCCCGTCAGCGAGGTCTGCCCCTGAACCCGAACCGTTCCCAGGGCATAATGGGTTACGCTGATGTTGCGCCCGGCCATCAGCAGGTTTTCAATGCTGCGCGAATACAGGCAGCGATAGGGAATTTCGCAGACCGGAATCTTCTGATGGGAATCAAACGGGCCGGTGGTCGAAAAGATTCCGTCCACGGCGTGGATGTCGAGCATCCAGCCCGCGTGCCCGATGGCATCCTCAAAGTGCCGGGCATCCACGCAGTCATTCTGAGTCAGCACATAGTCGCCCATCAGCCGCCGGGTCTCCCGCTTGGCGTTGGAGAAGGGCACATAATCGAGCCGGAACAAAGCGAGCCGCGCCCGTTCCGGCCAAACGTTTTTCATGTGGTTCCAGAATGAAAAATTGATGCGCAGCAGCTCGTCGCGCGCGCCCTCCGGATCGTTGAGGTCGTCGGTTTTCCCGGGGTATTCGATCCACCAGGTGCCGCTTTTGGAAAAGGATTCCAGCTGATCCGGGTAGCCCCTGCCGTGCGAAAACAGGGGAAACGCCGGAAGCTCATAAACCCAGTCCGGAGCGATATAGGGCTGAGGCGCTTCGGCCTTTACGGTCCGGTAAAAAATACAGTGATTGAAACGTTCATGCGGCCCGCGCAGGCAGCCGCTCATGGTTACGCTGTCCGCAACGTCCGGCGCCAGGCTTTCGTTGTATTCGCCGCGGGCTTCCCGGCCGCGGCGATGCTCCGCGCCCGCATGAAACCCGAGCCAGCCGTCCCCGCTGGTGTCGACAAACATTGCCCCGCCGATTTTCCGGCGGGCGCCGGTCAGCGTGTCCCGGATCAGGACGGTTTCTATTTTTCCGCGGCCGGCGTTTTCCGCGCCTTCGAGAAACATATTCTCGAGCAGCGTCAGATTCGGCTCCGCGGCAATCAGGTCCTCAAAAGGTCGGGTCAGGACGACGCTGTCCTTCACGGCGGCCATGCGGCCGGCCTCCTCAATGATGCCCGTCTCGCGGGCGTATTCATGAAACTGGGCTGCGCCCTGCACCGGCACGCCGAGCTCGATGCTGGCGTTGCCGCCCACCACAGGCCGGTCGGAAATCAGCACGGTTTTCGCGCCCATGCGCGCGGCGGCGATCGCCGCGCAGCAGCCGGCGGTGCCGGCCCCGACCACCACCACTTCATATCTCCCCGCGTCTTCCGGCGCATCGGACACCCCGGAAAGGCGGGCGCGCTCACTGCAAAATGCGTCCAGCCCGGCCGGCGGGGTGTAGTCGAGGTCGCGTGTGAGGATGATGGACGAACAGCGGCCGTAATAGCCGGTCAGGTCGCGCAGTGACAGCAGCGCCGGGCCGGCAGGCAGCTCGTGCGTGCCGCCGTCCTCCCACGTCCAGCCGGCCTCGCCCTGCGCGCCGAACTCTCTGCCGCTGTCGCGGCCGTTGATCGATAAACTGAAGCGACCCGGAGAATGTTCGGGAATCCAGTTTCTGCCGCGCACCCACAGGCGGTAGCGGCCGGCGCGCACGGCCGGTATTTCGAGCATTGCATCGTCCACCGGCGTTCCCGTGCCGTGCGCAATCAGGCACGACGAGCCCATGAAGCCGACGAACTGCGTGTCGAGCGCCCAGCCGCCGTACTCGCCGAAATCGGCCGCATCGGCCCACAAAAATCCGTCGACCTCCTCGCGGATCGTGCGCGGCGGCTTGCGGAAGGCGATGGCGTTTTTGTACGGCCCGTCGTCAAACGAACCGCCGGGCACAAAAGAGAACCCGAGCCGTCCCACCCCCAGCCCGGTAAGGAACAGGGTGCCGGCTTTGTGGAAGTCGCGTCGCTTCATTTTCTACTCCGTCAGCTCGTTGATGTTGTTGCGGTTAATCGGGTAGCGGCCCAGCAGCGCCATGGCGATCGCGATCACAATCGGGCCGCTGATGAAGGTCATCAGCGCGATGTTTGTAATCGCTTGAGGAGTCTGCTCGGCGGCCCCGGACACAATGCCGGAGGTCGAAAGGATTTTTCCGCAAATGATGATCCCGATGGATCCGGCGGCTTTGGTGCAGAAGGTGAAAACGGACGCATAGCTGGCATTTTTCTTTTTGCCGGTCTTCTTTTCATTGATGGCCGCGACATCGGCGATCATGGAGCTGGCCAGCGGCACCACGAAGCCGCACCCGCCCCACCAGCACATCTGCAGCAGAGCAAAGACCAGCGTGGAACCGTGCAGGGTTTCACTGCCGATCGTGAACGGCATGGCCTGCGGCGACAGCAGCCCGCCGCTGAACACACCCAGCAGCCCGAGCCCGCCGAACATCGCCAGCGCCATGCCGATGTAGCCGGCCGGCTTTTTGTCAAAACGTGTCACCAGTTTCGAGAGATTCAGCGAACAGAAGGCGAAGGCCAGCATGCCGCCGCCGTGCACGATGGTTTTTTCGAGCGCACTGAATTTCATGTAGAAGATGTAGGTGAACATCTGGGTCTGCCCCATCAGCATCATGGCGAACTGGGCGATCACGAAAAAGATGAAGACATTCACCGCCAGACGGTCCTTGAAGATGTCGGAAAAGTCCGCCCAGAACTCCCGCAGGTTGTTTCCTTCGGTTTTATCGCTGCGGTTGTCGACCGCAAACTGGCGCGTGCCAAAAACACAGGCCGAAACCAAAATCGCGATAAAGGATGAGAGCACAATCGCCATGATCAGATAGTTCGACGGAATCAGCGACCCGTCGGTCATCTCGCCTGCGCTGTTGGCCTGCTCCCTGAAGAACATCCGCCACGCCATGGCACCGAAGATGAAATTGGTGACCTGATTGACGAAGAAGCGGACGCCCTGCAGACGGGCACGATCCTCGTAGTCGGGGCAGATTTCAAACCCGAGCGCTGTATAGGGAACGGCATAGACGGTCAGGGCCGTGCGGATCAGCAGGTTGATGACCACGGCGGCGGCAAACATCAGGCCCGGCGTGCCGAGCAGCTGCGGCACCGTCCAGAACAGAACAAAAGCAAGCGCTCCGAGCAGGCCGCCCACCAGCACATACGGATGGCGCCGCCCCCAGCGGCTGCGGGTGTTGTCCGAAATGTGCCCCATGATCGGGTCCGTGATGGCATCCCACAAAATGGCGATGCTGATCGACAAAGAGGCCCACCCGGCATTCAGCCCCAGGATCTGGGTCAGATAGATCATGGCGAAATTGTTCATGCCGTTCATGGCAATCGAAAAGGCCCCGTCACCGACCGCATATTTGAAAATGCCGAACAGGTTCAGTTTTTCAGCTTGTTTGTCCATCATAATATTTCCGGGCGCCGTTGTGCGTCCATTGCTTGTTTCGTTGTTTTCATTTATTCGCTGCCATAAAAACTGTCGTGCCAGACAGCACTCACTGCACTTTCAGGCGAATCGATAAAGCCGACCAATAATTTACAAAACTACACCTGGAAATATTTTTGTCAAATATCTTATCGCTCACTGAAACAAACCCTCACTCACCTGAACAGGTGCGATCTGATGCATGAATTTGTGTTTGCAATTTTATGTACGTTAAGGCTTACTCGGCATTCAGGAAACAGCGGACAGTCCGCCGATATCATTTTTGAACCGGCTCCGCATGATTCTGTCAAAAACAGCTTATTAACCGTATATGACCGAAATTATTCTACAAAAAGCTGACGACATGACTCCGGCGGTTTTCCAATGCCTGGAAAACTGCGAGGACGGCGACACCATAAAGTTCCAGAGTCTGGAAAAACGGGGTGAAGGCTCAGCCTTCCACTTTTGGCCCGGGCAGGCGTTCGAGAAGCATTATTATATCTCCAACAACCGCCACGGCCTCAAACGCGTCGCGTTTCCAATCATTGGAAAAAAGAACCTCACCATCGACGGCGGCGGTTCGCGCTTCGTCTTCCACGGCGAGATCGTCCCCTTCATCGTTGAGCAGAGCGAAAACATCACGCTCAAAAACTTTTCCATCGACTGGGAGCGCCCCTTCTATTCGCAGGGGACCATCAAAACGGTTGATGACGGCGGCCTGGAGCTGGAAATCGACCGCGCCCTCTACCCGTACCACCTGGAAGGAGATCAGATCATCTTCGACGGCGAGGGCTGGTCGCACGGATTCTCTGAAGGCGTCTTCGAAATGGACTCGCAGACCGGCGGCCCGGC
Source organism: Tichowtungia sp. (assembly GCA_041584215.1). Lineage (GTDB taxonomy): Bacteria > Verrucomicrobiota > Kiritimatiellia > Kiritimatiellales > Tichowtungiaceae > Tichowtungia. The sequence continues at coordinate 15,086 of JBFHEM010000023.1, read as the reverse complement.
CTATTTAAGCGGCGACTCCATCGGCGGCTACTTTCCGCCGCAACTGATCCGGGCCGTTCAGCTCGACGACCGGACCGTCCGGCTGAACGCGCCGTTTCAGCGCCGCGCCGTTCCCGGCAACGTGCTGCTGCTGCGCCACTACCCGCGCCTTTGCCCCGGCATTCACCTGAAACAAAGCCGCAATATTCAACTCGAACAGGTGGAGCTCAACCACTGCGGCGGCATGGGAGTGATTGCCCAGTTCTCGGAAAACATTCATGTAAAGCGCTGCGCGGTGCGCCCGACGCCCGGCACTGCCCGCCTGTTTTCGGTCACCGTCGATGCCTGCCACTTCGTCAACTGCCGCGGCCTGATCCGCATTGAGGACTGCTTCTTCTCCAGCCAGATGGACGATCCGGCCAACGTGCACGGCATCAACACGCGCATCAAAGAGGTGCTGGACGATTTTTCGGTCATCACCGAGCGGGTTCATCACGAGCAGCACGGCGTGGAAATCGCGTTTCCCGGCGACCGGCTGAGCGTGGCACATAACGACGACCTGCTGGCCTACAGCGAATGCACGGCGAAAACCGTCACGGAAATCGACCCGGTCTTCTGCAAAATCGTTTTTGAACAGCCCCTGCCGGGCGGCCTGCGCCCCGGCGATGTGCTCGACAACCAAAGCTGGGCCGCCGATGTGCACATCAGCGGCTGCACCAGCCGCAACAACCGCGCGCGCGGCTACCTGCTCTCCACCCCCGGAAAAATCGTCCTCGAAAACAACCGGATCGCCGCCGCCGGCGCCGGAGTCAAAATCAGCGGCGACGCCAACTACTGGTTTGAATCGGGTGCCGTGCGCGATGTGCTCATCCGCGGCAACGAATTCGGCGACTGCTGCTACGGACCGGTTCCGTGGGGCCGCGCGGTCATCGACATCGACCCCGAGATTTCCAACCCCTGGAAAAACCGCGCGTGCTGCCACCGCAACATCCGCATCGTAAACAACACCTTCCGCACCTTCGACCCCGGCATTCTCTACGCCCGCTCGGTCGACGGCCTGACCTTCAGCGGCAACACCATCCGGCCGTCGGGAACCTACCCGCCGACCGGCCGGATGAACGCGCCGATCGCGCTGGACGCCTGCCGCAACATCGAAATCAAAAACAATACAACGGAAGAATCAGGCGGCGGACCCTTCGTGGAAATCAACGAGCACCCTCACGCGCGCTACAGTCACCAGCCGCAGCCCTCCATGAACAGCTGATGCCCATGGCAGCCGATTTTCCAATGCCTGGAACTCTCTCAATGATTCTGCTATCCATGATTCTGCCAACCTCATTTTCTTTCGGCCTGCTGGGATCCGGGTGCATTTCCAGGCAGAATCATGGGGACAGCAGAATCATTTTATAATACCTGAAGGCGACGGCGGCAGGCGGGACGCCTGCGATACATCGCGCAGCCCTTCGCGGGCGTACAGCCCCGGGCGGCTGCCGCAAAGAACCACTGCAGTTTTTCTGCTTTCGCTCTATGCGGCCGGGGGCGGGCCCATCGTTGCGCCGGCGATCATCCGTCCGCCGAACTGCAGCTGGGAAAAGGCGCGCATCGGTTCGTTGATGCGCTGCAGCAGCATGCCGACCGCCGCGGAGACAATATCCTCGAACGGCCAGTCGATGGTTGCCATCGGCGGCATTCCTTCGGGGATCGGCAGGTTGTCGAATCCGCAGACGGAGCAGTCTTCCGGCACCCGCAGTCCGCGGGAATTGAGATATCGGATCAGCTCATAGCCCACCTCATCGTGCGCGCAGATCCAGGCGGTCACGCCGTCGTCCATGGCTCGCTGCACCTGATCAAGCGCCGGCCCGCCCGAACGGTCCCAGATGTTCACCGACCACGCCGGGGAATACTTCAGTCCGGCCAGCGCCAGCGCCTCGACATAGCCGGAAAAACGCGCCAGCGCGTAGGAGGCAGACGAGCGAATGCAGTAATAGCCGATCCTGCGGTGCCCGAGAGCCTTCAGCCGCATCACCATTTCGCGCACGGCCGTGCGGTCGTCCTGCCCCACCAGGTCCAGTTGAACCCCCGGGTCATGGTCCGCGATCCGCACGCTCGGAACTTTCTCCAGAAAAGCCGATACCGCCTGAGGAGTCAGGCGTCCCACCAGCACGGCGCCGGCAACCTGCTTTTGACGGAACGGTTTGGGCAGATCACGGGCGCTTTGAATTTCAGCGGCCTCCGATTCGGAAATATATTCGACATGCAGCAGCACATCCTGCTCGCGGGAGGCATCCATGGCCCCGTGCAGCGCCCGCATCGGCACCTCGGCATTTTCCGCCGTGCGGACGTCCGGCATGCACAGCAGCAGCCCCAGCACCGACGTTTTCTGACGCCCGACGCCCTTGCGCGACGCGGTGTTTTCCGTCGCCGGAAGGCGGTACCCCATCTCCTGGGCCACCTCGATAATCCGGGCGGCCGTGCTCGACTTCGGCCCGGAAACATTGCGCAGAACCCGGCTGACCGTGGCCCGGGAAAGCCCCAGCTTCTGAGCGATCTCTTCTTGAGTTGGACTTTTCATGCCCGGAAACGTACCAGTTTCCGCGCCGAAAACACGCACAAGTTTTGCATAAATGTGCAGAACAGGCCGTTTTGCAAATCAGCCTCGCGGCACCCGGCCTCCCGGCAACGGTGGAATGATCCAGAATAATTTTGTCAGTCCGTCTTCAGTCCGTCATGATTCGTTTGCCTATGAAACCGCACAAAACCAGCTCGCGCTATGGACGATGGACCCTCACCCTGGCCGTCATGACGGCCGTGGCCGGGATCGCGATTTCACTGCAGATCCGCGCCCGCATCGCGCAGTCGGAAGCCGACGCGGCGCGCCTGAGCGCGGAAACGCTGCGCCTGAACACCGAACAGGAGCTGGCCCTCTTCGTCGAAGTGCTTGAGTCGGTTCGCGCCCTGCACGCCCTTTCCGGCGCCATCGACCAGGCGGCCATGGACGAGTTTATCGAAAAAGGCCTCGTTCATCAGCAAACCGTGCTGGGGGCCTTCGGGCTCGCGCAGCGGGTTTCCCCCCGGATGCGTGCTGAGATCGAAAGCAAAGCCAGGCCCGCCCCGGGGGCCTACGATATCGTGGAAACGGGCCCGGACGGGGGCTGGGTGCCGGCGGAGACCCGGCCGGTGTACTACCCGCTCACCTGGCAAAGCCATGCCGGCGCGCTGAACGTCCCGGTCGGTTATGATTTTTCCTCTGAACCGGAAGCGCGCCGGGTCATTGCAGGCATTGAGCGCACCCGCCGCACCGTTCTGGTTCCCGAACCGGTTGCCCTGCCGTCCGACACCCGGCCGCCGAAGGCAGAGGCTCCGCGAATGCGGGGCAGCGAAGCGGAAAACTCGACACTCGACACTCGACACCCGACACTCGACACCCGACCCCCGACACCCGACACAGCTCCCTCCTACTGGGTCTTTGCGCCGGTTGTGCCGCGCAGCGCGCCCGTCGGCGTCATCGGGCTGGCGGTTGCCGTGCTGCATCCCGACGCCATTTTTGAAAAGGTCGCCGGGCTGGCCGCCGCACCGCCCCACCTCCGGCTGACTCCGGTGACCCGCCGCCCGGAAACAACCATCCGGCTCGAAAACAACGCCTGGCATTACAGCGGCCCCCTGGAAGCCATCGGCACCATCTGGTCGTTTGAATGCAGCCTGCCGGTCAGCATGTCCGACCGCCGCTCAAGCGCGGTGTTTGCGACCGGCCTGGTCATCACCGCGCTCATGACCACCCTGCTGCTGATTCTGGCGGGCCGCACGCGCCGCATTGAGGCGGAGGTTCTCACCCGCACCGAGGAACTGCGCGTTGCCAACCTCCGGCTCGAGGAAAACCTCCGCGAACGGGCCCTCATGGAAGAGGAAATGAATGAACTGAGCGCCCGCGAACGGCGGCGCATCGGGCGCGACCTGCACGACTCGCTGGGACAGAAACTCACCGGCGCCGCCTTTCTCAGCCGGGCGCTGCTCAACTGGTTTCAGAAAGCTGAAACTGGAAACTGGAAACTTGAAACTGGAAACTTGAAACTGGAAACTGGAAACTGGAAACTTGAAACTCGAAACTCGGAAACCGAAAACCGGGAAGCGGAACCTCAAAACTCAGCTCCTTCCGAAGAAACTTCGCCCCCTGCAATTTCCAATCAGCAATCGGCAATCTCCAATCAGCTCACCCACGCAAAAACCCTGAACGACACACTCAAATCCGCCGTCAGCCAGGTCCGCAGCATGGCCCGCGGTCTCGCCTCCGTCACCCTCAACGAAGAGAGCCTGAAAGAATCCCTCGAGCAGCTGGCCGATGAAATGAGCTCCCTGTACGACACCGCCTGCACCGTCTCCTTTTCCGGCCCCCTCCCGGAGCTGGACCGGAAAACCAAGGAACAGCTCTACTTCATCGCCCGCGAAGCGGTGAACAATGCCGCCCGCCACGCCCGCCCCGGCCACATCACCATCCAGCTCTGCAGCGCTCCATCCGGATGGACGCTGCGCATCGACGATGACGGCAGCGGCTTCCCGGAAAACCAGGTCGCCGGCGAAGGCATGGGCCTGCGAATCATGCGCCACCGCGCCACCCGCATCGGGGCCGCTTTTGCCATCCGCTCCGCGCCCGGTTCAGGCACCTCCATTGAAGTCCAATCAGCGCCGCCGCCGCAATAAACAGCCGATAGACCGCATGGATCCGGCGGGGCCGGCTGATGAACAGATAAAAAAGCGTTTTTGACTCCAAGATCTGCGGATTTTACCTTTGCGTCTTCGCGCCTTTGCGGTCAAAAAAATGCGCAGCGAGGTCGGCGGAACGCAAATTGAGTGTTTTTGTGTTTTTCGCGGCGCCTGCTTCCGTGTCATGATCTGTGGCTATGAGCTTTTCCGCTGAAAAACCGGCCCGCATCCTGATTGTCGACGACCACGCCATCGTGCGCTACGGCATGGGCGTCATGCTCGCCGGCGCGGACGACCTGACGCTGTGCGGCGAAGCCGAAAACATTGCCGAAGCCCTGCAGGCCGTCAGCGACCTGAAGCCCGACGCCGCCGTGATCGACCTGGTTCTCAAAGAGGAAAACGGACTCGACCTGATCCGTCAAATCCGGGCTGAAGAAGCCAAAGGCCGCACGCCAGAGGTCGGAGGTCAGACGTCAGACAACTCCCACACTTCTACTCTCCCACACTCCCACACCCCCACACCTCCCCCCCGCCCCCTCCCCATCCTGGTCATGTCCATGCACAACGAGAGCACGCATGCCGAAAAGGCGCTGCGGGCCGGGGCCCAGGGCTACATCATGAAAGAGGACGCCGACGAAGTGCTCGTCGAGGCCCTGCGCGCCGTCCTCGCCGGCAAGCTGCACGTCAGCGACGGCGTGCACGAAAAAATGCTGCGCACCTACATCGACGGCGAAGCCGACGAAAAGCAGCCCGGCATTGAATCCCTGACCGCGCGCGAGAAAGAGATTTTTGAAGGGGTCGGCAAGGGCCTTACATCCAAGGAAATTGCCGAGCAATTCGACCTCAGCCCCCGCACCGTCGAGGTCCACCGCGCCAACATCAAGAAAAAGCTCGAGTGCGACACCGCCGCCCAGCTGCTGCGCCTGGCCGTGCAGTGGATGGAAGAGCAGTAGGCGGAGGCCGGAAGCCGGAAGTCAGAGGCCGGAAGCCGGAGGTCGGAGGCCGGTGACTGAGAAATGTACCGCAGGCGTCCCGCCTGCAGCGCACGAAACGTCGTCCTTTCGCGCGGATCTCAGGATTTGCTCTGCAACCGCCTTCTACCCGCAGACCTGCGCAGACAGCCGCAGAAAAAAAACTCATTGCTGACACCCTCTGCGGCAATCGGCGTTCATCTGCGGAGAACCCTTATTAAGGTAAGATTCCACGCAGAGGCGCAGAGCCCGCAAAGAGCGTGACATTCGGCAACTATCTGAGCCCCCTTATAAGGTAAGATTCCACGCAGAGGCGCCGAGCCCGCAAAGGGTGCCCGGCATTCCTCTGCGTCCTCTGCGTCTCTGCGTGGAGAAAATGCCGTCGAGCGGACCTCGTTGCAAAATAATTGACAGCATGATCATTTATACAATCTACGAACCGGAAATATTGAGAGGCTGCTCATTCGCAGATTTTACTATTCGCTGGTACAATTCTTTTCCACGCAGAGCAACTGTGTCATAGACCGCAGAGATTTTGTAACAAAATAATGAGTACAAAATAATGCGGGCCCGGATGGGACCTCGGATCATTTTGTAAACATCATTCTGTTAGTTTCCAAGGTTTGGAATAATTATTCCACGCAGAGGCGCTGAGCCTGCAAAGGGCTCCCGTCATTCCTCTGCGTCCTCCGCGCCTCTGCGTGGAGGAAATGCCGCCGCAAGGAGCCGTCAGGGCGTCCTGATCGCATTCTTCTCGTCGACATGAACAACCACCGGTTTGTAGGCGGCGGCCTCTGCTTCGCTCATCTGGGCGTAGGTGATGATGACTACCTGGTCGCCGGTTTCGCCGAGGTGGGCGGCCGGTCCGTTGAGCTCAACGGTTCCGGATCCGCGCTCGGCGACGATGGTGTAGGTGATCAGGCGGCTGCCGTTGTTGACATTGAGCACATGCACCTGTTCGCTGGGCAGCATGCCGGCGGCATCCATCAGATCCTGGTCGATGGCGATGCTGCCCGTGTAGTACAGCTCGGTGCCGGTCAGGGTCGCCATGTGAATTTTTGATTTGAGCATGTTCAGTTGCATTGTATCACCGTTAAAATCGTCCAATTCGTTAAAGCCGCCAACCGTTGAAATCGTCAAGTGATCGCACCATAACCGGTTAAGCGCTCTGTTTCTTAAAGCCCCGTAATGTACCGCGGACGGGGGAAAATGGCCACGAAAAACTTGGCGCAGCCGAGCTGCAGCCCGTTTTAAAAATCTGCGAATGAGCAGCCTCTCGATATTTCCGATTAAATGGTTAGGTTGCCAATTATTTTGCAACGAGGTCTGCTCGACGGCATTTTCTCCGCGCGGAGGTGCAGAGGACGCAGAGGAATAAATTCACCGCAAACGCGAAATGTCAGAATAATTTGGGTCAGAATGATGACTGCAAACCGGCCTGCCCGGCGGCATTTTCTTCACGCGGAGGTGCGGAGGACGCAGAGGGATGCCCTGGCACCATCTCCTTTGCGGACTCAGCGCCTCTGCGTGGAAAAGAGTTTTTTTACAACCACTCCCGATGGTCGTTAGAGAAAACATCCGAGGAGTCAGAGGAATACCGGGTGCCCTTTGCGGGCTCTGCGCCTGCGTGGAATCCAACCTTTTGTTAGCATCATTTTGTTCAATCTATTTGGCCGCTGTCCTCTACGCTGAATGGGCGGCTGTTGATTTCGCCGGGGCAGTGAACGCCTGCGCCGCGCAGACAGGAGTGTCCGCGCCACAGATGCCGGCATCCGCGGTTCAAGATCACACATAAAAAAAGACCGGATGCCGGGGCATCCGATCCATTATAACCAGCGCAGCTGATTTTATTTAAAAGCTGGCGGGGAAGGCGACCGCATCGGCGCCCGCGCCGATCTGATTGACCACCGTGAAGGTGTTCGAGCCGTTCACCGCGCCGTCCAGAATTTCCACCCGGTAGGTGGCTGTGTAAATTTCACCAGGATCGACAGATGAGAAATTTAAAGTGGAAAGAGGGGTGATTGAAAAAGATGAAGGATTGGCTGAAAGACTGGTCGATACATCTGTTGCAGTAACCACGCTGTCATTTTTATTGGTTGTAACGATTTGCAGTATATCACCGGGTTCGTACGTGTCGCCGCCAAGTATGCCATTGTCCTGTATATAGCTAACTCCTTGCTGGACAAACTCCAAAACTGGGGAGGGCGCTTCAAGCAGAAGGTTGTCAAATGAGAATGAATTGTTGGACGGTCTCCAAGAGGTTCCGGTGAATGGGACTGCAAAGGTGAATTCATTCAGGTTGAAATCCGCATGAACAGTTAATGTTTCGGGGAAGATTTCGACATCAGCCCCCCCCGCGATACTGTAATAAACTTTAAATGATCCCGGGGTTCCTTTTACGTCTAAGTTGTACACCTGTTTTACACTTAAATCGGTAAGGTTGAACTGGCCAGATGAAATGGAAGCTGATGTCTGAGTTCCGTTGGCATCTGTCACGACAAATTTATATTCTTTCGCCTGGTAGAGAAGAAACACGTTGCAGTCATCTGTACCGCTGGCGAGAGAACGAAGCCCAAAACCAAACGTAGCTGAACCAGTTGTATTTAAAAAGAAGACAGAATCAACATCATATGAAATTGTAACAATTCCTGTAGTTTTACCTTGATAACTGGCATCAGAGATACCTTGGAGGTAATCAAACGAAGGTGGCGAGATGAGGCCTGCCAAAGATTTAACCTGAAGAAAGGATGCTCCAGACCCAAATGAATTTCCGGTTCCTGACAAGCTCGGCGCGGAGCTTAATGGACCATCTGAAACACCATCATATGTCCAGTGTTCCAGAATTTGGGCAGAACAGGTTAATAGTGTGCTGAGGACTATAAAGGTCGCAACGATCCAGTTTTTCATTTGTATTTCCTTGTGCTAAGGCGAGTTTGGCCTTTTTTATAACAATCTATTTTATTCATAAAGACTAGACTATATACCTGATATCCCTAAATTAATCAAGCGTGCAGGATGAGAAAGTGGCAGGCCGCAGAGGCGTATTCAGGAGGAGATGTTGGTTATGCGTTCTGCTATTTCTTCCAGCAGGTTCTGCTGAAAGCTTCTGCGGGCTAAGTCTTCCGGATCGCATTCTTTGAGTAAGATTTGTTTCAGCTCTTTGTTAACACGGTCATACGCATGCACCATCTCATCTGAAAAAATCAAAGGATCGGATATTGACGTTGCTGTTGGCTCATACCCCAACGCATTCATGATATCGCCGGTAACGGATTCAACGATATGGATTTGATCATAGGATAATTCTTTCTTGAACCGTCCTATACGGGAATTGGTGACCGGTTTTTCTACATTTTCCCAAAGCTTGCTCGCGTGCGCCGCCTCCCAAGCTGCACGACTATGATAAAATTCTTTTTGAATTTCCCTGTAATCAAGCCCCAGAAAATTCATCAGTTTTTGAAGTTCTCTGTCGCAATCCGTCACTAAATTCTCATAGCTCAGGCAGTAGAAACGATTTGTGCCGACCAAATCCTTGGCTGCCAGGCATAGCTGCTGGAGTTCGCACCATTTTTTTGCAATGAAGTATGGATGCTTCTCGCCCACGACGGCTTTCATAAAAGAGACGCAAACATCACGGGGGTCACGGTAGAGGTAAATGTAGGCAGGTTTGTTAAAATAACGTTCCAGGTCATTGATCCAGCGAACGTTCTGCATGCTTTTGCACACCCAGTAGTCGGCTTTTTCAGCTTCAGCATAGAGGTCCATTGCCGCGCCATACACGGCTACAAGGCTCCGCTCTTTACAGCGGCGGAAAATCTCTTCCTCAGAAAGGGCAACGTTATCCCAAGGCACGGGGTTGCGGTGGATCAACTCACACACATCAGTAATCAGTTGCTTGAAAGCCCTGTTATTTTCCAAATTTCCATAAATTGGAAGCAACGGCATCATGCGTTGCAGAATATGAGGGGGGTGAGGAGCAGTCACGCGAGGATGCTGTTCAAGCATCAAGCGCAAAAGATTGGACCCTGAACGTTGTTCGCCGATTATAAATACTGATTTCATAAACTTTTCTGCGATTATATTTTTTGCCTACGCACAAAGGTATCCGATCACTCCGGCAGCAGGAATAATCCAGACAACATCCACTTTAAATTTTAATAAAGCGATAAATGACAGGACGAATACAAGTGATACCATGATCGTTTCATGCACTGCCTCTGCACCGCCTGGCCAAGCCATCATGAAAATATTAAAGAAAGCGCTGAATATCAGCCCTATTACTGCGATCCGAATGCCCTTCATGGTAGCCTGAACAGCCCCAGAATTCTTAATTGCATCCAGCATACCGGCCAGCATCACCATTAGCACAGCGGGAGGGGTGAATATTGCCAATGTGGATAGCAATGCCCCCGGAATTCCGGCCACCTTCTGCCCGATAAATGAGGCGCTGATCAAAATCGGCCCGGGTGTCACCTGCCCCAGAGCGATTCCATCGATAAATTCTTTTGACGTCAGCCACCCGTAGCGATCCACCACGACATCCTGAATCATGGGAATAAAGACATAGCCACCGCCAAACAACGTAAGACTCATGCTGCCAAAAGTAGTCATCAAGGCAAGCCATCCATCTCGCGCAATCGGCAGCGGAACAATTCCAAGCATCATAATCAGAATTAGCAGCAGAAAGCCCACCCCGCGGCTTGGCGGCAGCGGCCAGAAGGTTGCTGATTTTTTTTGTTCACAAGAAACTTTTCGCACCTCGAAGCCGCTTGCACTTTGTAGCTGCTTGCTCCAGAAACGTGAGTGCAGGTAACCAACAGTTCCATATAATGCTACCAGGCCAAACGTGATGTAAATGCGGTATGCTTTTGGCATTAACAAAAGTAAAAGCACAGAAAAAACAAAAGATGCCCACATTGCTGGTGATTTCAGGTTTTTGATTGCCATCTTCAAACAGACATTCAGGACAATGGCGGCCACCGCAGGCAGGATGCCTTTAAAAATACGTTCCATTTGAGGAAGCGTCCCGAACCGGAAATAAAGATCCGTTAAAACGAGCATGAAGAGCATTGTGGGCAGCAGGACCGCCACAGCACTCACCAGTGCACCAAGGCCGCCGCGTAAACGAAACCCAACATAAGCAACAGTGTTGACCGCCATTGGGCCTGGCAGCAAATTTGCAAGGGCTACGCCATCCAGCATATCCTCAGAGGGTAACCATTTATTCCGCTCTACAACCTGAGTTTCGATCATGGAGACCAAAGACATGAATCCACCGAATGAGAGGCTTCCGATTTTTAGAAAGCAGAAAAACAATGCAGGTAATGTAGGGGAGGTCATAGTGCTGTGCTTGTGTTGATCGGGTGTTTACTCTCAACCGTTATGGCAACGGCACGGTGTTGCCGGGGTCGGGTGCCCCCAATAGTTTTTTGGGAGAGAGATCTTTTCCTGCGAAGGCAGGAAAATCCGGTGGGTACTTATACGCACGAAACATCATATTCGCCCCGGGGCCGGGTAAAGAATTCCACTTTTCCAGTTTCTTTAGCTTGGCTTTCTGACTTAAAACCGGATTGATATATTCCCACACACGTTTACCGCTCTTGTCGAGTTCGAATATAATTCCATGCGCTCCGACACACACCAAGGTCCCACCGTTTTTCAGGCGCTGTGTGCTTGATACCACAGGGGAGTGAAAACTTAAATTAGGTGCTCCTGTATATTCCCAAAGCACCTCACACGGCGGGTAGATTCCGTCTGCGGTCGGTTCCGGCCACATTCCAGATTCAGTAAGAGGCGGCTTGACTTCTAAAACGCAAGATTGCGGAGCCTCTCCTGATTTGACAGGTGGATTATTGTTGAAGATAAGAATGTTTCCAGCACCGCGGAATCCTGTAGGTATCATGTGCGGATCATGCTGGGTAAATAAAACCTGATCTTCCGGGGCACCTTTTCCGTAACGTTGCGGGTTTCCCCAGCGATAGATCAGCTCCCCTGATTTTCTGGACACCACCCACAGTTCGTTCATTGCGTGCGAGGACAGAATGATCTCATCCCGATCCGGGATGTAGGATACGGAGTTAATATGCAACCAGTCGGAAAGCTTTCTAAATTCCCCTTCACTCGTTCTCAGCTGATTCAGATCAATGAGCTCCGGATGTTTGGAAGGGTCCCCGTAGTTGTTCCGTGTGTTATCGAAGTTCTGAATAAGGTGATCCCAGGGTGACCAACGCCAAACGACTTCTCCAGAGTTTGCGCTGGTTGGTTGAATTTCATGAATTGCATCCACCCACATTTCATTGTTGGGAACTGTTTCCGGGTCTCTGCCTGCCTCCACATATTGATCATAGGGGATTCTTTCCCAAACTGCGGCCAGGGTGTTGCCGTTTGGCATGCGCTCGATGTCATGATGCATGCGTTCAATGGATTGGTCGGTGGCGTATTCCCAGACCACGTTTCCGTTCCAGTCCAGTTCCTGAATCGTATTGCCTACATCTTCTTCGGACCGTCGAATCGTTCGCAACAGGCTGCCATTGGGCAGTAGATAGGCGCCCATTCCTGTAACTTTTTCATTATCCCACTGATGTACAATATAGCCATCGCTGTCGATCAAATGGGCGGTAGTATGTCCGCGGGTAGCGATCAATACGTAGCCTTCGCTCACGGCAGGGCCTGCCTTGAAAATCAGCCCGGTTTTGTCATGTTGCGGAGGAGCGTTCTTCAGAGGGGGAGGGGAAACCGGCAAGGGGGGGAGGTCTTGTGCATATACTGTTCTGGCTGTAAAGATTAGAACCGTCGATAATCCTAGTATGCAAAGCGCGCTCTTCTTTTCAATCTGATGGTGTTTCACAATTAAAACCCTTCCTGTTTTTTGAGGAAAATGTGGATACAATTCTGCGTTTGAATCTGGCCGTAGTCAATCCCTCACCCAGATGTTTTCTCGTATTAATCCTATGCCTAATATTAAGGCTGCTTTTCCGTATCGGTTTTTCGTTCCAGTGGTCACTTCAGCTTTACAAGCTGGCGGTTTCCGCTTCGTTTCGGTTGTTATTAATGGGGAGGGGCATAAACTGATCAGGGCGTTTGCGCGTGAGACCTCTTTCTCGCAAGCTTGCAGTGGAGCAGTTTTCCACGTGCAGAGGGCTTGCCATATCTCGACTGCAAAAACGACAAAAGGCCAACGTTCAGATCATGCGACAGATAGGTGTTTGCGATCTTTCTTGGGTTGCAGTCGGATTTGGGCACGAAAAAACCCCGACCGAAGCCGGGGTTTTCATCAAGCAATTGAATCAGCTTATGCTTCTTCAGTAGCTTTCATTTTGTTGCGGCGAACGATCCAGGCGCTCAGTGCACCCAGCCCGAAAAGGCCGATGGTCGCCGGCTCAGGCACTACATTTTGCCATGTACCAACCGGAGCGGCCAGTGTGTAGGCGTTAGCGGTGGCTGGCGGAGCTGCAGATCCGCTGTTAAACGTAGCGCTATCTATGACCAAGTACTGAGTCGCAGCTTCCGTGGTCGCAGCGTTCAGAATGACAGAGAACACAGGGATGTTGTTTGCAATGTCGATAGACTTTCCGTCAATACCATAATAGTGCGAGAATGCGGGTCCCGTAGTAATGATATTGAGAGTAGTGAACTCAACATTGGTCAACAGGTCTTCAGGTGTTTTATCGCCTGCCCAAAGATCTGCAGCGGAGTACAGGCCAACGAACCAACCATCGACGAGGGTGACACCGTCAACGCTCGCGTTAGCTGAGCCCCATGTGTTAGCGGTCCAGTCAAGCAGTCCAGCCTGAGAAACGGCTGCTACAGCTACCATTGCTGCAATAATTTTAATCTTCATCTTTTATTTTCCTTTCTTGTTTGACGTTTGCCCGATCACCTTGATCGGGCAAAATTTATTTTCTTCTAATTTTACTCAAAAGCGCTGAGATATTTGTTGGTCTCAACCCATGTAAAGGCGGATTTCGCTTTGTACCAGAACCCTTGCCCCGGCTGAAGCTCATAGTCTGTCACAGGATCAGTGAACTGGAATGCTGAAATGGCTTTCCATCCGCTTTCGTTTGTATATCCGTAACCACGAGCATCATAGAATGCGAATGTTTCATAGCTTTGTGTGTCCGGATCATATACAATGATCTGGTCTGCGTCGGCGGATCCCGCAAGACTTCCAGTTGCATTTTCGTACAAATTGAGGTCATCTAGTTTAACCGCATCTGAGAAGGGGTTTGCAATAAGCTGAAGACCTTCAACAACCGAATTGGTTACAGATGCAACGGATACTACGTCGCCAGCAACGATTACATTTGTACTAGAGGAGCCTGCCGGAGTTTTGATCCAGAGAGCCGATCCTGGCTGTAATACTGGATCAATAAAAGTTCCTGCAAACCCAAAGTCGGATATTTCCTGCCAACCGACATAGGTCTCATAGCCCGGATAGCTACTTGCGTCATATTTTGCATAAGTGGTGTAGCCAGCGCCGGGAGTATAGATAATGATTTGATCGGCCAGTGCGGCACCGGCCAATGATCCATTAAACTGATCAACAGGGCAAAGCTCACTGAGTTTGTTGGACTCAGAGGTGAACGTGATTCCCATAATATTGAAACTAACACCAGTGTTTCCAGGCTTATCCACTTTCGTGTAGCCAACAATGTTGGCCGAGGTCACGGTCTGTGCGAAGGCGGAAGCGCTGATGAGGGCGGCTGCCGCGAGTGTGAGTGTCTTCTTCATTTCCTTCTCCTTTTTCTGTTCGGGCAACTTGAACCTTTTTGAACGGTTCATCCAGAAAAAAATCGCGCCCAACCCGACTTTTTTCTCTGCTCTATCTTTTGAGCATGTCTGGAGGTTATACGTAGATCGTCTACGTGTCAATACGTAGTTGGAAATTTCTGCAGAAATTTTCAGGCATGGTTTTTTGAGCGGAACGCTGAAAAAACAGGCGAATACGAAATATACCCGAGTGATATGGAACCTTCAAGCAGAGGGGCCGGGAATATTCCCCCTCCGCAGCGGCGACTTTCCTGTCGCCGGGAACCGAACTGCTCGGTGCTGCTGCCCGGCGGCATTTTTCCACGCAAAGGCGCAGAGGAATGCCGGGTATCATCCCCTTTGCGGGCTCAGCGCCTCTGCGTGGAATAATTATTCCAAACCTTGGAAACTAACAGAATGATGTTTACAAAATGATCCGAGGTCCCATCCGGGCCCGCATTATTTTGTTACAAAATCTCTGCGGTCTATGACACAGCTGCTCTGCGTGGGACCTGACCCAATCCGCGGAGCCGGAACCAAAGCTCAGCCGAAAAGTTTTTATCCACAGATTACGCAGATTTTCACAGATGCTCAGCTCCCGGAAACCTGTAAATCCCGTAAACTGCGCCTGCAAAGCGCAGCAATAAATAATTTTTGTATGCAAAAATAGCGACGAAGGTATGGATGAGT
>JBFHEM010000022.1:0-63411 GCA_041584215.1 Tichowtungia sp. | reverse complement strand
CATGCGGTTGTTGAGGGTCAGCACACTCGGACGGGAAATGATCTCCGCTTCGCCTTCGCGAACCAGTGCCTTCAGCTGCACATTAAAATTGTCGAACACATCATTGACCGTCAACGACAGCTGCTGATCTGTAAATGCATCGGACAGCTGGCCCAAGATCAATCCAGAATTTTCAGCAACAGCAGCAGTTGTGCCAATAGCAGGAATTGCAGGAGAGTAAGGAATCGTTGCCCTATTGCCCAGCTCCTTAAAATTATCAAAAATATCGTATGCATTGTTGAGCGTCCAATCCACGCCCAGCTGATTGAGAGCGGTTTCAGAAATTTCCATGACCATGGCTTCGAGCATGATCTGGCGGGAAGGCAGGTCGATATCGCGCCGGACCAGGTCCAGCACGCGGCTGAACTGCTCGGGCTTGTCCGCATCATAGAAAACCAGCAGGTCGCCGATCGGGTCGGAGTCCGTATCCTTGAAGGTGGTTCCGATCTTGGGAAGGATTTCGTGTTCCTTGGTGGAGGGCTGCAGCACGACGGTGGGCAGGGTTTTTTCATTGACCGGCTTGCCGGCCTGTCCAATGGCAATGCCGTAGAGCTGGAGCATCTGCACACAGCGGTCGGGGGCGGTATAGCTGAGCCGGACCCGGCGGCTGACCAGTTCTCCGCCGCAGGCTTTCTGAGGCAGCGCGCCGAAGGCGAAACAGACGGCCAGCAGGGCGACCGCCACCGCCCGGCCGGCGGACGCGACGCGCGGCTCGGTCGAATGTTTACGCAGTTTTTTAAAGGAGGCGACCTGTCCGTCCTCCAGAACCAGTTCGCAGTCGGCGTGTTCGAGCAGCTTGGGATTATGCGTTATCATCAGAGTTGTCCGTCCTTTCATCAGTTGGAAAATCGTGGGCATCACATACGATTCAAGAGAGGGGTCGAGCGAGGCGGTCGCCTCGTCGAGAATCAGAATCTCGGGATTCTTGATCATGGCGCGCGTCAGGGTGATCAGCTGCTTCTGGCCGCGGGAGAGCGTAATGCCGTTTTCGCCGACGATGCTGCTGTAGCCCCGCGGCAGCTGCTGGATAAACTGGTCGGCACCGGTCTGTTTGCAAAACTCGATGATCTGTTTGGGCGGCGCGCCGGGCCGGGCATAGCGCAGATTCTCCATCACTGTGGTGTTGAACAGGAAACACTCCTGGAAAACCACCCCGATGGACTCGCGCAAATAGTTGAGGTCGATGGTTTGAATGTCATGGCCATTAATGAAAATATGCCCCGATTTAGGAGCAATCAGCAGCGGCAGCATGCTGACCATGGTGGTTTTGCCCGCTCCGGACGGCCCGGTGATGGCGCAGATGGCGCCGTTTTTCACGGAAAAGGAGGCGTTTTTGATGACCTCATTGCCCTCCCCGTCCGGCCCGAACCCAAACGAGACATCCTTAAATTCGATATCCCCGTCGAGGGAGGGTTTCGTCATGTTTATTTTTCTGCCCTCCGCCCGCTGATTCTCGTCGAGCAGCTCCATCGCGCGCTCCAGGCTGACATGGGCACCTGCCAATTTTCCGCCGCTGCTCATCAGGTCGATCACGGTCGGATACAGCAGGCGGATATACCAAAAGAAAGCGATGAAATCCCCGGCCAGCATGGCATCCGCCTCGGGTCTCCCGATCACCTGCCACGCACCGAACCCGAGCAGTCCCAGCATGCCGGCACCGATCAGAATATCCGCACAGACTTTCTGCAGCGCCACATAGCGCAGGCTTTCGATCTGGCTGTGCTTGGAAGAGGCCATGGCCTCCTGAAAGGCGCGGCTGCCGCGCTCTTCGCCGACGAACCCTTTCACCACCTCCACCCCGACCAGGCTTTCCACAATGTTGCCGGCGGCAAAATCGATCGACTCCCGCGACCGGCGGCTCGATTTTTTGATGCGCGCGCCGAAATAGCGGTAGGTCAGCACATGCAGCGGAAGCACAAAGGTGGACGCGAGCGCCAGCTGCCAGTTCAGCACGTAGATCATCACCATCAGGCCGACAAACAGCAGGGCCGCCTGAATGAAGCTGGGCAGCACACCCTGAATAAACTCCTGAATTTTCAAGGTGTCATTCATCACCTTGCTCGACAGCTTGCCCGGGTTCTGAGTGCGGGCAAAGATCAGACTTTTGCGCTGAAGGCGTTCAAACAGCTGGGTGCGCAGATTAAAACAGACCTCTTCTCCGACCAGCACCGCCCAGCATTTGCTTTGGTAAAACAGGAAATTGCGCACCAGGAAAAGACCGGCCAGACCGCTGAGAATCATCCACAGCAGCGGCCAGTTGCGCTCGGGAAACACCCGGCTGAACACCGATCCGATCAAAATCGGGGTCACCATATTGACGCCGGTCAGCAGCACCAGCGAAACAATGGTTCCGGT
This sequence comes from Tichowtungia sp., assembly GCA_041584215.1. Classification (GTDB taxonomy): domain Bacteria; phylum Verrucomicrobiota; class Kiritimatiellia; order Kiritimatiellales; family Tichowtungiaceae; genus Tichowtungia. The sequence continues at coordinate 61,017 of JBFHEM010000022.1, read as the reverse complement.
GACCTGCAGCCACATCGGTTTAAGAAGCTTAAGGAATTGACGACTGGGCGACTCTGTCATATCCGGCACGGCCTTCGCTGTCGTTGATCATACATAGTTGTTTTTTGCAAAAAAACGAACGGAGATCAACACATAACTGTCGAAACAGGGTTCGTCTAGCTTCCGGGATGAACGAGAGGCAGTCCTTGTTTGCAGAGCGGGCACGCGGCCGGCTCCCAGGTGACAGGCTCCATTTCGAGCAGGCTGACCAGCGGGGCGTCGAACTGCGCTTTGCCGCCGCTGCGGTTGACCAGAACCCCGATGGCCTGCACCACCCCGCCGTGCTGCTCGACGATATCCACCGTCTCCTGCACGCGCCCGCCGCGGGTGATCACATCCTCCGCCACCAGAAACCGTTCGCCCGCCGCAATTTTAAAGCGGCGCATCGTCAATGCGCCCTCCGCATTCTTTTCCGCGAAAATAAAGCGGACCCCGAGCGCGCGGCCCACCTCATGCCCCACCGAAATGCCGCCCAGCGCCGGCGCGATCACCGTGTCGATCTCCAGCTCGCCGAGTTCGGCTTTGATTTTCTCGACGAGCGCCTCGCAGACTTCGCCGGCGATGCGGGGATACTGCAGCAGCAGCGCACACTGGAAAAACTGGTTGGAATGCAGTCCGGAACGCAGTTCAAAATGGCCGCTCAGCAACGCGCGGGTTTCTTCAAATTTTTTCAACAGATTCGTATTCATATGCTCTTTCTACTCCGGGGTCGGCTCGGCGTCGCCGAGAATTCGGGAGACGGCTCGCCGCAGCTCGGTGGTATTAAACGGTTTCTCAAAAACACTCAAGGCCCCCAGCTTTTCGGCCAGGTCGAGATAAAGGGAGGCATTGACCCGTCCGCCGCCGGACATCACCACAACCGGGATCCTGGGAAACTTGCGGCGGATCGCCATGACCAGCTCAATCCCGTCGCAGTCCGGCATGATGACATCGCTGATGACCAAATCGAACGACTCCGCGCCCAGCAGCGCCTGCGCCTCATCTCCGTTGGAGGCCTCAGAAAAGGATCGGGTATCTGTATTCAGCACCGCGCGAACCATCGTGCGGATAGCCTCCTCGTCATCTACCAGCAAAATTTTCTTCATGTTCATCCCCCCGGATTAGAGGTGTTTGCGACCTCGCTGTTCTCAAAACTGAGACGATAATCCTGTCCGCCGCCAAACTCAAGGATACGTTGTACATGTTTTCCCAGAATGTCGGCTTCAAGATTCACTTTGGTTCCGACTTCAAACTCGGACATATCCGTTTCCTCAATGGTGTGAGGAATGATATGAACCACAAAACCGTCATCCAGCAGCTCGGCGACCGTTAAAGAAATTCCATCCAGGGCAATCGACCCCTTGTAGACCATCAGCATCAGCATCTCGCGGCTGCACCCGATGGTGAATTTCCAGTCGCGATCGACCTGCTCGATTTTCTGCACGCGGCCGGTTCCGTCCACATGGCCGGTGACGATGTGGCCGCCGAGCATATCGCCGATCGAAAGCGCGCGCTCCAAATTGACCAGCGAGCCGGCCGACTTCTCGCCCAGATTAGTTTTGTCGAATGTCTCGGCCAGCACATCGAAACAAAAGCTGCGGTCCTCCATCGCGGCCACCGTCAGGCAGGCCCCGTTGACCGCAATACTGTCGCCCAGCGCAACCGGCTGGTCCCAGGGGCGGTCCGGGGTCACTTTAATGCGACCAGCCCCCCCCTGCATCACGATGGATTCCACACGTCCGGTACGAACAATTCCTGTAAACATAATTATTTCTCCCTCACGGGCACGGCCCGTATAAAAACATCCTCTCCGCATTTTTCCAAGGCCTGGAAACTCAAACGCGGCATTTCAGCCAGGCTCCACCCCTTTTTTCCAACCATTGGAAAGCCGGTTCCGCCCAGCAGCGACGGCGCCATAAAAACTGCAAACTCATCAACCAGCCCGGCACGGATGAGCGAGCCGGCCAGCTCGCCGCCGCCCTCGCACAGCACATGCATCACCTGCTGCTCGCCGGCCAGGTCGCGCAGCGCCTTCTCGAGCGGACCGTTCAGCAGCAGGGTCCGCCCGGCAGCCTCATCGGTCAGCACCTTTGAGTTTTCGGGAATGCCTGAGCCAACCACCGCGCGCCACGGTGCCCGGCCCCGGGCCGGGCGCGGCAGCAGCGACGGATCATCCCTGCGCACCGTTCCGGCGCCGACCAGAACCGCATCGGCGGCGCGCCGCAGCTCCTGCACCTTTTTGCGGGCCTGCGGGCCGGTAATCCACTGCGATGTTCCGTCTGCGTCCGCAATGCGCCCGTCGAGCGTCACGCCGAGCTTGAGTGTCACGTAGGGCATGCCGCAGAGCATCCGCCTGGCAAACGGGGCAATCAGCCGTTCGGCCTCGCTGCGGCAGACCCCGGTGGTCACCTCGACGCCGGCGCGGCGCAGCCGGCGGAAGCCCCTGCCTGCATGGGCCGGGTTCGGATCGCGGCATGCGGCGACCACCCGCCGGATTCCGCGCTCGATAATCAGATCGGTGCAGGGCGGCGTGCGCCCATGAGTAGAACACGGTTCCAGCGTCACGTAGAGGGTCGCCGACTCTAGACGGTCAGGCTTCAGACCTTTGACCTGCCGCAGGCAGTTCACTTCGGCATGCGGGCCGCCGGCCTTTTTATGCCAGCCCTCGGCGATGATTTCTCCGCCCTGCACCAGCACCGCGCCGACGGGCGGGTTGGGCCGGGTCAGCCCCTGGCCCCGCCGTGCCAGCGCCAGCGCGCGCTGCATAAACTGAGTGTGCTTATCCATTGTCAGGCCGGTTGCTGCGCGCCGGGCGGTCGAGTTCTTTCTGAATGCGGTCGAGCACCCCGTTCACAAACCGGGCGGATTTCTGGCCGCTGTAGGCCTTGGCGATCTCGATCGCCTCGTTGATGGAAACCACCGGCGGCACGTCGTCGCGGAACAGCATTTCATAGACCGCGACGCGCAGCACGGTGCGGTCGAGCACGCCGAGACGATCCACATCCCAGTTGTCGGTGTAACGCTTGAGCGTGCGGTCGATCTTGAGCTGCTGATCGATCACACCGCGGATGACCTCGTTGACATAATTGCGGTCGCGATCGAGCGGCTGCTTCTCCTCATCATTCCAGAAATCCTCCAGCGCCTGATCGAGTTCTTCGGGATTGAATTCCGTCTGGAAGAGGAACTGCACCACCCATTCGCGCGCCTGTCGGCGACCGGTTACTTTTTTCATATCGAGTCCTTTATCATTTTCAAAATATTGGCGGTTTCGATGGCGGCCTCGGCGGCATACCAGCCGCGGCTCTGCTGACTGCTGGCGCAGCGCGCGACCGCCTGCTCCCAGGTGCGCACACCGACAATTTCATTAATCACCGGCAGGTCGTGCCGGCAGGAGATGTCGAGAACGGCCTGCCCGGTCGAATCAATGATCATCTGGGCATGCTGCGTCTCGCCTTCAACCACAACGCCGAGCACAATCAGCGCGTCGTACCTGCCGGAAGCGGCCAGACGGCCGGCGACCACCGGGATTTCGTAGGCGCCCGGAACACGGAACGTCTCAATATCGGCGGCATCTGCGCCGTGTTGTTCCAGACACCGCACGGCATCGCCGGCCAGCTGGCCGGTCAGCTCCTCGTTAAACCGGCTGACCACAATCGCGAAGCGCAGACCGCCTGCATCCAAACTGATTTTTTCTATTCCCTTGCCCATCCAATCAACCTCCGGTTGGAAATCCTCAACGCAAACATCTAAACCGCCGGATTCAGACATCCGCATGTCGTGTTCTATTAAAGTATATGGCGCATTTTCTCGCGCTTGGTGTTCAGGTAGCGCTCGTTGTGCGGGGTTGCCTCACAGGCGATGGATACGCGTTCCTTGACCACAATGCCGTATTTATCGAGCCCCTCAATCTTGGCCGGGTTGTTGGTGAGCAGGCGAATATCGGTCATCCCGAGGTCCTTCAGAATCTGAGCGCCGATTCCATAGTCGCGCAGGTCGGGAGCAAAGCCCAGCTGAACATTGGCCTCGACCGTATCGAGCCCCTGGTCCTGCAGCTCATAGGCATGGATCTTCTTGGTCAGGCCGATGCCGCGGCCCTCCTGCCGCATGTAGATCACGGCTCCGTAGCCGTACTCGGCAATCATATGCATGGAATGCTGAAGCTGCGCGCCGCAGTCGCAGCGCTGCGAGCCGAACACATCGCCGGTGAGGCATTCACTGTGCACGCGAACGAGCGGATAGGGTTTGTCCTCGGTCGGCTCTCCCGTGAACAGCGCGAGATGATCCTTGTGGTCGACAAACGAGCTGTAGATGCTCAGCTGGAAGGTGCCGGCATCGGTCGGCATGGCAACCGTGCGCTCGCGATGCACCAGCTGTTCGGTCAGATACCGGTGCTTGGTGACCTCGGCGACGGAGGTCATTTTCAACTGATGCTTCCTTGCAAACTCAGTCAGCTGCGGCAGGCGCGCCATGCTGCCGTCGTCGTTGGTGATCTCGCAGATGACCCCGGCCGGGGTCAGCCCGGCCATGCGGGTCAGGTCAACGGTCGCTTCGGTGTGGCCCGCCCGCTCCAGCACGCCGTCGGGCATGGCGATCAGCGGGAACACATGCCCCGGACAGACCAGCTCCTCGGGGCGGGTCGCCTTGTTGACAATGGCCTGAATCGTCCGGGCGCGCTCCGCGGCACTGATGCCGGTCGTGCTGCTGACCGCATCAACCGACACGGTGAACGCGGTCTGAAATTTGTCGCCCTCGTGCGAAATATTCATTCGCGCCAGCCCGAGATGATCCGCACGCTGCTGCGTGATCGGCACGCACACCAGCCCGCGGGCGTGGGTAATCATAAAGTTGATCGTCTCCGCCGTGCAGAAATCCGCCGCGCAGATCACATCCCCTTCGTTTTCGCGATCCTCATCATCGGTCACAACAATCATTTCACCGCGGCGCAGCGCGTCGAGCACATCCTTGATGGGATCAAACAACCTGTCACTCATATCCAACTTCCTTCCCGCCACGCAAAAGCCCTGAAAACGTGCGTCTTCAGGGCATACGGCTTCTGCTCATCTTCTTTCATCCAGACTGTACTGTCGGCCGCAGAATTTCACTGCATCTGTTTTTCCAAACATTGGAAAAACTCGCGGGCTGTCACCGCCGGTCGGGAATTTCACCCTGCCCTGAAGAGATCGATTATTATTGCCATTTCGCCGGCCCGATCAAGCAGATTCCCGCACAGCTTCACCGCGGATTGCCGACGGAGGACATTCGCACAGGATTCTCAACCCCGGATCCATTCCCGTCCCCTCGCGGGCCGAAGGGGTCGCACCGCCTCCGCGGCTCAAGCCGGGCGGGATGCCCTCACTGCGGACATCCGCCCCGTGTACCGCAGGCGTCCCGCCCGCTCCTGTCGCCGAACATCGCAATCTGTGGATAAATACTTTTTCGGTTGAGTTTTGGTTCCGGCTCCGCCGGGCCGGGGCACACCGCACCCGAACGCTTACCTGGCATTCCGAAGAGCCTGCGAGAATAACCGCACTGTATATTGAAGAGCTCCAGCCTGAATTATTCACGCGACAAGTCCGGCAGGCTTGATCCCATCTCATTTTTGTGCCCGCCAAATGCGCAAAAGCGCCTGCGGCGCACGCGAAAACCTGAGCAGCCCCCCCTAATGGGGTGGAGGTTAAGCCCTATTCCTCTTTGTTTGTAGCTTAGCGGTCGTTATAGACCGTGGAACGGCTGAGGGACGATGCCTTCCAGCCGACGGCGGAAAAACCTTGCGCATGTGCTGTGCGGATTGCGGCGGGAAGGATTCGCAAGCTCAACCATTCCCGACCCTACAAAACCGCAATAAAATTAAAAAAAACCCTTAACCTCCCCCCCATTAGCCCCCCCCGCCAGGCTTCCCTCACTGTTTTTCGCGTGATTGCGTGTTTCGCGGTCGATCTCCCGCAGGCAGATCATTTTTATGAATAAATCAGGCGAGCCCGAGCGTTCAGCACCTACCCCGCAGCCTGAAAAACCACCAGGCCGGACTCGCGCAGGCTGAGAAAATCATCGGCCCCCTCGCGGGTTTTGCGGCCGATAATGACATGGTCGAGCACGGCAATCTCCATGGTGCGGCCGGCGTCAATCAGCCTGCGGGTGATTTTGATATCCTGCGCCGAGGGCGACGGATCGCCCGAGGGGTGGTTGTGCGCCAGAATGACGTTGGCCGCGGAGTGCTGAACCGCGGGCTTAAAGATTTCGCGCGGATGGACCAGGCTGGAATTGAGCGTGCCCATGGACACCTCGCACGGCGGAACCACCAGCCGGTTTTTGATGTCGAGCAGCAGCACCCAGAACACCTCGCGGTCCAGGCCGCGGGCGCGCTCGCGCAGCACTGCGGCCGCTTCTTCCGGCGAGCTGATGCGCGGATTCTCGCCGACATTCTCCTGCACCAGCCGCCGGCCCATTTCGAGCGCGGCCTTGAGAATCTTGGCTTTTTCTTTGCCGATGCCGTGGATCGTCTGCAGTTCCGCGGCCGTCGCGCGCGAAAGCGCGCTGAGCGATCCGTATTTGAGCAGCAGCGTTTCGGCCAGCGCCACCACATTCAGGCCGGCAGTGCCGGTGCGCAGCAGCAGCGCCAGCAGGTCGCCGTCGGACAGGTTGCCGGGACCGAGGCGGTCAAACTTTTCCCGCGGCTGCAGCGCCCGGGGCAGGTTGTCGGCCCGCACCCGGTAGGCCCCGCCTTCCTCGCTGATGCGTTTTTCGAGCATCCGCCTCCTTTTGGGCCGCCGCCGCCCGCCCGCGGCGCGGGCGGCTGAACACGTTACTCCTCGAACACGCCCATGGCCCGGAATTTGCTGTAGCGGCCGTCCATGAGCTGCTCGCCGGAAAGCTCTTTGAGCTCTCCCAGATTGCGCAGAAGCGCCTCTTTGAGGTTCTGTGCGGCCTGCTGATGATCCAAATGCGCCCCGCCCTTCGGCTCGGGAACAATTTCATCGGCCAGCTTGTTTTCAATCAGATGCTGCGCGGTCACCTTCAGCGCATCGGCCGATTTATCGGCGAAGGCGCGGTCCTTGAAGAGAATCGCGGCGCAGCCTTCCGGTGAAATCACCGAATAGTAGGCGTGTTCCAGAATCAGAATCCGGTCGCCGATGCCGATGCCCAGCGCACCGCCCGAACCGCCCTCCCCGATCACGGTGACGACAATCGGGACGGAGATATTGAACATTTCACGCAGGTTGACCGCGATCGCCTCGGCAATATGGCGCTCCTCGGACTCCAGTCCGGGGAAGGCCCCGGGCGTGTCGATCAGCGTCACGATCGGCACATTGAATTTATCGGCCAGCTTCATCAGGCGCAGGGCTTTGCGGTAGCCCTCCGGATACGCACAGCCGAAATTGCAGGCCAGATTGCTTTTGGTGTCGCGACCTTTCTGCGACCCGATGATCATGACCTTCTGCCCGTCGATTTTGGCGAACCCGCCGATAATCGCGCGGTCGTCGGCGTGGATGCGGTCGCCGTGAATTTCGACAAAATCCGTGGTCATGTTTTTGATGTAATCGAGGGTGTAGGGGCGCTCCGGATGGCGGGCCACCTGGACTTTCTGCCAGGAGGTCAGATGGCTGTAGATCTGATCGCGGGTGGCCTGGATTTTCTCCTGCATGCGCTGGATCTCATGGGACACATCAATATCCTGCTCCTTGCTGAAGTCTTCGAGTTCCTGCAGCTTTTCTTTGAGATCGAGAACGGGTTTTTCAAAGGGAAGAGTAAAAGGGGGCATGAGGGCTCCTTGGGTTAGTGGATCACTGGAACAGTGGAGTGCTACTCTTGAATGACGACTTTCGTTCCGCGAGGGAGCAGCAGGAACACCTCTTCAACGTCTTCATTGAGCATCCGAATGCAGCCGTTGCTGGTTTCTCCTCCAATACTGTCGCGTTGCGATGTGCCGTGAATACCAAACCCTCTGAGCTCGGGCCGCGCCTTGTCCTCAAAAGACATCCAGCGGGTTCCGAGCACATTGAGCGGGTCGCCGAACTTGACGATCCCGCCGCTGGGCGGGGTCCAGTCCGGATTCTCCTGATGAACCACGGTGTAGAAGGTGCCGACCGGAGTTTTTCCGTAGCGGCCGACCCCGACAGCATAGCGCTTGAACAGCCTGCCGTTCATCGTCAGCTCCAGCTGGCGGTCGGACTTGTCGACTTCCACAACAAACGGGGCGGCGGGCAGCAGCAGCCGCTGCCCGGCATAAATCAAATTCCCCTCAATGCCGTTCATCCGGCGGATCAGGTCGACGGTGGTGTCGTTCTTGCGGGCAATTTTATCGAGATTGTCACCGGGCTGGATGATATAGCTTTTCTTTTCCGGCATCGGCGCCTCCGAGAGGAACAGCTGCACATTGATGCGGCCCTGCATGCGCAGCGCATTGTTTTTCAGCGCGGTATCCGAAGCGGATTGAATCACCTCGTCGAGCAGCTTGGCCGAATCGGTCAGCTTGCCGGAGGCCATCAGCGACTGGGCGCGCGACAGGGTGCGCTGCAGATCCGCCGACGCCGCCGGGCTGGACGCTTTGGGCGCTGCCGCCGGCGTCCTGGCCGCGGGCTGTTTTTTCTCCGGCTGAGCCGCCGGCTGCTGAGCCGCCGGCTTTTCGGGCTCGGGCTCTTTCGGCGTATCGGGCCGTTCCAGCCACCACCAGAACACACCGCCAACCACCGCCGCGACAATCAGCACGGGGAGGAGAAACCGCAACGGGTTCCGGGGTTGCTCGCCATAGGGTCTTACATAAATATCTGCCATTTTTTCGTCCTGAATCGCTCTACGTGAACGGGCAAACTAATCCAAAGCGCATCCTTTTGCAATCCATTAAAAATCCTCTACACTCCCCCGCATGCGAACACAACCCTACACACACTACGGAGACCCCGGCGGAATGACCTACGGCGTGCAGATGCTGCTGGTTGCCAACATCGCCGCCGCGCTCATCGACTGGCTGATCTTCCCGCTCAAGCCGTTTTTACAGCTGTCCGCCAACTGGATGGCTCATTTCGGCGTCTGGGAACTGGTGAGCTACCAGTTTCTGCATCAGGGCCCCATGCACCTGCTGGCCAATATGCTGGGCCTGTTTTTCCTCGGCCCGGAGGTGGAGCGCGGGGTCGGCACCAACCGCTTTTTCATCCTGTACTTCCTGAGCGGCATCCTGGGCGGCCTCGGCTGGTCGCTGCTCTCCCCGCCCTGGCACAACTGCGTCGGGGCCTCCGGATCGGTTTTCGGTGTGCTCGGCGCCTACGCCGCGCTCTACCCCGACCGCCAGCTGTATATCTGGGGACTGCTGCCGGTGAAAGCCTGGGTGCTGGTGCTCGGTTTCGGCGCCTACGAGCTGATGCACACGCTCGACGGCCCCGGCGGCGCGGTCGCCAACGCCGCGCATCTGGGCGGCGGCATCTCCGGCTATGTCTACGCGCTCGTGATCGACCGCCCGAAACTCCTGCGCGGCCTCAAAAAAAAGCTGGCTAAAAAACCCAGGCCGCCGGTCAGCCAGAACGAAATCGACCGCATTCTCGACAAGGCCGCGCGGCAGGGGCTGCAGAGCCTGACGAAAGAGGAGCGCGCCAAACTCAAAAGCGCAGGGAAACATTGAGGCTGGAAGAGTGGAAGACCGGCTGACTGATTTTGCCGGAGCTTAATTACCGACCCATCAATCCCCTATCCCACCGATCCGCGCTCAGGTCAGGCCGCGCACGGCTTTCGCGGCCGCATCCTTTTCGGCGTCGCGCCGGCTGCGGCCCTCGCCCCGGAAGCCGTAGGTGGACACGGTCACTTCCACCGTAAACAGGCTGTCGTGATCCGGACCGCTCTGATCGAGCACCTTGTATTCGGGAATGCCGAATCCCTGCTTCTGGGCAAATTCCTGCAGCGTGCCCTTGGGATTTAACAGCGCCGGCTCGGCGTGCTGCAGCGCCTGGAAAATGTGACGGTCGAAGAAACGGCGCACGGCGCGCAGCCCGCCGTCGAGCCAGATCGCACCGATCAGCGCCTCCAGCGCGTCCTCCAGATTGGATTCGCGCTGCGCGCCGCCGGCGGCCGACTCGCCGCGGCCCATCAGCAGGAAACCGCCCAGGCCGATTTCCGCGGCGACCCGGGCCAGCGAAGCGCCGGAGGTCAGCGCGCTTTTCAGCTGGGTCAGCTCCCCCTCGGGCGCCTCGGCGTTGCTTTGCATCAGCGCGTCGGCCGCCAGCAGCCCGAGCACGGAATCGCCCAGGAACTCCAGGCGCTGATTGTCCGAGAGGACCTCCGGGTTTTCGTAGCGGTACGACGGATGGGTCAGCGCGGCCTGCAGCCGCTGCCTGTCCTTGAATCGATAGCCGATCTGTTTTTCCAGATGCTGGAGGGAGGCCGCGCCGCCGCCCTTCTTTTTTTCCAGACCCTGGAACCGTGTGTTTTCTTTTTTTCCAAACATTGGAAAATTTCTACCGGAATTTTCCAGCCATTGGAAGCCGCAGCATGGCGGCACACGGATTTTTTCCAGGGGCTGGAACTCTGCCGCATCGAGGCGAGCCGGCGTTTCCAATGTCTGGAAACGCGGATGTCAGCAGTGCCGGAACTCGAAACGCCCCAACTCGAAACTATTTTTTCATGTAGGTCAGGCCGAGAGCCTGCAGGATGGCGGAAATCACGAAATTGAACGGTTTGTTGAAGTGCGGCAGGAAGTAGACATCCGTCATGGCCAGCTCCGTGAGGGTCAGCCCTTTCTGAATGGCGAGCGACAGATAGAAAATGCACTCGGTGTGAGGGGTCTTGCCGTAAGAGCCGATCTGGGCACCGACCAGGCGCAGCGTGTCGCGCTCGTAGACCAGCTTGACGCCGACCTCCTCCACATCGTTCATGAATTCGGGGCGGTCGTTGTCGACGTAGAACGAGCTGAGCACATCCATGCCTTCGGCGCGGGCGGCGGATTCGCTCAGCCCGGTGCTGGCCAGCATGTTGCCGAACACACAGATCGCGTTGGTCCCGGCAATGCTGGGCAGCCGGACCGACTCGGCGCCGTTGATCTGGCTGGCGGCCACCACCCCGCCCTTGACCGCGTTGGTAGCCAGCGCCACGTGGCGGTGCGACCGGGTGGCGGCATGATAGATCGCCACGGTGTCGCCGATGGCGTAGACATCCGGGATGGAGGTCTGCATCGTCGGGTCGACCACCAGCGCGCCGTTCGGCAGTTTTTCGGCGTTTTCCAGCAGCGCGGTGTTGGGCCGGAATCCGACGCACTGGATGACCAGGTCCGCGGCATAGCTGCCGTGGTCGGTCACGATCTTTTTCACGCGCCCGTCGTCGCCGCCCTCATAGCCGGTCACCCGTGCGCCGAGCACGAGGTGGATGCCGGAGCGGCGGATGTCCGCCTGCAGGCGGTCGGTGAATTCCGTGTCGAAATAGGCCGGGACCACCCGCTCCTGCAGGTCGACCAGCGTCACCTTTTTGCCTTTCAGGTGATAGGCCTCCGCCAGCTCGATGCCGATGTAGCCCGCGCCGATGATCGCGACGCTTTGAATGTCCGGCTCATTCGCCTTGTCGATCAGCGTGGCGGCGTGCTGGAAGAGTTTGCAGACATAGATGTTCTCGAGGTCGTTGTTGGGGATATTGAAATCGACCGGCCAGGACCCGGCGGCATAAATCAGTTTGTCGTACGAAACGGTCATCTCGTCGCCGGTATTCAGGTTGCGGGCCGTGACTTCCTTTTTCTCCGTATCGATGCGAACGACGTCGGAGCTCATGTGAACTTCCGCGCCCAGCGTTTCGAGCTCATTGCAGTCGGAATAGAACAGGTCGTTCACATTCTGAACCACGCCGCTGACGGTCAGCGCAATGCCGCAGCCGAGAAACGAAATATTGTCATTGCGGTCAAACGCCACCACCTCGTGATCTTTATTCTGCGACAGCAGCGTACGGATCGCCGATGTCCCCGCATGATTCACTCCCACTACAACCACTTTTGCCATTTCCTTGCCCTTTCAATTAAAATTCATCTGCGTTCCTGCACTCATCGACAGGCGATCCATAAACATAATCATTTTTGTCATGTTTGCAACCGCAGATGAATATTTTTTGCTTGCAGGGAGGGTCGGGCGCGCTTCGGGAACCCGCAAAAAGGATCACACGTGCGCACGTGTGATCCTTTTGCGGCCGGGCGGAAGCGGTGCTTGCGGGCGGCGCGGCGGCGGAAAGGTTGAGCCGGAAACTACGCCCGGGGATGGAACTGGCGGTGGACGCCCTTGAGGCGGTCGGGGTCGACGTGGGTGTAGATCTGGGTGGTGGCGATATCGGCGTGGCCGAGCATTTCCTGGATGATGCGCAGCTCGGCGCCGTTGGCGAGCAGATGACTGGCAAAGGAGTGGCGCAGGGTATGCGGATACACGGTTTTGGTGATGCCGGCGGCGCGGGCGCATTTTTTGATCATGTCCCAAATGGTTTTGCGGGACAGGGGCTGACGTCGCCTGCTGAGGAAAACCGTGTGCTCCTGCGGGCCGGGCGAAAGCTGCGGCCGCACCTCTTCGATGTAGCGCTCGACCCAGCGGGCCGCACTTTGGGCCACGGGAACCACACGCTCTTTGCGCCCCTTGCCGATACAGCGCAAAAAGCGCTCTTCGAAGTGCAGATCCGTCAGCTGCAGGCCGGCCAGTTCGGACACGCGCAGGCCGGACGCATAGAACAGCTCCAGAATGGCGCGGTTGCGCAGGCCCAGCGGGGTCTTCAGGTCCGGCGCGTCAAACAAGCGGTCGATCTCTTTGGGCGTCAGCACGCCGGGGAGCATTTTCCAGACCCTGGGCGCATCCATGGCCTCGGCCACATTGACGCTGAGCAGGCCTTCCTGAGCGAGGTAGCGGAAAAAGACCTTCAGCGAGACGAGATGGCGGGCCAGCGAGTTGGCGCCCAGCCCGCGCGCCTTTTCCGACATCAAATGGTCTAGAATTTCCCGGCGGGTGACCGCATTGATCGTGCGCACGCCCTTTTTGGCGAGATCATTCAGAAAGCGGCCCACATCATCCGCATAGGCCGCGCGCGTGTTTTTGCTCAGGCCCCGTTCCAGGCTGACGTAATCAAGAAAGCTGTCAAGCAGTGCGCGCATGAGGAACAGTATTAACCACGAAACACACGAAACACACGAAAAAAGGCTCGATGTGTTCGAAACGCGATTTCTTTACTTTTATATCCACTCTTGCAGGAGTTTTTCTTGTATTTAATTGACACCCAGATTCTACAGGACTAGCGTCGGCTCAGCGCTTAAGCGGATGAATATTTCTCACAAAAGTTAGGAAGATTTCCGGCGGCCGTGAGATTCGTTAAGCAAAAAACATAGCGGGGGAGAGTATGAAAAAGACGCTGTGGGTTGTCGTGCCGGGGCTGATTTCGGTGCTTTTTTTAGGCGTACTGGCCGTTGAAACCGTCGAGCGACTGGTTTTTGAGCCGCGAACAGTCGGATCTCTTGGAGACATTTACAGCCGTTTCCTGGATGAAAGAGCAAGCTTGCCGCCGCTGCCTTTACCCCAAATCCCTGACGAATTAATCGCGTCCATGGAGGCTTTGGATTTTTCGTTCCTAAACGACCACTGGTATGTGAACCAATCTTCTGTTCTTTATGTGGAATCCGGTTCTGAGTTGTCAAAAACAGTGAAGCTCCCGCTGGAGGTTTTGGCAATAGAAGACATTTCCCGAGGCGAGATAACCATTTATTACGCAAACAGCGGGAAGTGGGAGGGGCTGGCTTTATTCACGGCCCCGCCGATTTTGGATGAGACCGATCCGTTCTATAAAACGCTGAGCGCAGAAGAAAAAGAACAGGAATTATACTGGCGTTTCAATGATGCCCGCATTGTTTGGTCGGCTGTCTTAAAGTCCGAATCTGTTGTCTGGAATGATCTGTTTACCACAAGCCTGTCCAGCCAGGCAGCAATGGCCTCGGCAGCTCCCATGACGATGGCGATGTCTTCGGCTCCGGCAACCCACACAAATGATATTTGGCTTAATTTAGAGACCTTGACCAACGACATTATTCAGCTACAGGCATTTTCGCCCTCAAGTGTTTCTAATCTGGAAGTCTATGTTACCAGCGATCTGGTTTCCAATGTTTGGACTGTTGCCGTTGAAGGCCTGCATCCCGGCCCAACAAATCCCGCGACATGGAACATAGCTCCAGAGGATGTCGGATTTTTTGCTGCAGGGAACATGGATATTGACAGCGACAGCGATCAGCTTTGCGATGGCCGCGAAAAATATGTCCACAAAACTGACCCCGACGACTCTGATACGGATGGTGACAATGCCCCCGATGGCTGGGAGGTTCAGCACGATTTTGATCCGCTGGATATTGCCGATGGTACAGCTGACCCGGACGGTGATGGTCTGAACAATTATGCGGAGTATCTTACCAATTCACATCCATGGATTGCCAATGTGACTGCGCCAAGCGGTGCAGGTCGGATTGTTTATCAGTACGACGATGACGGGCGGCTGACCAGTACGCATTGCAATAACACGTCTGCTGTATGGTACGTCAGCTCGCCAGCGCACAATTTCGACAATGTAAACATCTACACCGATTGAGCTACTTTAACGGGGGATAAAAGATGAGCGGATATCGAATGCTTTATATGAAATTAATTATCTGGGGCGTCCTGTTTTTGTTTGTTGGTATGGCTGGTGCCGATTCGGGGTGGCGTACAGAAGGGTCAATGGCCTCGGAGTGGATCGCACACGGGACGAACACGTTTGGGCTACAACTCTCGGGAGTGCCTGTAGACGAAACAAGTGTGTTTCCTGCAGAGTCCGCCAGAACTTCAAGATCAATGGCGATCCTTCCATCAATTTCCTCTGAAATTTTGGAAATGGCTGCCGCATTGGAACATGATCCTCTGCGCATCTACGAATTTGTTCGCAATGATATCGCTTATGATCATCAGTGGATGTGGTTACGCTCTGCCGAGCGAACGCTGGTGGATCGGATGGGCAATGCTGCCGACCAGGCCGTTCTGCTGGCGGAGCTGCTTCAGGCCGCCGGGTTCGTCTTTGGATACGATCTTTATTATACGCGCGGGATTCTTGAACTGCCGCTGGATGGAAATAACGGATACAATTTACGCAACTGGCTGGGGGTTGCCGGTATTGCAGAAGCCGCAACGCTGATGGATCAAATGTCATGGCCAAGGGCAGTGACACCCACCACTCTGGGGTTCCCATATTACTGGGTCACTGCTTATATAGATGGGCAATGGCACCATCTTAATCCGTCGATAAGGCCGCACGACTGGTTTGCTCCGGAAGATGTGTACGATCTGGCCGGTTACAGCCGCACCAATCTGCTGTCGGCAGCGGGAGGCACAGGCGATACAACTCAGATCTCGGGAGTAAGTGAATCGGGAGTGCGCTCCTATTTGAATACGCTGGCAAAGTCCTTCCATGATGCAGTAAAAGCGGATTATCCCAACAGTCATGTGAAGGATCTTTTTGGTGGAAAAAAGGTTGTTCCCGAAATAGGGTTTGGTGGTGTAAGAGCAACAATTTGGGAACTGGAGTATTGGACGACCCAAAAAGCTCGCCCTCACTATATTCAGTTTGAAGATATCCTTGATGGGTCTGACGATCCTGTTTATTTCTCATCTGCTGAACTTGCAACGGACCGTTTGACGATCACGGTGGACGGCAGCGGCACCAATGGAACCTTGTTTGTAAATGATTCTTCATATTTCACGGGCACGGTTGCTCAAACGGATGATGACTGCCGGATTTCGTTCATTCGACCACTGGGGTACTGGTATTCCACCAACTGGAATTCGCATACAGAAACGTATCATTTAGCCCCTGAGTCAACGAATGCAGTTTTTTTCTCACTGGGACACAGCGACAATCGCGGCATGGCAACCCTGCAATCTGAACAGTTGTTTGAAAGCCTTAGCAACGGCGCCTCTTCTGCATCTATACGGCGCCTTGCTCAGCACATCATCGGCAATCAGTGGGTGGGTCAAAAAAATCTGGCGGCCTCTCTCTCGGACGGCTTGTTCGACGATATCATGTGTGTTCGATATACAATGGGGTTGCTGGAAAATCTCCATGAAGGACATTCCATTGATATGAAACACATCCTTCACCAGCCCTTATATACAAGCTCTACAAATGAGGGAGTTGCTGTTAACTGGGCAACCATGCTTTTCAGCAGTGCCCTTGAGCATGGCACGCTGGAACAGGCACAGCCGGGCAGTGATGCAGTTTCAACCGTTAAGACATTATCATTGGCCGCAGCCGACACGCAGACCGTTTTCCGGGTGACGACCAATAATTGGGACAGCGTGGAGCCGGAGTTGGATAACTACCTTTCTGGTGAGCTGCAGTATCTTGAGAACCGACTCCAGGGGGAAGATGCCATGCTCATTGTGCACGAGAATGGTGAGACCATGCAGAACTCATGGACCGGCAATGCACATATCGCCATATTTGACGGAAGGTTCGCCGCCTCAATTGGTACCCGCAACGGAGGAGTTAACACAGACAGCAAGGCGATTGATATCGAAAAATTACGCAAGATTCTTGAGGCGGCAGGATTCACGCCGGCGGAAATCAAACGTATCCTGAGTCTGGAACCGGTTGATATGCTGACCGGAGCCTATGTCTTTGACCGGGAAGACCTGCGCATAGACGGGCCGCTCGACCTGACTTTCTCCCGGCATTATTCATCCCTGCAACGCAACCTATTGACTCCGATGGGATACGGCTGGACGCACTCGTTCGACATCCATGCCCGGGAACACTCCGCCCCGCAGATGGGGCTGGGTCTGCGTTCCCCTGAGGACGCCGCCAGCGCCGCGCTGGGGCTTTGCGTCATCAAAGACCTGCTAGAACACGAAGACACCGCCAAAGGCTGGTTGACTGCCGCTCTGACCGCCAACTGGATGATGGATCAGCTAACCGACAACGCGGTCACGATCACGGTCGGGCAGAAAGGGATTACATTCATTGAGCAGCCGGACGGGAGCTATACAGCTCCTCCCGGGATGACCGTTTCGCTTACAAAGACAAACGGGGTCTACGTCATGTCCGAGCGAAACTCGAATGTCTATACATTTAATGCCAGCCTGAGGCTGGCTGAAATCGAAGACCCTGACGGCAACACGCTCACCTTTGCCTACAACGCACAGACCAACCTGCAATCCGTCACCAGCTCTTTCGGCCCATCGATGACCTTCAGTTACACAAGCGGCCGGCTCACCTCGGTTTCCGACAGCACGGGGCGGAGCGTGGAATACCAGTACGACTCGTCCGGCAACCTCACCAACTTTGTCGATGCAGCGGATTTTGAATGGGGCATTGCTTACGGTGATACCAACCAGCCGCACTGCATCACGGCGTTGACCGATCCCGAAGGCATCACCACCATTCAGAACTTTTACAACTCCGCGACGCAGGTCACCAATCAGGTTTCCGCGACTTCCAATGCCTGGAATTTTTATTTCACCGGCACGCGCAACGTCGAAGAAGATCCCTACGGCAACCAGACCGCTTACTACATTGATGAACATGGCCGCACCTGGAGCGTTGAAGATGCGCTCACCAACCGCAGCTACGCTTATCACGATGGGCAGAATCATGTAACCAACACTGTTGACGCAAGAGGTGTAACTAATATTTTTGTCTTCGACAAAAATAATAATTTGCTGGCGCAAACCCTGGCTGCGGGAACTCCCGAACAGGTCGCCACCCATTACGGCTATGACAGCCTGCACAGGTTGGTTTCTCTGACCAACGCGCTCGGAGATGTCACGCGCTACCAATACGATTCGGAGCACCATTTGACATCTGCCAGCAATGATGCTTATCGCGTAAACTATACCCATTACGCGGATGGACAGATCCATGAAGTCACCGACGGACGCAATGAAACAACGGAATATTTCTATGATTCGACCGGCCTTGTGAGCCGAATCGATTATCCCGACGGGAGCACAGTTTCCAATGTTTGGAACGCGCGCGGCGACCTCCTGAAAACATGGAATGGGGAAAACGAAAAGACGGAGTTTTTCTATGATGCTGAACGGCACTTGATCGGCATGCTCGACCCGCGCGGAAACACGGCCACCAATGTTTATTTTGACAACGGACTTTTGCAGATGTCCGTTGACCAAGGAGGTCGAACAAACCAATACACCTTCACCGAGGCCTACAAGCTCTGGACGCAGACCCAACCGGGCGGCGATGTGATTTACAGGACATACGATGATGCTGACCGCCTGACGACCGTGGTCACGCCGGAAAGCCGCACCACCGAATACGAAATGGATGCGATCGGCCAGCGCACCAATGTAACCTATCCCACCGCCGGGATGAACTATGCTTTTGATGCCGCCGGCAACATCACCAACCGCACGGATGCAATGGGCCGCGAAACAGAGTATATTTTTGACGGGATGAACCGGATTACACAGATCATCTATCCAGACTCTTCCGCAGTATCATTTGAGTATGATGATCTCGGAAACCTGACAGAGGTCAGCAATCAGGTGTCAGAAGTCAGTCTGGCTTACGATGAAATGAACCGTCTGGAATCCTCTCAGATTCGCGTTCATTCGCGTTCATTCGCGGTTACGAACTCTTATGATTTGGCCGGAAACAGGACAGCTATCTTTTATCCGGGCAACAAATCAGTCGCCTACACCTATGATGAAAACAGCCGCCTCTCCTCGGTTGATCTGTCCGACTTCGGGCTCACAGCTTGCGCCTTCGCTTATGATGCTGCAGGTCGGCTGACCAACGTCGTCTATCCCAACGGAGTAAAAGGCTCGTTTGATCACAACGCTAACAGACAGGTCAGCGAGTATGCATACGGTCTTGGCGGCACCAACTTCCTACGCCATGTTATCCAGCACAACGCCCTTGGCTTCAAAATCATCGAAGATGTGTACGAAGGCCTGCTCCCCGTTTTCACAAATGAAATTCGAGAAACCCACACCCACAACGACGCGGATCAATTAACTTCCATCGGCACAAACAGCTATTCATATAACCTTAATGGCTGCTTGATAAGCGGGGCGGGTGTTTCCTACAGCTGGGATTACGACAACCGCCTGACCGAAGCCGGAAGCGTTGAGTATCTATACGATGGTGCAGGTAGCCGTGTCGGGAGAATTGATGAAAGTACGACCAATTACTTTGTTCTGGATTACGCCGATCCGCTAAGACGACCTTTGTGCGAAACGGACAGCACCGGAGCCGTTACACGATACTACATTTGGCAACCGACCGGGCTATTGGCCCATATCGAGGCGAGCGGGGCTTTTTATTTTTACCACGCTGATGAGCAGGGCAGCACATTGGCGCTTTCAGATACCAATGGAACGGTTGCCGCCCAATATGCTTACAGCCCGTATGGGAAAATTCTGCAACAAACTGGTTCCGTTGAAACCCCGTACGTTTTTATAGGCGGATTCGGCGTCCGCCATGAAGGTGGCGACCTCTATTACATGCTAAACCGCTATTATTCTACCGACATGCGTCGTTTCATCAGTGTCGATCCGATCGGCATAGCAGGCGCTTACAATCTCTACGCATATGGAGATCTTAACCCAGTGTTTTATATTGATCCACATGGGTTATGGGGAGTGCAGTTCGGAGAAAACGGTGTAAATATAGGCATTGGTCATCCGAACTTGATTTTTACGTCTGATTCAGCAATGGCCGCCAGTGAAGGGGCCGTTGCTGCTCTTGACGGAATAAACCCGTTTGGGGATCCGTTGTCGTGGGTGTATGAGAATGAGGATGGGAGTGTGCCAATAGAGTATAGGTTTAGCCGTGTCGCTGGTGCTGGGACAGTTTTGGCTATATCCGCAATTGCCCCTGCACATACAGGGCTCATGTTGGCAAAAGAAAGTGGGCACATGGGGAATGCTGCATCGCGATATTTGTTTGGAAAGTTTTGGACGCTATCTGGTAAAGGTTCGGCCTCTGCCACCCTAAGTGGCTATACGACTCTTGCTATTGATGCCGCAGAGCTTTATTCGGTTTACTCTGAAATCAAAAACTAACAAACAAATAAAGGATCGGGATGGAAATGATAAAAAATGTCGGTTTGTTCCTTTTGATATTCATTATTGGAGAACTTCTCGTGTTTGGATTTTACTGCCTCCTTTCTGATGATAAGAGCCGGGATGTCAATCCGCCCAGAAGTGTTAATCTTGCGTGTATGATTGAAGTTGTATTTGGCGGATTCATTGCATTTTCAAGCCTTTGCCTTGCGTTGGTTAGTGTATTCAACATTTGCAGCTTCCTTGTATGGTTTTCGGTTGGCGTTGGATGGATGTTCCTCTCCGTTCGGTTGAGGCGAGGATCTCGCATTGCTAGATGGTTATGGTTGCCGCTTTCTTTGTTACGATTAGTGACGGTTTTAGGAGCACCATTTACTCTGGTTGCTATCTGGTTGTTGTTTTTTACAGAAACATCTCGACAGTTTTTTGGAGTCACAAAAAAACTCATCCAAGATGATATTTAATGAAGACGCGAACCTCCATTACCAATGCCCTGGACTCCGTGACCAAGTTTACTTACACCATCACCGAGGCCAAAGGCGAAGCCGAGCAGCGAGTCACGGACCTTGACTCTTACTCGACAGGCCTTCTCAAAAAGAAGACTGAAGGGAACGGACTGCGCGTGACAGAAACCACCTATGACTCGAACGGAAACCTCGATGTACTAAGCTCAACCGACGTTGGCGATGCGGATCATTTATATGATGCTCAGGGGAACCTACTTGAGGTTGAAATCGATGGGGTGACAACGGAGTATTTTTATGATGACCGCCGTCTGCTGACCAACACGGTTTATGCATCCGGTACGTCCGAAGAGATTTCAGAATCCAGAACCTATTGGGATAACGGGCTGCTGAAACAGGAGACAGATGCCAGGGGGCAGGTGACAGAATATTTTTGGACCCCCGCCTACAAACCCGCCGGAACCGTTTTTCCAAACCTTGGAACCACCACCAACCTGTATGACGAAGCCGACCGTCTCATCGCCTCCCGCGATGCTGAAGACAACTGGACAACGAATGTTTTGGATTCAGTTGGCCGCCCCCTTTCCGTGTCATCTGTGTATTCCGTGGTTTCAAATCAATTCGCTGCTGCTGGCAACCTCACCAACTCCATCGTTGATCCCTCCGGCCTCGCCCTCTGGACAACCCGGGAGTTTGATTCCCTGAGCCGTCTCGCCACTCGCCACACGACACTCGCCACTGAAGCCTGGCAATACGATTTGCTCGGCAGAGCAACCAATCGAATTGATCAGGCTTCCAAGCATTGGAAAACCGAATTCGATGCACTGGGTCGCCCGACAAAAAGGTTCCGACCTTCGGAAAACTACGAAGAAACCGGCTATAACGCCCTCGGCCACCGCACAAAATTCTGGAATGCCGACCGCAAACCCATGACCTTAGGAGTCGATGCCCAAGGCCGGGTAACGGCGATCACAAATGCAATCAGCAAAGTCACGTCATTCGAGTACGATGATCGGGGCAACCTGACAGATCGCTGGAACGGCGAAAGTGAACACACAGAATATGACTACGATGCTATGAACCGCTTGACTAACATTGTGCATGAAAGCACATGGCAGGCATCATTTGGGTATGACGACAGCGGCAACCTCATATCGCAGGCCTTCGCGGGCGTTACAGCCAGTGCTCCTGCCACCGTCACCTTCGGCTACGACGAGATGAATCGCCTAACTACCTCGACCCAATCCGTGTATTCGGTGTCTTCCGTGGTTCAAAACCAATACGATTTGAACGGAAACCGCACAAACATCACCTATCCCGGCGGCTTAGTGGTTAGCTATGCATACGATGAAGAAAACAGGCTGGAGAGGGTATCCACAGATTACGCAGATTCCACAGATACTTTTGTATTCGGTTACGACGGCGCAAGCCGTATGACCAACATCGTCTATCCAAACTCCGTAGTTTCCACATTTAACTACGACGCCGAAAGTCGGACGACAGGCTTCGCTCACGGCAGCTTCTGTGAGCATGACATTGTTCGCGACGCCCGCGGATTCAAAACCACCGAAGATATTCACTCAGGCCTGCTGCCGGTGTTCACCAACGAGCTTCGCCAAACCCGCGTCCACAACGATGCGGATCAGTTGGTCTCGGCTGGCGACACGGCTTATTCATATGACCCGAACGGTTGTCTCACGAATGCTGTGGCACCGAATTCCGATTCGGTGTTTTATTCCTACGATTACAACAATCGACTGAAATCTGTGGGGTCGATGACCTTATCGACCGAATACATTTACGATGCGAGCGGCGCACGGATTGGCCGTATTCATGATTCTGTTACAAATTATTTTGTCGTCGATTATGCCGACCCGTTAAAGCGTCTCTTAGCCGAGACTGATTCTGCGGGCAGCGTGACGAAATATTATGTTTGGGCAGGTTTTCGACTGCTTGCACACGTCGAAGCAGGCGGAACGGTTCGGTACTATCATCAGGATGAACTCGGATCCACGCTGGCCCTGTCGGATAGCACCGGCTCGGTAACGGATCAGTTTGCATATGCTCCATATGGAAAGTTGCTAAACCGAAGCGGAACGAATGAAACGGCGTTCGCTTGGCTTGGCGGATATGGCGTTTATGACGATTCCGCCACCGACCTGCATCTGACTCTCCATAGAGCATACAGTGCAGATATGCGCAGGTTCATTAGCGCCGACCCGCTTGGCATTGAGGCCTTCCCAAACCTCTACGCATACGGAGATTTGAACCCAGTGTGGTTTGTCGATCCTACGGGGTTGTTGAGTCGATATCAGGCGCGGCAAAATGAAATAGCCCGACTGAATGGACAGCCAATACCATATCCAGATCAGTCTCATAGAGACCGGAATCAGAACAATTATATTCCTGCAAACAAACCTACGCTTGGTTCCGATGGGGTGTATCGGGACGGCTTGGGTAATGTTTGGATTAAGGATGATCTAACTCCGTATCACGGGCGGGATGAAGGCAATGAGGTTTTCCGAGGAACGGGGCTGAATTCTGGTTCAGAAGCCGTTTATGCTCCCAACGGTAGCATTGTGGATTCAGGCCCAGATATGGGTACATACAACAGGTCAAATCCTTTTGGGGAGGATGGAAGCTTGAATTACCTTCATGACATTGACGATGCAATATCTCATTGGTGGCAAGATGTCCTACCCCATGAAGGCGATTCGCATTACACCCCGAACCTGAGTAATATTTATGATGACAAACTGAGGATACCAAAATGAGCATGCTACACAGGATACTATTACTAGCTATTGGATTCGCTTTGATATGCGGACTTTTCTTCTTGTGTGATTACGAGCAAAAATTACCACCTGTTTTTTGGGGGCCACTTGTTGGGGTGCCTTATGACGGAAATGGTGCGTATACATTGAGCTTTGTTCTCTATCTCCTAGTTATGTTGCCGGTGCTGAGCCGCAAACGATGGGTGCGTGTGATAAGTATATTGAGTCTAGCAGCCTGGTTTTTTATCGGTCATGTGTTACATACTGTGGGAATATAAGGAACTTGCAAGCCGAACCCAACCGCAGAGGCTATGCCAACCGGTGAGAATATATGAAGTCAGGTAAAGCATCTCGGCTACGAACACTCCTTGGCCCGGAGCCAAATCCGTCGATTTTTGAGCCACGCGCTGGGTACACCTTGCTGACGCTGTGCCGCTCGAACTTCTCCTCTGCTTACGGAGCAAAGTTTGCCTACATCTCACTGAACATACCAGCAGCTTGCCCGCCTCGTACTGTTGTCTCGGTCAACCGTCCGTTTTGTGACCGGCGCAGGTGCTGGATCACGTTCGGACACGAACTCGATAAGGTATGCGACTTTCCTAACGATGTCGCTACAGACCATACCTGTCCTGTTTCGATGTTCCAATGTCTGGAAAACTTTTTTCCAATGGCGTGGTTGGAAAATCTGGAGCCGACTTTTCCACACCTTGGAAACCATGCGGAAAACTGACTGACCGCGAAGACGCAAAGTCGCAAAGAACGGAATATGGATATGATTCCTTGAACCGGCTGACATCAATCACCAACGAAGGCATCTGGAAAGCCTCGTTCGATTATGACCCGAACGGCAACAGAACAGAGGTCAGAAATCAGCAGTCAGAGGTCAGTTTTGGCTACGATGAAATGAATCGGCTGACAAACAGTGAGTTCCAAGTTTCAGGCTTCGAATTTCAAGTTTCCTCGGCCTATGACCTCAACGGCAACCGAACCAATATTCTGTACCCAGGAGGGCTCAGCGTTTCCTATTCGTACGATGAAGAAAACAGACTGACCGGCACGACTTTAACGGGTTCGCCGATTTTCAACGCCTTTAACGTTCTCCTTCTCTTACGACGGCGCGAGCCGCATGACGAACATCGTCTATCCGAATGGCGTGAATTCGACATTTGGTTATGACGCAGAGCATCGTGTCACCTCCCTGACAACCAGCAACCAGCAACCGGCAACCCTGATCGATCGCCGGATCATCCGCGACGCTCGCGGGTTCAAGATCACTGAGGACATTTACTCAGGATTGCTTCCGGTGTTCACCAACGAATTGAGACAGGCTCGTGTACATAATGACGCGGATCAGTTGGTCTCGGCAGGCGATACGACATATCAGTATGACTCGAAAGGATGCTTAACCTCATCTGTGTCATCTGCGCAATCTGTGGATTATTCTTACGATTACGACAATCGCCTGATTAGCGTAGATTCGGGAAATTCGCGATCAGAATATATTCTGGATGCGGATGGATCACGAATCGCACGAATTCACACGAATGGAACCTCCTCGGTCACCAACTACTTCGTCATCGATTATGCCGACGGCCTTAAACGCCCGCTCGCTAAAGCGTTTTCTGAAAAAGTGCAGCCGCTTGCGCAACCTCCCTTCGGGAAGGTCGCCCTACAAGTTTGTTTGCAGGTCGAGCTTCTTCGGTATTCCGAAGAGCTTGAGTCTGGCCACAGTTCTACTTAAAACGCTCCAAAACCGACACCTCGGGCACCGTTAACGGCGAGCCTTTTTTCGCGTGATCGATTGCCCTGTTCACCAGTGGGGAAATTGGTTCACAGAGCCAACGCTACATTGTAGAGTCGGTTTTATATGCCGAAACGATTACAGCAATCAATGAGCAGGCAAAAAACTGCCTGCAAATGCAGGCAGATAAAATTATCCTGACCTTAATTATTCTGTCAAAACCGCTCCTTCATTGCGGTGCTTCGAATTTCAGGTTGCCAGCGGCGATCCCGTCAGGCGCTCGTAGGCTTCGAGGTATTTGGCCCGGGACTTTTCGATGATTTCATCCGGCAGGGCGGGCGCCGGCGGGGTTTTATCCCAGTCGAGGGTTTCGAGGTAGTCGCGCACAAACTGTTTATCGAAGGACATCGGCGACGAGCCGACCTGATAGGTGTCGGCCGGCCAGAAGCGGGAGCTGTCCGGGGTGAGCGCTTCGTCGATGAGAATGATTTCGCCGTCGAGCTCGCCGAACTCAAACTTGGTGTCCGCAATGATAATGCCCTTGGTGAGCGCGTAGTCGGCGGCTTCTCTGTAAAGGCGCAGGCTGATTTGTTTGAGCTTTTCGGCTTTTTCTTCGCCGACGATTTCCTTCATCTGATCGAAGGAGATATTTTCATCGTGCAGGCCCTGCTCGGCTTTGGTGGACGGGGTGAAGATCGGCTCATCGAGCTTGTCGGCCATCTGATAGCCGGAGCGCAGCGGCATGCCGCCGATGGTTTCGCTCTTCCGGTATTCTTTCCAGCCGGAGCCGATGAGATAGCCGCGCACGATGCACTCCACGGGGAGCACCTCGGTCTTTTTGACGAGCATGGAGCGGCCCTTGAGCTGGTCGGCGTGTTCGTTGAACGGCGCCGGGTAGTCGGCCACGTCGACCGAGAGCATGTGGTTTTTCACGATGTCGCCGGTGCGCTCAAACCAGAACTTCGAAATCTGCGTCAGGACGGCGCCCTTCTGCGGAATTCCGTTGGGCATGACGCAGTCAAAGGCGGAAATGCGGTCGCTGGCCACAAACAGCAGTTTGTCGCCCGCGTCAAAGATTTCGCGGACTTTTCCGCTGCGCGATTCGGTGTTGGGAATTTCGATTTTCGTCAGTGCAGGGCTCATTATCGTTCCTCTCAAAGAGCGGTTAAACAAACGGGGAAAGCTCACGGAGACGTTTTACAATTTTCGGAAGCTCGGCCAGTACAGCATCGACATCCTCGTCCGTGTTGTAGGTGCTGAGGCTGAAGCGGATGGATCCGTGCACCGCCGTGCCGGGGACATTCATCGCGCGCAGCACATGCGAGGGTTCCAACGAGCCGGAGGCGCAGGCCGAGCCGGTCGAGGCGCAGATTCCCTTGTCGTCGAGCATCAGCAGAATGGCCTCGCCTTCGATGAAGTCAAAGCTGATGTTGGTGGTGTTGGGCAGGCGGTGCTGAGAGTCGCCGTTCACCCGCGAACCGGGACAGCTGGCCAAAACCCCCTGCTCCAGGCGGTCGCGCAGGGCTTTGACGCGGTTGTTTTCCTCCGCCATGTGTTTTCCCGCCAGGTCGCAGGCGACCCCCAGCCCGACGATATAGGGCACATTCTCGGTGCCGGCGCGCCGGCCCCGCTCCTGATGGCCGCCGAGCACCAGCGGCTTCACTTTGGTCCCGCGCCGTATATAGAGCGCGCCGACCCCTTTGGGGGCATGCAGTTTGTGACCGGACAGCGACAGCATGTCGATCGGAAGCTCGCTCACATTCATCGGGATTTTCCCGACAGCCTGCACGGCATCGGTGTGGAAAATCCCGCCGAACTCATGAACCAGCTCGCCGATCTGGGAAACCGGAAAGATGACACCGGTTTCATTGTTCGCCCACATGATCGAGGTCAGGCTCTTGCCGCTTTTGACTTCATGAACCAGCGTGCCGGTGTCGAGATCGCCCTGCGCATCGACATCGAGCTTGGTCAGCCGGAACCCGCGGTCCTCCAGATAGTGGCACGGGCCGGAAACCGCGGCGTGTTCCACCTTGGAGGTGATCACGTGCGGGGGCTTGTCCATCGCTTCGGCACCGCCGCGAATGGCCAGGTTGTTGCTTTCCGACCCGCAGCTGGTGAAGGTGACTTCCTGCGGGTCGGCGGCGCCGATCAGCGCGGCGACCTGTTCGCGGGCGGTTTCAACATGCTTTTTCACCTGGCCGCCGAAGGTGTGCATGCTCGACGGGTTGCCCCACAGATCCGTCAAAAACGGCATCATCGCCTCACGGACTTCGTCGGCTATCTGCGTGGTGGCGTTGTTATCGACATAAACGGTTTTCATTATTTCACTTCCTCAACGGTGATGTCCTCAGAAACGTTATCTCTCAGCCGGGCTTCGACCACGTCTTTGAGCGTGATGGCGGAGACCACGCATCCCGAACAGGCCCCGCGGAAGCGGACCTTCACCGTGTCGCCTGCGACATCGATCAGTTCGAGGTCGCCCCCGTCCTGACGCAGCGCCGGCCGCACTTCGCGGTCGATCACGTCTTCGATGAGGTGGATTTTCTGCAGATTGGTCATCGGCCGGTGAACCGGTTTGTTTTTTTCGGCCTCCATCTCCTCGCTGACCCGTTTCAGAATGTTCTCGAGCTCCGGAATGCAGTTGCCGCACCCCCCGCCCGCCTTGCAGACATCGGTGATATCCTCGACCGTTTTCGCATCGTTGCTTCGGACGGCATCTTCAATGACTTTGTCGGTGACCCCGAAGCAGTGGCAGATGACTTCGCCTTCGATCTCTTTGCTCCAGGTTTTACCGGTGCGATAGTTGTAGATGGCGGCTTCGAGCGCCTCGCGCCCCATCACCGAACAGTGGACTTTCTGCTTGGGCAGTCCGCCGAGATAGTCCGCAATGTCCTTGTTGGTGATCTGCTCGGCCTCCTCGAGGGTTTTGCCGAGGATCATATCGGTCAGAGCGGACGACGAGGCGATCGCGCTGGCGCAGCCGAAGGTCTGGAATTTCGCCTCGCAAATCCGTCCGTCTGCATCGAGTTTAAACATCAGCCGCAGCGCATCGCCGCAAGCCAAAGACCCGACCTGGCCTTCGCCGTCCGGATGGTCCACCTTGCCGACATTGTGCGGGTTGCGGAAATGCTCGTTTACTTTGTCTGTATAGTCCCACATGGAAGCTCCCTTGGAAAATTGGATTATTTTGAATTGATGGAGTATTGAACTTTTGAATTAGTGAGTCAACAGGTCGTGTTTGATATTTTTCATTCATCCATCACTCCCGGACTCCACCGCTCCAGTGCTAAATTTCGAGCATGCGCTGAATCGAGCCGACCGCGCGCACGGCGATATCCGCGGGGACGACCACCCGCTCCTTCAGGTCCTGCAGCGACCACAGGATTTTTTCGAGCGTGATTTTTTTCATATTCGGACAGACCGCGCGATCGGGGCAGACCGGGTAAAACTGCTTGTCCGGATTCTCCGTGCGCAGCCGATAGTTGATGCCCAGCTCGGTCGCGACGATAAATTCTTTCTGATCAGATGCCGCGGCAAAGCGGCACATCTGTCCGGTCGACAGCAGCTCATCGGCGAGGTCGCGAACGGGCCGGCTGCACTCCGGATGCGCCATGACCACCGCCTCGGGATGCTGTTCCTTCAAGGCGACAACATCGACATCGCGGATGCGCTCGTGGGTCGGGCAAAAGCCGTTGTAGAGCACAAACTCTTTTCCGATTTTTTCGGCGACGAAGGCGCCCAGGTTGCGATCCGGAACAAAAATGATCTGCGCGTCGCCGAGCGACTCGCACACCGCAACGGCATTGGACGAGGTGCAGCAGATATCGCTCTCGGCCTTGACCTCGGCGGAGCTGTTGACATAGCAGACGACCCGGGCCCCGGGATGGTCCGCTTTCACGGCCCGCAGCTGTTCGGCCGTGATCATATCGGCCATCGGGCAGCCGGCGTTGGGGTCGGGAATCAGGATGGTCTTTTCCGGCGCGAGAATCGCGGCGGATTCGGCCATAAAATGCACGCCGCAGAAGACCACGACGTCCTCTGAAAGATTGGCGGCCTTGCGGCTGAGTTCGAGCGAATCGCCGGTGAAATCCGCAATGGCCTGCACCTCATCGAGCTGATAGTTGTGCGCGAGAATAACGGCTCCGCGCTGCGCTTTGAGCTCCAGAATTTGTTCTTCAATGGTTTTCATGCCGCGCAATATAGCCGCATCATCCGCGCATTGCCACTTCACTTTTCGTTTCGTTGCCGTCCCGGCGTCACCCGGGCGGCCCTTCACGACAGCAGCTGATGCAGTTTGCACGGCCTGACCGGCGGACGATCAATCATTGGAAAGGTCGTTGTTTTTCAGCAGGTCTTCCAGGGTTTCAGCCCCGCGCAGATGCTCAAACCGGCCGTCGAAGGCCTTGGCGATCCTCTTCAGGGAAAGATAGCGGTAGGTGGGTCCATCCGTTCCCGGCGGGTCGACGGGCGACCCGTCGGACGCAATCAGCTTCACGATATGGATCGCCGGTTTTTTGAGTTTGCTGGGAATATAGTTGAATTCATAGACCCGCTCAAAATGTTCAATAATCCATTCCGGATCATAGACGCCATGCGAAACCAGCTGCCACAGGTGGGGCTTATCAGCGGGAATCGTCCACTTCAGATCTTCGCGAATGTAATACCACCAGTCCTGCACGAATTTGGGGGGCTGACCGGCCGCCTTGCGGGCTTCGTTTTCCTTTGCCAGAGCCTGCCGGGCCTTGGCCAGCCACTCCTGACGCTCCCGGTCGAACTTGGCGATGCGCTCCGCATTCCAGCCGCGGGACTCCATCCATTTTTCTTTGCTCTCGATATTGAACCGTTTCATGATGGCCTCGTCCGTCACGCGCTGCCAACCGTATCCGCTGCAAAGAACAAAAATATTGTCCGCCTTCTGCTCCATCGCCGCCTGGATCGGGCGCACCCAGTCAAAGAGCCGGTCCAGGGGGGTGTCTTCATATTCAATGGCCGGGCGATAGGGCCCCGGAAGATTATCAATCTTTCCGACCACTTCCGGTGTTGCATTCAGCGGGGCAATCCATTTTTTGACCGCATCCCGGTTTTCGGGAGTGGCGGGAACCAGCTGAGGCCGGAACATGACCGACGCGCCGCGTTCATAGGCCATGACATTGAACAGGGTGGCGGAACTCATTCCGTCGATCATTTCCATCAGCCGGTCTTTGGCAAATTTGTAGGTGAAATATCCGCCGCGGCGGTCTTCCACCATGGCCTTGCTGGCATCCAGAATGAACACCATTTTTTCACCCTTGGATTTCGCGCCGAAAAAGTTCACCCCGGACACACCGAAGCCGAGGCTGCCGGCGGACCCCATGTTGCTGAGGCTGCGTTCGCCGGTTCCGGTCCGGTCAAACCCGGCCCCCATATCGGTCCCCATGCCCATTGCGTCGGGAAGAGCAAAGGAGGCCTGCGAGACGCTGGCCATGCGGGTGGTAACCTTGGGACGGCTGCTCTTTTTCTGCAGATTCTGCACCTTGACCGGCATTTGGAGCTGCCTGCGCTCCAGTTTGGGACGGCTGATGTTTTCGCCTGCAAAGGCGGCATCGCGCTTCTGCACATAGCGGATCGCCACAATGGAGCCGGCGAAAAGAATCAGCAGGACATGAATGCCGATACTGATGGCCGCCGCCTCGGTGGAGCAAACCATCGCTTTTTTCTTCAGCGCACCGGATGAATCGTTGGACTGGGACTTCTTTTTTCTAAACACTATTAACGCTTCCTTACTGCAACACCCGTGCTGCCCGCTTAGTCATTGCTCAAATTATTGTTTTTAAGAAGGTCTTCGACCGTTTCAGCGCCCTGCAGGGTCTCAAACCGTCCACCAAAAGCCTTCGGGATCCTCTTTAACGAGTTAAACTGGAAAGTCTGTGCATCTCCGCCGGGCGGGTCGACCGACGTGCCGTCCGAAGCAATCAGCTTCACCACATGAATGGCGGGTTTGCTGAGTTTTTGCGGTACATAGTTAAATGTATACACGGCATTAAAATGTTCGATCAGCACCTCGGGATCGTAGCCGTAGGGAGCAAACTCTCTCCACAGCATGGGTTTATCATCCGGAATGTCCCATCTCAGCTCCTGGGTCATGTAGTACCACCAATGGGAGTCCGCCACGAACTTCGGCGGCTGTCCGGCGGCGGCCCTCGCTCTGTTTTCTTTATCCAGAGCCTGGCGGGCCTTGGCCAGCCACTGCTGGCGGTCCCGATCGAATTTGGCAATCCGCTCCGCATCCCACCCGCGCGATTTCTGCCACTCGGCTTCGCTCTCGATATTCTGGCGGCGCAGCAGCTCTTCATCCGGAACGCGCTGCCAACCGTAGCCGCTGCACAGAATGAAAATATTATCGGCCTTCTGCTCCATCGCGGCCTGCACCGGGCGCACCCAATAGTACATTCGGGTGAGCTCGCTTTCCTCATACTCCCTCGGCGGGGTGTACTTTCCGGGCAGGTTGCTGAGTTTGCCGACCACCGAGGGCGTACTGTTCAGCGGTGCAATCCACTGCTTCAGCGCCTCGCGGTTTTCCGGAGTGGCCGGCACCAGACTCGGCCGGAACATGACCGACTCGTCTCTCAAAAAAACCATCACATTGAACAGGGTGGCCGAGCGCATCCCGTCGATCATCTCGCCCAGGCGGTCCTTGGCAAACTTGTAGGTGAAATAGCCGCCGCGCCGGTCTTCGACCATGCGCTTGTCCGCATCGAGGATGAAAACCATCTTTTCGCCTTTGGATTTGGCTCCAAAGAAGTTGACCCCGGATACGCCGAAACCTAGGCTGCCGGCGGCGCCCATGCTGCTGAGACTGCGCTCGCCGGTGCCGGCCCGGTCAAATCCGCCGGCGATATCCGTGCCCATGCCAAAGGAGTCCGGAAGCGAGAACGAGGCCTGCGACACGCTGGCCATGCGGGTGGTGACTTTGGGGCGGCTGCTTTTTTTCTGCAGGTTCTGCATCTTCACCGGCATCTGCAGCTGCCGCCGCTCCAGTTTGGGACGGCTGATGTTTTCGCCGGAAAAGGCGGCATCGCGCTTCTGAACGTAGCGGATGGCGACGATCGAGCCGGCGAAAAGAACAAGCAGGACATGAATACCGATGCTGATGGCCGCCGCTTCGGTCGAGCAAACCAGCGCCTTCTTCTTCAGTTCCCCGGATGAGTCCGAAGTCTGTCTCTGCTTCTTCTTAAACATCACCGCGACCGTTCATGTGTCCCGTTACTCTGCCGACCCGAAGGTGACACTGGTAATCTGAGCTCCTGCACAGGCGTTGAGAACATCAATCACGCGTTCATGGCGCGAGTCGTCCTCGGCGGCGATGGTGATCATCGCCGGCGTATTCATGAGCGCCGAGGCCTCGCGATAGCGAGTGAGCGTGTTTTCCAGATCGGCCAGGTCCGCCTTGGTCGGATCGGAATACTCGCGCTCATTGAGCACAATCTGACCGCCGGCAAGCACTTCGATAATCTGCTCATCGGGCATCTTCAGCTCCTGAGACTGGGCCACCGCACTCGGAAGGCTCATGCTCAGGTCGGCTTCGGAACGTTTCAGGGAGGAACTGACCATAAAATAGATCAGCAGCAGGAACACCACATCAATCAGCGGCGCGATCTGCAGTTCCGTTTTTTCATTAATCAGGTCGTCAAGCCATGCTTTCATAGGTTAATTCCCGGATTCAAATGTGCCGAAGATGATATCCACGATGCCGACGCCGGCGCAGGCTTCCATCACTTCTTTAATATGCTTGTGTTTCACACGCCGGTCCGCCCGCAGGTAGACCTGCAGGTTGTCGTCGGATTCGAACAGATTGCCGATCGCCGCGGTAAACTCCTCAATCGACACCACCTGCAGGTTCATGTAGATTTCAGCGGCCTCGCCGCTGTCGTCCACCGCGCGGATCGTGACGAGCTGGCGGTCACGGGCCTCTTCCGGAACCTTGGCTTTGTCAGCCACCGGAAGCGGAACCGGAATGCGCTCCAGAGCCGTCAGATGGGATGCGACCATAAAGAAGATGAGCAACAGGAACACCATATCAATCATGGGAGCCATGTTGATATCGTCGTCGCCACCCTCCATGGGGATTTTAAACTTCATGGGGATTCTCCCGCCGTCTGTTATTTACGCTGAGCGTTCCGATAGACACTCAGGAAGTGGCTGACCATCCGACCCATGGTCGACATGTTCTTGATGAAGTTATTCTTGAAGATGAAGTAGGCGATCATGGCCGGAATGGCGATGATCAGACCGGTCGCCGTGGTGATGAGCGCTTCCCCGATGTTCCCGGCCAGCAGTTCCGGTTTGCCCATCCCGCCGGCGGCAATGGTCTGGAAGGCTTTAATCATACCGGACACCGTACCGAGCAGTCCAAGCATCGGAGCGGTTCCGCCGATAATGGAGAGGTAGTTGATCGGTTTCATGAAGGTCACCATCTGCTCGTTTCCGGCTTCTTCGATGGCTTCGGAAACATGAGCCGCGTCAAAATCACGTTCATTGATCCGTTCCAGACCCGCATCCAGCACGGAGGTCATCAGACTCGGATTGCTTTGACAGATTTCCCGCGCGCCGGCCACGTCGCTCTTCTGAAGTTTCGCTTCAATTTCCTCTTTCAGATCGGCACGCAGCAGGCTTTTGGGGCGCAGCAGCATCGAATTGCGGATGATGAAATAGAGCATGGCGGACGAAAACAGACCCAGCGGCCACATGGCCCACCCGCCCTGTTTCAGCATTTCGGCAAAGGTCATCTGGTGCACCTGTTCCTCGGCGGCCGGCGCGGCATCGGTGTCCTGCGCACTCGCGCTGACGAGCACCCCGGCAAACACCACCAGCATGACCAGCATCACTGCTGTTTTAAAGTATGACTTCTTCATCTTTGGATCTCCTTCCCTGTTATTATCCAATTTTTTTATTATTTAAGCTCATCAGCCCGGCGCCCCCAATCGGCATCCGGATAAGCAATCTTCAGCTCGTCGGCAATCGCGGAGGCAGACTCCAGATAGCCGGTTCGCCTGTAAACAACACCCTCGTAAAAAGCCGCCGCCGGAGCCCATTCCGGATCGCGGCTGTTATAGACCACAATATTGGAGAAGTGCTGCAAAGCCTCCTCATAACTGCGGGTCTCCATCGCCAGCCGGCCGCGAATAAAATGCGCGATCGGTGCCGATATTTTCTCCGGGTCTGAAATCTGTGAGAACGCGCGCGACACGTCATCCACGGGCTTGTTCTGTTCGAGCAGGACCAGCACCTGATAGAGTCCGGCCAGCGGCGCATAGGTGCTGTTTTTTTTCTGCAGAATGTCTGCCGTTGCCGAGGCGTCCGCATACTGCTTCGCCCAGAAACAGGCGCGCATTTTATACTGGAGATAGCCGTCCAGATTGCCGTTCAGCCCGAACCCCTGCCGGACCGGATTGAGCAGCGCATCCAGCCGGGTGATCATGTCTTTGTAGGCACACCGTTTGAGAAAGACCTCGCACTCATCAAACGAGAGCGGTTCATCAAAGGTAAAGACAGCGCTTTGAATCTGGTCAAAGGGAACCTGCAGGTTTTCCTGGGCCAGAATCACTTTGTCGGCTTCGACCACCAGATCGGTGACGCTGCGCTTGGCCCCGTTGGCGAAGGTGAGTTCCACCTGATAACCCGCCTGCGCGCTGAGCACAGCCAGCAGGAAACTCGTGATTGCGGTCAATTTAACAAATCTCATTTCATCTCTCCCTGAGGAGCCAGTTCCATCAATTTGGCACGGGCATTAACACCTTCCGGGGTGCTGGCCAGCTCATCCTTTGCCAGCATTTCCCGGCAGGTCCGGATGACGTCATCCGTCCGACCCAGTTTTTCCAGACAGAGGATACTGCCTTCATACGCTTTTGCCACCCACTCGGTATGCCCCTCATACATCACATAAACCCGCTGGAAGAAGGCAAACGCCTCCTGGGCATCGCCCTGCTCCAGAGTGCAGACACCGATCCAGTACAGCGCCTGCGGCGTCAGCGGACCCCGCCATTCCCTCACGGCAAACAGCTCTTTGTAGGTTTTGATGGCCAGATCGTAATCCTGTGTCAGGCGGCAGGCATCGGCCTTCATCATGCGGGTCCGTCCGATTTCCGTGCGATAACCGAAGCGGTTGGTGATTTCTTCAGCCAGTGCCTTGACCTGCTCGTATTCCCCGTCGTTGAACAGCGTCTGCAGCTCAATATTCATGACATCGACCAGGATCTCAGACTCCCCGTAAACCTCCATGCAGTGCGCGTATGCGTCGTGGACCAGTTTTGAATTCCCGCGGGCGGAGGCCTCGGTTGCCATCAGAAGCAAGGTGAGCGGACCGGCATCCTTGACACGGCCGCCGGACAGAACGGCCGACACATGCTGGTCGCGCTCCGCCCCTTCGGTGATATAGGCAAACAGGGTTTCCAGACGCAGCGTCAGGGTCGTCTGATCTTTCCGTTTGGCTTTTGAGAGTTCGGATTTCAAGCGGTCGACCACCGGTTTATTGGCAGCCCAGCCGCCGCCTTCCTCCTCGTTTTCCTTGATGAGCTCACGAAGAATCAGGTCGACATCGGCATTCTCGGTCTTGTCGCCGAACTGCACCACCGTCTCAATGTATTTTTCAAGCGCTTTCTCATTCTGCCCCAGCGCCTTGTAGGATTTGCCCAGCCAGAATCCGGCCCCGGCAAAGTTGCCGGCCTCGCCATGCTCGGCAAGGTACGCGTCCATCATATCAATAATTTGCTGGAACTGTTTCAGCAGCTCGAGAGTTTTGGCAGACTGGAAGGTGGCGTAGTTGATCTGCTCGATGGAAATTGCGGCTTCCAGGGCCTTAGTATAGTAAACCAGCGCATCTTCCAGATCCCCTTCGGCACCGCGCAGGTCTCCCACCATGCTGAGAGCTTCCGATTCCAGGTTGCTTCCGGGGAAGGTCTCAATAAAGCGCCGGAAAATCATTTCCGCGTCGTCGAACCGGCCGGCACCGTACAACGCGATGCCCAGGCGGTAGGACGCATCTTCTTCAAAACGGCGCTGGGCGTACTCTTTGCTCTCCAGGTACCCGGTAAATGCCGTGATGGCCGGCTCAAACTGCCCCAGGAACAGATAGCTCATTGCAATCCAGTAGTCGGACGCTTCATGATAAATGCTGTCCGGCCATTTTTCGAAAACCTCTTTGAAGGTGCTCAGAGCCTCCGCATACTCGATTTTCTGGAAATGGATATAGCCGACCAGATACTTAACCTGGTCGATAAAACGATGATTCGGCAGCGTTTTAAGCGCCTCCACCCCGACCGTCTGGGCTTCATCAACCTTTCCGTTCTGCAACAGAACCTGCATCTGGTTGAGCGTAACTTCATCGGCAAACTTGCCGGTCGGGAAATGCTTCATGTAGTCGTAGGCTTCCGCGATCGCGCCGTCCCAGTTCTGCATGTCCAGCAGCACGGAGAAGGCCTGGAACCGGGCATCGTCCGCCATTTTGTGATCCGGCCGCTCGGCGTAAAACCGGCGGTACAGCGTCAGCGCCGGCTGGTTGCGCTTCATGCCGATATAGCACTGCCCGATCCGCATTTCGAGATCCGCATCATAGCCGGGGCTTTTCTTAATCTCGGCGATCTCCTTCTGATTCTGGGTCTGTTTCTGACGAAGTTTGTCCTGCTCCGCATCAAACGCGCTGCGGGTGGTGCCGATCCGGGCCGCATACTCCTCTTTCAGAGCCTCTTCAATCGTCGCGTTCTGCTTTTCGTATAGCGTCAGCCGCTCCGCCGTTTTCAGCACCGTCCGGTACAGCACCAGCGCATTGGGATAGTCCTTCTCCTGAAGTTTCTGGTCGCCGGCCTCAATCAGCGCAACATTCAGCGCGGCATTCTGGCGGACCGAATCATCGCAGTAGGCAAGAAACTTTAAAAAGTTGTCAAAATCCTTTTCCTTGACGAAGCAGGTCACCAGCATGATGGCGGCGGCGTTGCGGTCCTGCGGCTTTTCAGCGGCATCAAACACCTGCCGCAGGGGAACGGCGGCCTCTTTCCATTTTTCCTGGCTGTAGAGCGCCTCAGACAGCAGCTGCATCGCCGACATCTTGCGTTCGGCATCCAGGTTGGTTTTCCCCATCAGGGTCTTGGCGTATTTTTCAGCCCCGGGCCAGTCTTTGCTCATGGCATACGCCTCGGCAACCATCAGCGAGGCCATCGGCACCTTGGAGTCCTTCGGAAAATCATTCAAAAAGGCATCCAGCGCCTCAATGGCTTCGGGGAATTGCTCCATCTGAAGCCTGCAGACCCCGATCTGATACATACAGAACGAACGGGTATCCTGAGAATCCTTATCGTTCATCCCTCTCACGCGCACCAGAATCTCCTGGAGGTATGGAAGCAGCGCGGACGGATTATCCGCTTTCAGCAGTTCCTTGGTGCGCTCCAGCAGCACGCTGGTCGCCTCCGTGCTGATGTCCTGAGCGAAAACCTCTCCACACTGGAAAAGAAGAACCAGACTTAAAACCAGTCTCACTCCGCCGACCTTGTTAATGAATTTACCACACATAGTGATGGAACATAGCAAAGCGGTTTTTATCAAACAAACAATATTTCTCATACAAACGCATTATTCCTCTATCAAACGGATTATTCCTCTGTCAAACCTGCGCAGAACATCGACTTACGGGTAAAGGTCCAGCATTCGGTTCAGCTTGCGAACCTCGTCGTCGGTCCCGGCCCTGAGCAGCATATTCATCTCGCCGGCATAGGTCTTGACCAGCTGCCTGAACACCCGCAGTTCGTCGCGGGGAATTCGTTCGTCCGGCGCCATCAACACGGTGAAATGGATCTGCGGCACGACGACCTCGCCGTCTTCCACCGGGTAGTGGTTTTCCGCCACCGCTGCCAGGTGATCGAGAACCTGAGCCGGAAGATATTGAATGTAGTCGGTAATATCGTGCACAAAGCCCGGCGGAAGCCCGGCACGCTCCCGCTCGCCGACCTCTTCTTCAATCCGTTTGAGGGCCTGGGCAATCAGCTCGGAGCGCTGCGCCCGGTCCTCTTCAAGCGGCCGCAGCAGTCCGCCCTTCGACCCGGCCGCTCCGCCGGTGGCGGCCGCCACAATCCCTTCGGCGCCCTCTTCGGTCTCTTCATCCTCGAGCGTGGTGCCTTGCCCTCCCCCCAGCGCATCCACAATGGAGAACTCCAGCAGGCGGCGGGCTTTTTCATGGCCGACCTGCAGGCGTCCCAGCCCGCCGGCAACCACCAGAATTGAATCGGCCCGCTGTTCCATGGCGGCCTGCACCGCCAGGGGAACCCCCTGAACATCCGACCCGATGGCGGTATCGTAAACCGCCGAAACAGCATAATTGCACAGCCCCTCCGGAACCCCGTTGCTCATTCCGGCCAGCCACTCCGACAGGCCGCCCGACTCCTCGGCCGCCACCATCTGCGGACGGAACAGGGCCACGTTCGCCCCGTCGCTCATAATGACATTGAACAGAGTCCCCGTGCTCAGCGTGCCGGCCATACCGGCCAGCTGCCCCTTCAGGAACGAAAACATATTGGTTCCGCCGGCCGCTCCGCCGCCCGTTGGGTCGGAGGCATCCAGCACAAAAGCAATCCGGCTCCCCTCCGCCCGCATGCCGAAAAACGCCACTTTGGATTCAGGAATTTTATTGGGCGCATCCGCCTCGGCCTCAACCGCCTCGTCCGCCGCCTGCCCCGTCGCGGCAACCCGCATTTTTTTGGCGCTGTCCGGTCCGTTCAGGAAGGCGAACTCCCCGTCGTAGTGGCCGGCCAGAGCCCGCATTCTGCTTGCGGAAGCATCCGAAACCCCGTCTTCCGCGTCCGAGACCAGCCGCACGCTGTGCACCCAGGGGGCGGGCAGGTTCACCGCCGCATACGCCGACTGAACCACCGCATCGAGATGGTCGAAAATCTGATCCTCGGAATACTGAATATAGCTGATCAGGTCGCGCAGGAACCCGGCCGGGTCCCGCCCGAGCCGCCGCAGCTCCTCTTCATCCTGAATCGCCTCCACGGCCTGCTGAATCAAGCTGTCGCGCAGCTCGCGATCGGCCATCAGGGCGGGAGAACCGCCCACCGACGACTGGCCGCTGCCGCTCAGCAGCTGCCACAGGGTGAAATCGACCAGGCGCTTCCCCTTTTCACGGCTGATGCTGTGCCGCCCCCAGCTCCTGCCGACAACAAAGACCGTGTCGGGCCGCTGCTCCAGAGCCGCCTGAAGCGCCAGCGCCCATTCGCGCGCCTCATCCCCGACCGCCGTCTCATAGCGGACTTCCGGCACATAGGTGTTCTGCTCCGCCGACAGGCCGCCCGTCGCCTCTCCGCCCAGAAACGGATGAATCCACTCGGCCAGCGCGGTCCGGTTCTGCCCGATCACCGGAACCATGCGCGGACGGAAGGCGGCCACGGTTTCGCCGTCATACAGAAGCACGTTGAACAGCACCGTCGAGGGAAGATCCTCAAGCACCTTGTCGAGCTGGCTTTTGATGTAATCGCAGGCGGTTTTTCCGCCGGACTCGACCGTGAGCATCAGCTCCGATGCGTCCAGAACAAAGATCACCTTCTCCCCTTCGGCCCGCACCCCGAGAAACTTAAACTGCGGAGCGCCCACGCCGATCGCACTGGAAAGCGCGCGGAAATCACGGCTCGAGCGGGCAAACGGCGCGTCAAACTTCTGGGTGCTCTGCTCACCCATATCGCCGAGATCCGGGACCGAAAATGCCGTCGCGGAGGCGTCGGCCCGGGTCGAGATGATTTTCGGCCGGCGCGCGGTGCGGCGGACGCGCTCGCTCTTCTGCGGCAGCTGCAGCTGCCGGCGCTCCAGCTTCGGCTCGCGCATCACCACATTGAGTTCGGCGTTGCGCTTCTGGACATAGCGCACCGCCACCACCGATCCCGCCACCACAATCAACAGCCCATGCAGCAGGATGCTGACCGCGGCGGCCTGCGCGGAACACACATGCTTTCGATGCACCAATTTCTGAAGGGTCTCTTTCAAAACCGGCTACTCCGTTCCGTCGGGTTTCAGCTCCGCCAGCGCCTTTTGGCACCACGCGCTGTCCGGATAAAGGGTTTTCAGCTCCGTCAGCGCGGAGACCCCGGCGCGCGAACCGCCCGTCCGGTGCTCGGCCTGCGCCTCGCAGTAAAGGGCCTCGGCCATGGCCTCCGCATCGCGGTAATGAAACGCCTGCACCCTCGCCGCATGCTCAAACGCCTCGCTGAAGCGCCCGGCGTCCAGCGCCGCCCGCGCCTGCCGCAGCTCCGCTTCAGCTCCGCCGGACTCTGCCGAACAGACCGCTGCGGCCAGCAGCACACAAATTGCGCTCAACGTTTTCAACGGACCGTCTCCTTTAATTTTTCAAGCTCAGCCTCGGCCTGACGGCCCTCCGGCGTGCGAAGTATGTCCGGATCAGCGACCATCTCGCGCCAGGTGCGGACCACATCGTCGTGCCGCCCCAGTATCTTCAAACAATCCGCACTCGCGGCATACGCCTTCGCCGTCCACTCCGGATACTGCTGGTACAGCACATACACCCGCTGGAACCAGGCACACGCCTGCTCCACCAGCCCCTGCTCCCGGGCACAGACCCCGGTCCAGTAAAGCGCCTGGGGCGTCAGCGGACCGCGCCATTCGCGAACCGCAAGCAGGTCGCTGTACATGCCCGCCGCGCGCTCATACTGCCCCGCCAGGCGCAGCGCATCGGCCGCCAGCATGTGCGTCTGCGCGGCGGCCGGATCATCGGGATAGCGCGCCAGGCTCTGCTGCGCAAGCGCCAGCGCCTCCTCCATCCGGCCGGCGGCCATCAGCAGCCGGATCTGGATATTGCTCATCACCAGGGCGCCGTCGGACTCCGCGTACTTTTCGATGAAACAATCCAGGGCCTGCTGCACGCGATCCATGTCGCCGCGGGCGGCGGCCGCCTCGGCAAACACCCGCAGCGGCAACGGGGTGAACATCTCGAGGTTTTCCTCTGCCAGCAGAGCCTCCGAATACTCATTCGGCGGGTCACTGATCCCGGCGAACAAAGCGGTCAGGCGCAGAGCCAGCGCACGCCGGGACTCATCCGCCGCCGCGCCGGTCCGCGCCGGCCCCAGCCGCTCAATCAGTTCGCCGGCCGTCACGCCGCCCCGCAGCGGGTCGCGGACTTCATCCAGCAGGTCGGCAAACAGCAGGTCCGCCTGCTCGGAGTGCGGAATATTTCCGAAGAGCACAGCCGCCTCGCATATCGCATCCAGCGCTTTTTCGTTTTCACCCAGTGCCCGCAGGGACCCGCACATGCGCAGCGTCGCCTTGGCAAAATCGCCGGCGGTGCCGCGCTCATCCAGATAGTCCTGCATCAGCGCGATCAAATCCGCATGACGATCCTGCAGGTCGT
This sequence comes from Tichowtungia sp., assembly GCA_041584215.1. GTDB lineage: Bacteria > Verrucomicrobiota > Kiritimatiellia > Kiritimatiellales > Tichowtungiaceae > Tichowtungia. The sequence continues at coordinate 19,609 of JBFHEM010000022.1, read as the reverse complement.
ACACCTGGGCCGACTGAAACACCGCATAGCTTTCCTGCTCCGCGTTCACCGCGCACTCGCGCGCCCGCCGGTAATGGGTCAGCGCCCGGTCGAGCTCCCCGTCCGCGCCGTACAGGTCGCCCAGCATGCTGAAGGCTTCGGAACACAGATCGCTGCCGGGGAACTGCTCCGGAAACCGCAGGAAAATCTCTTTTGCCGTCTCATACTCTTCGAGCCCGTAGCGCGCCATGCCCAGCCGGTAGAGCACATCCTCTTCAAACTCTTTCGGGCCCCGGCCCGCATCGGCCAGATAGCCCTCGAACACATCGGCGGCCTCGGCGTAGCGGCCGAGGAACAGACTGCACATTCCCTGCCAGTAAACCGACTCTTCGGCATAGATCCGATCCGGCCAGGCCGATGCCGTCTCCCGGAACAGCTCGAGCGCGGCTTCATAGTTCTGCAGTTGAAACTGCACATAGCCCAGCAGATAGACCACCTGATCGACGTAGCGGTGAATCGGATCCTGTTCGCGCAGGGCCTGCCCCAGGGTTTCCGCCGCCGCCAGGTCGTTGAGCCGCAAATGAATCTGCATCAGCCCGAGCGTCACCGCATCGCGGTAGCGTCCCGCCGGATAGAGCTCCAGATAGGCGGCAGCCTCCTCTTTGGCCCGCGGCAGCTCCTCCAGCGCGGCCAGGCACTGAAACGCCGAATAGCGGCTGCGTTCGGCCGAACGGCCGTCCGGAAACTCGGTGTACAGATGCTTATACAGGACATAGGCATTCCAGTGCCTCCCCATCGCGTCGCAGCACTGGGCCATGCGCACCATCAGATCCTGGTCGTAATTCTTTTTCTCCAGATCGGCCCGCTCCGCCGTCATCCTCGCCAGTCGGTTCGTATCGGCCGCACGCTGCGCCAGCTGCGCGCTGCGCTGGGCCACCGGAACCCACGGCAGCGGAATCTTCAGCTCGGCCTGCAATGCGGCCAGCCGGCGGTCGTAACCCGCCAGCAGCTCGGAGCAGACCCGCACCTTGCGGTAGAGCTGCAGCGCAGTCAGGTATTCCCCCTGCTCCACCGCCAGATCCCCGCCATCCATCAAGGCCAGATTCAGCCCGATATCGCTGAGCGCATCCTCGTCGCAAAACGGCAGAAACCGCTGAAATCCTTCAAAATCGGCGGTTTTGGCATAGGCCGACAGCAGGGAAAGAACCGCGTGGCGGGTGGTATCGTTTTTTTCGCCGAGAACCGACAGCAGCCGGTCGAGCTCCCCGCTCTGCTCGAGCTCACCGATATAGGCCCGGATCGGGGCCGAATCCTCCAGCCACGCCAGCGCATCCAGCGTCAGGAAGCGCGCTTCCGAAACGGACTCATGCCCGGGAAAATCTTTGATAAACTGCCGGAAATCGTCCGCGGCCTGTTCATACTGTCCCGCTTCGAGGCGGCAGAGGCCCAGCTGATAGCGCGCGGTCATCCGCGCCTTCACGGACTGCGGATCATCCATCTCCTGCAGGCGGACCAGAACCTCTTCCAGAAACGAAACCGCCTCCGCCGCCTTGCGATTCTCCAGCAGGCCGCGCGCCTGCTTCAGCAGTTGACTCGTCGCCAGGCCCGACACCGGCACGGCTTCCTGGCCAAAGGAAACAAAAAACAGCCCCAAAACTCCCGCAAGCAGGAGCGCACGTGATGAAAATCGAAAAGGCGTCTTCATAAGATGGAGCCGTTCGTAACACAAACAAAACCCCCTCACAATCTTATGTGATAAAAATCAGCACATAACCGCAATCTCACCGAGTTGCGGGAAATCCGAAGCACCAATTCCCAACCCGGCGCAGCCGGAACCAAAATACAGAGTGAGAGTATGGCAGAATAATCAGGATCAATTTAAGTGCCATAGATCATTCTGCCGTCAATCATTCTGCGAAAAACCGCCCCTGCTTAGCCTCTGTTGTGCACGGCGATGGCGCGTGAACTTTGACAGGAGATATTCCGTGGTGAGAAATAGGTATTCCAACGCTTAACCTCCACCCCATTAGCTCCCCCCTCTGGACGCTCAGCTTGTATGATTCTGCCTGAACCCGTTCTTTCTGCGCAGCAGCATTCGAATTTCGGATTTGGAAATTAACATTTCTCCTGATCGGTCAGATCAGGGGCGCAAAAAATGACCGAGCGCCTCGCGGACGGCGGGCAGGGTCTCGGCGGAAAACAGATGCGCATCGATGCCGACCGCGCGGGCGCCCGCCACATTCTCCCGGCGGTCATCCAGGAAAAAGCACTCGTCCGGCTTTGCGCCGAGATGCTCGAGCGCGGCGCGGTAGATGCGTTCGTCCGGCTTGTGGAAGCCCAGTTCGTAGGAAAAAAAGTTTTCCGTGCCGCGCTCGAAAAAGTCCGGCCAGTTGCGGCGGACCGCCTCCACGTTGTGCCAGGCGATATTGCTCAGGAAATGAACGGGATGCCCCTGCCCGCGCAGCTGCTCGAACAGCTCGTTGCCGGCCGGATTCAGCTGGAAGGTCTTCTGCCACACACCGATCAGCTGCTCCAGGGTCAGGCTCAGTCCGGTCTCCTCGCAGATACGGGCCAGATATTCCTCATCGGAGATCTGACCGGTCTCCACCGCCACCACCCGGGCGGTGTCCTGAACCCGCAGCGTCCCGGGCAGCGAGGTCACCCCGGCGGCCTCCATCACATGTTTCAGCACGTCGTCCAGATCAAAATCGATCAGCACGTTGCCCAGATCAAAAATAAAGTGTTTGGCCAAAGGTTCTCTCCGTTCGGATGAAATTCACAAGGTTATTTCCGAACCCCGGTAGCGGCGAGGCCGAATTGAAGTTATTTTTTCCAGCCATTGGAAATCAGCATTCCGTTTAAGTCGTTGAAACGCTGCGGCCGGTGAAAGCGTCAAATGCGTTCAGACCCAACCCGGCGCAGCAGCATTCAAAAAAACCCTTCTCACACATGATGGGATTTTTATAGAGAGCTAAGGGGAAAAATCAAACGGAGTCGGAAGTCGAAGGTCGGAAGTCGGTCGGAGGTCCAAGGTCAGAAAGAAACTCCAAAAAAGAAGCCCGACCGGGCACAAAAAAAGGGAGGAATCAATCCCCCCTCAGTGTTTTTGGGATGGAGATAAAGATTATTCCGAAAGCGTCAGCTTCTTGCCGGAATCAATCCACTGCTGAAGGATAATCTTGCAGTATTTAGATTTGCTGATGTGCATTGAATTGGCGCGTTTTTCCAGCTCGTTCGCCATTTTCTCGTTCATGTTGATGCCAATGGTTTTGGTGCCTTTTCCGATCGGATTTGTAGCCATAATAAACTCCTTTGTTCATTCGATAAGTAAGGAACGTATCACAACAAATTCTACTTAGCAAGTAGACTGTCATATTTTCTATGACCCCATTATCATAAATTTTATCGGTCCTTCATGTGTTCGAAATCAGCCCCACAGGGTCCGGGATCGTGTGGCGAAGGGTGGGACGCGCCCTTTCGGCGCGAGCGGGAGCATGGGGCCGGCGGGGATTCGGTCTCCCAGCGGGAGTGATTGGCGAGGGCCAGCGCCATGACGCAGTCATCGTAGAAGCCGGACGGTGCGCTGCAGCTGAGATGGCCGCGGGCGCCGATTTCATACTCGCAGCGCTGCATTTCATTGGTGAGAACCTGCCACTCTGCTGGCCATCTTTGAAGGTCGAGCTAAACTTGAACGACTCGACATTGGAGTATCGCCGGGCCAGGTCGTCATAGATCGGATCCCCTACTCCGGTGCCATCAAGCAAAAGCAACCCGCGCCATTTGCGGGTGAAAGGGAGATATTTGTGAAGAAGTGGTTTCTCCAAGAATCTGACGGCCACCAGTTTAGGCTGGTGGAGGTAAGGGGAGTCGAACCCCTGACCTCTTGAATGCCATTCAAGCGCTCTACCAACTGAGCTATACCCCCGTCAGAGAAAGGCGTGTTTATAGAGATCGAACGGGGTCAAGTCAACGGCTTTTGTTCAAAAACTTGATTTTAGCCTTCCGCCTTCCGCATAATGCGCGGATGACATCACCCCGCCCCCGAAACCAACTGCCCTTCCGCTGGCCCGACCCGCCCTTTAATCTTGTGCTGGTCGAGCCCGATATCCCCCAGAACACAGGCAACATCGCGCGGCTTTGCGCCGCCACCGGAACCGTCCTCAACCTCGTCGAACCGCTCGGCTTCCAGCTGACCGACAGGCTGGTCAAACGCGCCGGCCTCGACTACTGGGACGCCGTCACCGTCAACCGCTTTCCAAACCTTGGAACTTTTCTGGACAACTTTTCCAACCATCGGAAATTCTGGTTCAGCACCAGCGGATCGAAGAATTACACCGAGGCTGACTACCAGCCGGGTGACTGCCTGATCTTCGGCTCCGAAAGCAAAGGCCTCCCGCTCGAACTCCTGGAGAACAATAAAGAGAACGTCTTCAACATCCCGATCCAGCTCAACCACGTCCGCTCGCTCAATCTGGCCAACGCCGCCTCCATCGTGCTCTACGAGGCCCTGCGCCAAATCAACCGGCGCTGATCAGGCACGTCCGTGCTCACGATCGTGAGCCCGGACGTGCCTCGGCAAGGGACATTTCGTCACACCGGTGCGCCAACAGGTTCCAGCCCGGCCGGCGGCGGAGCAATATCCCCCTTGCAAAACAGCGTTTTTGATCTTGGCACCCGGGATGCTTACCCAGGTTGCGGAGGATATTATGATAGATTTCAACCAAATGACTCAAAAGGTTCGCGAGGCGTTTCAAGCCGCCCAGGCGCTCGGTGCGCAGGCCGGCCATCAGCAAATTGACGGAGAGCATCTGCTGCTCGCCCTGCTGCGGCAGGACGGCGGACTGGCACCGCAGCTGTTTGAGCGCATGGAGGCGTCCTGCGCCACCGCGATGGCGCGCCTGGAACAGGAGCTAAAAAATATCCCGTCGGTAAGCGGGCCCGGCTCCGAAAGCGGAAAGATTTATGTAAGCCCCCGCCTCGACGGGCTGATGCACGCCGCTCAGAAGGAGATGAAAAAACTGGGCGATCAGTTTCTGTCGGTCGAGCACCTGCTGCTGGCCTTTGCCGATGAGAAGACGAAAACGGCCGCCGGCCGCATCCTCGATGAGCTGGGCATCACCCGCAACGGGATTCTCGACGCGCTCAAAATCATTCGCGGCAGCCAGCGCGTAACCAGCGACAACCCCGAGGGCTCCTATGAAGCCCTGACAAAGTACGGACAGGATCTGGTGGAGCTGGCCCGCTCCGGCAAGCTCGACCCGGTGATCGGCCGCGATGCGGAAATCCGCTCGGTCATCCGGATTCTGTCGCGCAAGACAAAGAACAACCCGGTGCTGATCGGCGAACCGGGGGTCGGCAAAACCGCCATTGTGGAAGGGCTGGCCCACCGCATCGTGCGCGGCGACGTGCCGGAGGGCCTGAAGGAGAAAACCATATTCGCGCTGGATATGACCTCGCTGATGGCGGGAGCGAAGTATCGCGGCGAATTTGAGGAACGGCTGAAGGCGGTGCTCAATGAAATCAAGGCCGCCGAGGGTCGCATCATTCTGTTTATCGACGAGGTGCACAGCATTGTGGGGGCGGGAAAGACCGAGGGGTCGACCGACGCGGGCAACATGCTCAAGCCGATGCTGGCGCGCGGCGAGCTGCACTGCATCGGGGCGACCACGCTCGACGAGCACCGCAAGTACATCGAAAAGGATGCGGCGCTGGAGCGGCGCTTCCAGCCGGTGCTGGTCGATATGCCGAGCGTCGAGGACACCATTTCCATCCTGCGCGGACTGCGTGAACGGTTCGAGGTGCATCACGGGGTGCACATTAAGGATACCGCGCTGGTCGCATCGGCCGTGCTGTCCGACCGCTACATTTCCGACCGTTTCCTGCCCGACAAAGCGATCGACCTGATGGACGAGGCGTGCGCGTCGATCCGCACGGAAATCGACTCGCTTCCGGCGGAGCTCGATGAAGTGTCGCGCAAAGTGATGCGGCTCGAAATTGAGGAAACCGCGCTCAACAAAGAAAAGGACAAAGCGAGCCAGGAGCGGCTGGCCGCGCTGCGCAAAGAGCTGGCCGACCTGAAGGCCGAGTCGGATGCCCTGCGCACGCAGTGGGAGAACGAAAAGGGAGGCATCCAGAACGTGCGCGACCTGCGCGAGGCGCTGGAGCTGGCCCGCCGCGAAAGCGATGATGCGGAGCGCAGCTATGACCTGGAGCGCGTCGCCAAACTGCGGCACGGGACCATCCCCGGCCTCGAAAAGCAGCTGGCCGAGCTGGAAGAAAAGCTGCACGCGCGGGACGGGGCGCCGACCCTGCTGCGCGAAGAGGTCACCGAAGAGGAGATCGCCGAAGTGATCTCGCGCTGGAGCGGCATCCCGCTGACGAAGCTGCTGGAGGGCGAGCGCGAAAAGCTGCTGAAGCTGGCGGATCAGCTGCACGAGCGGGTGATCGGGCAGGACGAGGCGGTTCAGACCGTGGCCGATGCCGTGTTGAGGGCGCGGGCCGGGATCAACAATCCGAACCGGCCGATCGGCGCGTTTCTGTTCCTGGGCCCGACCGGGGTCGGCAAAACCGAACTGGCCCGCACGCTGGCGTTCGAGCTGTTCGACAGCGAGGAGCACATGGTGCGCGTCGACATGAGCGAGTATATGGAAAAGCACACGGTCTCGCGCCTGGTCGGGGCGCCGCCCGGCTATGTGGGCTATGAGGAAGGCGGACAGCTGACCGAGGCGGTGCGTCGCAAGCCCTATTCGGTGGTTCTGCTGGATGAAATCGAGAAGGCGCATCAGGATGTGTTCAATATTCTGCTGCAGATTTTCGACGATGGACGGCTGACCGACTCGCAGGGGCACACCGTGAGCTTCAAGAACACGATCGTCATCATGACCAGCAACCTCGGCTCCACGCTGCTGCTCGACGGAATCGACCGCGAAGGACACATCGCCGACGCAACCCGCGACCGGGTGATGGATCTGCTCAAGAGCAGTTTCCGCCCGGAGTTTTTGAACCGGCTCGACGACACCGTGCTGTTCAAACCGCTCACCGAAAGTGAAATCGGCAAAATTGTCGACCTGCTGCTCAACGATCTGCGCGGACGCCTGGCCGCACGCGACATTTCGCTGAATGTCAGCGACGAGGTGAAAACACACATTGTGAAGGAAGGGTTCGATCCGGTCTACGGAGCGCGCCCGCTCAAACGCTTCATTCAGCATCACTTTGAGACGCAGCTCGCCCGCAGCCTGATCGACGGCACCATCACCGACGGGTCGACCGTTCAGGCTGAACTGGAAGACGGCAGAATTGTTTTTCACCCCCTTGAAAATTAAACCGAAAAAAAATTGAACAGTTTTGCAGGGGTATTAGTCTGTGTAACTTTAATCCGCTGAAACCAAGGAGATTTTCAAATGGCAGGACTCGAAATGATTAATGAAAAGGTGCGCGCCGCCAGCGCGTTCATCCCCGGGCTGAAGGCTGAAATTGGAAAGGTGATTGTCGGGCAGGAATATCTCATCGACCGGCTGATCATCGGCATGCTGTCCAACGGCCACGTGCTGCTCGAAGGGGTGCCCGGCCTGGCCAAAACCCTGACGGTCAATACGCTGGCCGCCGCCATGGAAACCAGTTTTCAGCGGATACAGTTCACGCCCGACCTGCTGCCGGCCGACCTGATCGGAACGCTCATCTACAACCCGAAAGACGGCGATTTCGTCATCAAAAAAGGGCCGGTCTTCGCGAACATCATCCTGGCGGATGAAATCAACCGCGCGCCGGCCAAAGTGCAGAGCGCCCTGCTCGAAGCCATGCAGGAGCATCAGGTGACCATCGGCGACGAAACCTTCCGCCTGCCCGAGCCCTTCCTGGTGATGGCCACGGAAAACCCGATTGAGCAGGAAGGCACCTATCCGCTGCCCGAAGCGCAGGTGGACCGCTTCATGCTGAAGCTCAACATCGACTATCCCAGCCGCGACGAAGAGCGGAAGATTCTCGAGCGCATGGCGCACACCAGCACCGACATCCAGGTGAGCCCGGTGATCAGCCCGGCCACGATTCTCGAGGCGCGCCAGGCGGTCGATGAAATCTACGTGGACGACAAAATCAAGGAGTACATCCTGGACATTGTCTTCGCGACGCGCGAGCCGGCGAAATACAACCTCGATATTGCCGACTACCTGCGCTACGGCGCCAGTCCGCGCGCGACGCTCGCGCTGACCACCGGCGCGCGCGCCCACGCCTTCCTGCAGGGCCGCGGCTACGTCACCCCGCAGGACGTCAAATCCATCGCGCCGGACATCCTGCGCCACCGCATCATCGTCTCCTACGAAGCGGAGGCCGACGAGCTGACCAGCGACGACCTCATCGAAAAACTCCTGTCCGAAATCCCCGTCCCATAAGAAAATTAACCGCAAAAGAACGCAAGGATCGCAAAAACCATTTCCTTTCCCGCTTTTGCGATCTCTGCGTTCTTTCGCGGTCAAACAACATGAACCAGCAAAGCAGCCATAAAGAACTCCTCAAAAAAGTGAGGAGAATCGAAATCAAGACGCGGCACGCGGTCAACGACGTGTTTGCGGGGCGCTACCATTCCACCTTCAAAGGGCGCGGGATGGAGTTCGACGAGGTGCGCGAGTATTTCCCGGGCGACGACATCCGCGCCATCGACTGGAATGTGACCGCCCGCACCGGCGTGCCGCACATCAAGAAATTTGTCGAAGAGCGCGAAATGACGGTGATGCTGATGGTGGACATCAGCGGCTCGAACGACTTCGGGAGCACCCCGCAGCTCAAACGCGACCTGGCGGCGGAGGTTGCGGCGATGCTGGCGTTTTCGGCCACGCGCAACAACGATCGCATCGGGCTGATTCTGTTCTCCGATCAGGTGGAAAAGTATATCCCGCCGCGCAAGGGACCGCGCCACGTTCTGCGCATCATCAAAGAGGTGCTGACCCACCAGCCGCAGAGTGCCGGCACCGATGCCGTGCCGGCCCTCGACTTCCTCAACCACACGACCACGCGCAAAGCGGTCACGTTTCTGATCAGCGATTTTATTTTTCCGACCGACTGCTCCCGCCCGCTCAAAATCACCGCGCGGCGCCACGATCTGATTGCGGTCGCCATCGGCGACAACCACGAGCGCGCCTGGCCCAAAGCCGGCGTGGTTGAGTGGCGCGACCCCGAAAGCGGGCAGCGCATCCTGGTCGACACCTCCAGCCCGGCGGTGCGGCGCGAGCTGCTGCTGACGCAGGAGAAGCGCCGCGACGAACTGCAGCGCTCCCTGCGCCGCTCCGGAATCGATATGATTGAACTGTTCGCCGGCCAGCCCTACGACCGGGCTTTCATCAAATTCTTCCGAACCCGCGGGAGCAGACGATGAAACTCGACACTGGATACTTGAAACTGGGACTGTGCGGTCTCGCGCTGGCTATGTTGTCAGGCTGCGAGAAACCGGCGCTGCCGGAAGGCGGATTCGCGGCGAAGGCCGAGCTGAGCGAGCAAACCCTGAAGATCGGCGATGTGATCACCCTGACCTTTACCGCGCTGCACGCGCCGGGCAGCACCGTCAAGTTTCCAGACATTGGAAACCGCAAGGAAGTGGTTGTGCGCGGCCGCTCCGTCGATACCTCCGTCCCGGCAGAGGGCGTGGTGAAAACCGAGCAGATTGTGCAGCTCAGCTCGCTGCGCACCGGCAACTGGCTGATCACCACCAATGCGGCGGTCTGCACGTTTTCCGACGGACGCCAGGCGGCGCAGGCGCTGCCGCCGCTCACCCTCCGCGTGGAAAGCTCGCTGACCGGTGACGACGCAAACAGCCTGTCGAACATCAAGGGCCCGCTCCATCCCCTCTCCCGTAAAATCTGGATGTCGGTTCTGATCGCGCTGCTCGCCCTGCTGGCGGGGCTGGCCACCCGGCTGTTCATGAAGCGCCGGACATCCATCTTCGAACCCGAGCCCATCATTCCGCCGCACATCCGGGCGCGCGAGGCGCTGGCCGCGCTGCGGACGAAGGAATGGGTTCCGGAACCGTTCTTTGTGGATCTGTCGCTGATTCTGCGCACCTATCTGGAGGACCGCTTTGACCTGAACGCACCGGAATCGACCACCGAGGAGCTCTCCAGAAAGCTGCCGCACGAGCACAAAAAAGCACTGGGAACCTTTTTTGAGCAGTCCGACCTGGTGAAATTCGCCCGGGCGGATGCACAGCGGGACGTTATGCAGACCGCCTTCTCCACCGTTGAAGAATTTGTGAACCAAACCACTGAAAAACCGGAACCGCAAAAGAGCGCAGAGAACGCAACGGAGTCCTCGTCATGATTTTTGCGCTCCTTCGCGGTGAATAAAACAACATGAGATTTGCCTATCCATATCTGTTACTGCTTCTGCTGCTGATTCCGCTGCTGCTGTGGCGGCGGGGACGGCGGCGCCCGGCGATCAACTTTCCGGACGGATCGCTGCTGAAGAAGCTGCCGGTCAGCCTGGCGGTCCGGCTGCAGCCGGTTCCGCCGGCGCTCTACGCGCTGGGACTGGCCTGCCTGATCGTTGCCCTGGCGCGCCCGCAGCGCGGGATGCAGGAGAGCCGCGTCAACACCGAGGGGGTGGACATGGTTCTGCTGCTCGACCTGTCCACCTCGATGGACACGCCGGACTTTGCGCGCGGCGGGCAGCGGGTTACACGCATTGATTCGGCAAAAACCGTGATCAGTGATTTCATCAGAAAACGGACGGATGACCGCATCGGCATGGTCGCCTTTTCCGCACTGCCCTATTCGGTTGCGCCGCTCACGCTCGACCACAGCTGGCTGGTTCAGCGCATGGACGGGCTGCGCACCGGCATGCTCGAAGACGGGACGGCCATCGGCGATGCGATTGCCTCTGCCGTCAACCGCCTGCGCGACAGCGAGGCCAAAAGCCGGATTGTGATCCTGGTGACGGACGGGGAGAACAACCGCGGCGAGCTGACCCCGGAGAACGCGGCGCAGGCCGCCGCCGCCATGGGCATCAAGATCTACACCATCGGCATCGGCGGCGGGCTGCCGGTGCGGCAGGGTTTCTTTACGCAGGCCCCGCAGCAGCTCGACACCACGGTGCTGGAAGAAGTGGCAAGCATCAGCGGCGCTCGCTTCTTCCGCGCCCGCGACCTGCAGACGCTTGAAGAGGTGTACGAAGAGATCGACCAGCTGGAAAAAACAGAAATCGAGATGCAGCAGTTCACCCGCTACGAGGAGACGGCGCAGAGCTGGCTGCTGGCCGCCGCGCTTTTGCTGACCCTGGAAAAACTGCTTTCACTCACCCGCTGCGGGAGGATCCCAGAATGAGATTCGGCTCTCCAGAATTCTTTCAATGGCTGCTGCTGATTCTGCCGCTCATCGTGGTGCTGGTGATCCTGCACCGGAAAAGGAGCCGGGCGCTTGCCTCGCTGATTTCTTCCGATGTCTGGAAAACGGTCCTGCCGGGCCACAGCCCGAAACGGTCGCGGCGGCGCACGGCACTGCGGGTGCTGGCGCTGCTGTGCATCGGCCTGGCGCTGACCCGTCCGCAATGGGGCTACAAGATGGAAGAGGTTCGCCACCGCGGGCTCGACATCCTCGTTGTGCTCGACACCTCCAAGAGCATGCTGGCCGCCGATATCCGGCCCAACCGCCTGCAGCAGGCGCAGTGGGCCGTGCGCGATTTTGTCCGGCATCTCAAGGGCGACCGCATCGGACTGATTGCCTTTGCGGGCAGCAGTTTTCTGCAGTGCCCGGTGACGGTCGACTACGCCGCCTTCACCATGATGCTCGACGACCTGTACGCGGGCATCATTCCGCGCGGCGGCACTGCGATCGCCCAGGCGCTGGAAACCGCCGCCGACAGCTTTGAAAAACACAGCGAGGCCGACAAGGTCGTCATTCTGATCACCGACGGCGAGGACCACGTCGGCGACCCGCTGGAGATGGTGAATAATCTCAAAAGCGAAAACATCCGGCTCTTTTCCATCGGGGTCGGCACACCGGAGGGCGAGCTGATTCCGGCCCAGGGCGGCGGCTACGTGAAGGACGAACAGGGCCGCGTGGTGAAAAGCACCATCAACGAAACCCTGCTCGAACAGCTCGCCCGCGAAACCGGCGGCTTCTACGTGCGCTCGGCGCCCGGCGACTTCGGCCTCGACCGCATCTACAAGCTCGGCATTTCCGGCCTGCAGCGCGACGAACAGGAGACGCGCCTGGCCAAGGTCTACGAGGAGCGCTTCGGCTGGTTCGCCGGCACGGCACTGCTTCTGCTGCTTGCCGAAACTCTCATTGCAGGAAAAGCAAAATGAAGAAGATCTCCCGCAAAGGCGCAAAAACGCCAAGAACACAAAGGCCCCTCATTGTAAACGTAGCGCCTTCGCGCCTGTGCGGGAAACTTGCCGCCGCGCTGTTCCTGCTGGCACTGCCGGCACTCGGCAAAGAAAGCCCTGACGCGGTCCGTGCAGGCATTGGAAAATACAATGCGGGCTGCGAGCTGTACCGGGCGAAGGATTTCCAGGGTTCGGAAAAACTGTTTGGCGAAGCGGCCGCGCAGACCGACGATGAAAAGCTGAAATTCAGAGCCTTTTACAACCGGGGCACCGCCCTGCTGGCCGGATTCGCATCCGGACAAATCACCAACCGGCTGGAGGCGGTGGCGGAGGCGATCGGTCTGTTTGAACAGGCCCTGGAGCTGAACCCCGCCGATCTGGACTCCAAACAAAATCTGGAACGCGCGCTGAACATCATGATCCGCCAGCGGATCGGGCAGGCGGAAAAGCTGATCACCGAGGCGGACGGACTGCTTGAACAGTTTCAGGCCAGGCAGGCCAAAGAGAACTATGAAACCGCCAAGCAGACACTGGACCCGGTGCAGGAGGATTTCGCGCCGGACCACAAACAGATCCAGCCGCTGATGGATCGCGCCGACGGTCAGCTCCAACTGCTCGAGCGCGCCGTGGAGATGACGAAGGAAGACATGGCCAACGCAAAACACGCGGTGGATCTGTACGAATACAAGGCGGCCGCGGACGTCATGCTGGGCGACAAGCCGGAACGCCGCTGGGCCTTTGATCTGGACCAGAAGCTGGCGCAGGAATTTCAGCAGCTGATTCAGAACAACCAGAATGTGATCAACATCATTTATCCGCCCGCTCAACCCCCCAGCCCTCTACAGCCATGAAAATTTTCAACCGTCAATGGACGCGAAATGATGCGAATGGAACGGAACGAGCCTCCCGCTCGTTTAAGCAAGCGGGACGCTTGCTCTGCATTCCGGCACTACTGCTGTGCGGATCTGCCTCGGCGCAGACGGCGATGGAACTGTTCAACCCGGCTGCGCGGGAATATATTGTCGGCAACACGGCCGTGGCGAGCAATCTGGTCAGTTCGGCGCTCACGAAATATCCTGACGATGAAAAACTGCAGAAACTCAAGGAGCTGATTGAACAGCAGCAGGAGCAACAGGATCAAAACCAGCAGAATCAGGACCAGCAGAATCAGGACCAGCAGAACCAGGATCAGCAGAGCCAGGATCAGCAGAACCAGAACCAGCAAGATCAGCAGCAGGATCAGTCCGACGAGCAAAAACAGCAAGAGGAACAGCAGCCGTCTCAAGAGGAGCAGGAACAGGAACCGCAGCAGGCGCAGCCCTCTCAGGCGCAGCAGCAGGCGGGGGAAATGAGCGAAGAGGAAGCGCAGCAGCTGCTGGATTCGATGAAGCTGAATGAAAAAGATCAGCGTACGGATCTGCGTCCGTTTCTCGGGCAGCCGGTAAAAGTCGACAAGGATTGGTAGATTATTTTGACTGCGAAGATGCAAAGACGCGAAGAAAGAAAAGATCTGGACATGTTTATAAAAAAAACCAAGCGACTGCAGCGAGGCAGGCGGGACGCCTGTGATACGTACCGCAGGCGTCCCGCCTGCCCTGTGCGGCTGCGTCCAGTCACGGCTTTCGCCCTGCTCGCCCTTTCTTCGTTTGGCGCAGAGGTGGTCCTGTCAGTGAACCCGCCGATCATTTCGCTGGGAGAATCGGCGCAGATCCGGGTTGAGGTGCGCGATGCCAAACGGCCCGGAGCACCCGACTTTCCGCCGGTCAGCGGGCTGCGTTTTTCCGGCACCGGGCAGTCGAGCAACACCAGTATTATCAACGGGAAAGTCGACAAGTCGGTTTCGTACACGGCCACGGTCTACCCGCAGCGGACCGGAGAATTCACGATCGGGCCGTTTGAGTACAAGGTGGACGGCGAAACCAGGCAGCTGACGGGAAAACTGAAGGTGGTGGCCACGTCGGGCGATGCGACCGCGGCCCAGAGCTGGAACGAGGTCACCTTTGCCCGCATCAGCGCCAGCCGCCCAAAGGTGTATGTGCAGGAGCCGTTTGAGCTGACGCTTTCAGTCTATTCACGCACGGACGTTCAACTGGCCGGCAATATCAACCTGCAGGGCCTGCCCGAAACCGGCCTGACCGAGCCGGAATGGAAAGAGGTTCCGGGCGGAAAACGCGAGCAGATTGACGGGGTGCTCTATGATGTCCGCCAGTTCAAAACGCCGCTGCGCACGATGGGGTCCGGCGAGTTTCGATTCGCACCGGTCGTGACGGTGCAGGTGGTTGCCCCGCAGCAGCAGCGCCGGCGCGACCCGTTTGGATTTGGAATGTTTAATTCGGTGCAAACCATTCCGGTCGAGCTGACGGTTGAGCCGGCAACGGTTAACGTGCTGCCGCTTCCAGCCAGTGGAAAACCCGCGGGCTTCAGCGGCGCGGTCGGCCGGTTCCAGTTCCAGGTGAGCGCCGACCCGAAAGAGGTGAGCCCGGGCGATCCGATCACGCTGCAGATGACGATTGTGGGCGAAGGAAACTACGAGCGCATCCTGCCGCCCGCCCTGCCCGGCGACGCCCCGTTCCGCCTGTTCGGCGATGCAGTCCGGCAGCAGGGCAACAACGGGGTGCGCTTTGAACAGGTGATCTCTCCGCGCGATGCAACCGTGACGGAAATCCCGCCGCTGAACTTTTCCTATTTTGACAGTGAAAGCGGAACCTACCGCACCGTCAGCAGCCCGGCGATTCCCATCACCGTGGATGCGTCGTCGAACAACACCGCACAGCTGTTTGCGGCGCAGGAGACGCTGAGCGTTGCGCCGGCCGACACGCCGTTTGCAACCGAAAGCGATGTGCAGCGCATGGCGGGCTGGCTGAAGGCCCAGTGGAAACGGATCCGCCCGTGGCTGTGGATCCTCCCCGCCGCACTGGGCCTCGGCCTGGTTCTGTTCGCCGCCCAAAAAGTTTACCACTGGCGCCGCAAAGACACGGCATGGATGCGCCGCCAGCAGGCCCCGAAGGCCGCGCGGCAGGCGCTGCGCGCGGCCTCGTCGGCGATGAAGCAGGGAGATGTGCAGGGTTTCTACAACTCGCTGTGGGATGCACTGACCGGCTATTTCGGCAACCGGCTGAACCTTCCGCCGGGCGATGTGACCCTGAATCAGATGACCGCAATCCTGTCGGAGGCCCGGCTGCCGGAAATCCAGCTGGACACGCTGAAGAATCTGTTCAACACGGTGGAGCAATATCGCTACGGTGCGCAGGGCAAGGCGGAGAGCCCGGAGCACATGGAATCGCTGAAAACCGAGCTGGTCCGGCTGCTCAAGGCGGTCGAAAAGATAAATACGTAATCACCGATTACCTATTGTCTTGAAATAGACAGAGAGAACGCTACAATGGCAGACATGGTTTTAATGAGAAAACGTTCTCCACACGCCGGTCTATGGTGGGTATCCGCGGTGAGTCTGTCCATGGGAATTGCCATTTTCGTCCTGCTGAAGCCGGCCGAGTATGACCCCGACATCCAGCGATACCGCGCCATGGCCCTGGTATTATCTGTGGCCATCACCGGGCTGTGCGTAATCATCGGCACGCGCAGCCGCTGGTTTGGAAAAGGTCTGTAAAAAAAACCGGAGAGGCCGGCGGCCGCTCCGGTTGAGCACAGCAGGCGCACCTGCTTATTTTTTCTGATACCATTTGCCGGATGCATCCTGCAGCCAGTCTCCCCGCGCAGCCTGCTCCACGATCTGCAGCGCGCGCCGCTGGGCCACCTTCGACGCGGCCACCCCCTGTTTTTTGGCGATCTCTTCGTAGACCGCTTGGCGATCGTTGTTTTCGGCAGCCACCAGCGATTCATTCGCCGGACTGCTTTTCACAAACCCGAGCAGGCCGTCCGCCTGCTCGCCGATCACACCGGAATCCTTCAGGGCCTGCACCTCGGGAAGACGCTGCAGTATGCGCTCTTTTTCACCGGCAGAAAATGCGGCCGACGCGCAGGCCAGAACCAGCGCGACGACCCAAAAATGTTTCACAATGCGGTTTTGATTTTTCATACGCTCTCCTCGTTGAATCCCTCTTACTGTTTGCCTGCGGCGGCCTGATCAATCTCGCCGAAGAAATTATCCAATGCCCGGTCGACCTTCAGATTCACATCCAGGGTAATGTGAATCGGCTTCACTTCATGAGTCATATCAATCTGATGCTGCGAGCGGCAGCCGGCCGTTGCCAGCATCACCAGCATCATCCATAGCATGTGTTTATTCATCATCATCTCCTCATCCAGGGCGGGGTTACCTGCTCTTAAACAGGTTCCACTGCCGGTTGATTCCTGAAGCATACCAGAGTAATTGGTTCAGCGGTACAGATAAATTGAGTTTGAATTGCATCGTCTGGCGGATGCCGCGCCCCGGGCGGGGCGCAATCTTCTTATAGGTTCCGCGTTTGGAGTCATATTCATAAGGTAGGACATTGACCGGTGTTCCGGCCATATCCACAACGATTTCGAGATTCTCCCCCTCCGTATTGAGCGTCATGGTGATCCAGTCGTAGCGGAACGACGCCAGCGCGTCGGAAATCAGGCCGACCTGCCCCGATTCAACAGTCCCTGGCGGCAGCAGGCTCCCGGCCACGCTGGAACTGTCGCCCAGCGAAAAAACGCCTTTCTTGCCGGGCGTTGTATAAAGAAAGCCGCGGTCGATCCGAATGCCGTCCGCCGCGGACCAATGAACGGGCAGCCGCCCGTTCAGTTCGCCATCGCCGGAAAAGCTGTCCACCCCGCAGGCGGCCAGAACCTGCTGCAGCGAGAGGCGGTCGCAGAAGAGCCGAACCGCCAGATTCGTCAAGGCCGGGCGCAGGCGCGTGTCATAGAGGCTGACGCGGCCGCCGCACCACGTAAACTCAACATTCTCAATATAGAACACGGGTCCGGGTTCCAGCTGGTAGTTCATCAGCAGCTGTTCAACCTGAAAATTGCCGGCCGTCAGGGACCGGACCGAAAGCTCCTGCTCCGGCAGGGAACGCGGCTTGCCGGACAGATCCATCCGGCAGAGTGTCTGCAAGCCGGCCAGCTGCAGCTTGCTGTCCGGTATTTCAAGACTGCGCAGCCCCAGTGAAACCGCGACCTCGGTCGCGGCTTTTTCCGCGCGGACCACGGCGTCGAGTTGACCGTCGACCACCACCCCGGTCAGTCCCGGAACCAGCCCGCTCAAATCCAGCGGGGCGGCGTCTTTTCCGCCCAGAGGAACATCAACCCTGCCGCTCCAGTGCACGACACCATCCCGCCAGCCGGCCGCACCTTTCACCGACGCCAGCAGCAGCCGGTCCTGCAGCGGGATTTCAGCAGAAAACTGTGCATTGGTGCCGGTCAGCACCGCGCGGGCGGCGACCGGTCCGGCGCTGAATGCGCCGCAGCGAATCCCCGCACAGGCAGCCTGCAACTCGCCTTCAACCGGATCCGACAGGCCTACCCGACAAGTCGCGTCGAGACCGTTCATTTCCAACTTATAGTTCGGAATCGCAAGATCATGGAGAACAAGCGAAACCGCAACCTCCGCAGAGCTCACGTCACCGCAGACCGTCGCATCGAGCCGGCCGTCAACCTCCACCCCGGTCAGCCCCGGAACCAGACCGCTCAAATCCAGCGGAAGACTCTCTTTTCCGCCCAAGGGAACTCCGACGGAGCCGTTCCAGTTTACAAGGTCATCCCGCCAACCGGCGGCGCCCCTCACCGATGCCTGAAGCAGCCCATCCTGCAGGGGAATTTCAGCGGAAATCTGCGCATTGGTGCCGGCCAGCACCGCACACGCGTCAAACGGCCCGGCACTGAACGCCCCGCTGGAAATGCGCGAACAGGAAGCCTCGATCTCCCCGTCAAGCCGCCGCCCCGGACCCATAAAAAAATCGCGGCCCTGCAGCTCGGCCTTGAATGCGACCGGCGGGCCGGACTGAACCGTCGCATGCACAGATGAAATCCGGCGCTTTACCAGCTGCCCCGGGGTGCAGGCCGCCTCCACAGAAGGAATTTGCAGAGCCAGGCCGCCGCCGGCATCCACCCGGAGGCCCACTGCGCGGATACCGGTATAGGTCAGGTTTTCAACCAGCCCGGACACCAGCGGAATTTCCGGGTCTGCGATCCACTGCGGAAGCAGAACGCGGTTGACGGCCAGCATCAGCAGACCGGGCAGGCACACAATCAGCAGTAACAGCAGAACAAAAAAAATGAGAAGCGGCCGAAGGACCCGTCGAACCGGAAAATGCCTGTTTTTCGCTGTCATTTGACGGCGGCATGAACTGTTTCCGAATTCATCATTCATACAACTCCTTGAGGGATGTTTCATACTTCCCCTTGGCAGTGAAGATAACACGTAAACTGCATGAGCAGTCAAGCGTCGGTGGTACTGCATAAACTCCCTGAAAATTTGCGGAAATGGAATTGCGATTTCAAACGGACCGCCAGAAAACCGCCGCCCGGGCGCGCCGGGCCGGGCGCACCCAAAAAAAGAGCCCTGTTCGAGGGTTCGAACAGGGCTGAAAAAGGCGAAGGCCGTTTCGAGCAATCGAAACGGCCTTCATAGATCCGGCAGCGTGCTACTCTCCCGAGGTCAACTCCTCAGTACCATCGCCGCTGAGAGGTTTAACTTCTGTGTTCGGAATGGGAACAGGTGGGTCACTCTCGCCATAACCACCGGAAAAGTGGTGTCGATCGCGCTAGCGATCGGGTTATCAGTTATTCGTTTTAAGTTATCAGGCAGAATTAGAATTATTCCTGATAACCATTAACAGATAACTGTTAACCATGATTAAAAAAACCATTGCATAGATTAGGGAACTGCACAGCATGTGTGCCGTTAAAAAAGTAAAGATTAAGCCGCACGGCTAATTAGTACTGGTCAGCTTCACGTGTCACCACGCTTCCACACCCAGCCTATCAACGTCCTGGTCTAGAACGAGCCTTTAGATGCCTGACGGCATAGGGAAGTCTTATCTCAGAGGGGGCTTGGCGCTTAGATGCTTTCAGCGCTTATCCTTTCCGAACATAGCTACCCAGCGATGCTCCTGGCGGAACAACTGGAACACCAGAGGTTCGTCAATCCTGGTCCTCTCGTACTAAAGATTGATCTCTTCAAACTTCCTGCGCCCACGGTGGATAAGGACCAAACTGTCTCACGACGTTCTGAACCCAGCTCGCGTACCGCTTTAATGGGCGAACAGCCCAACCCTTGGGACCTTCTCCAGCCCCAGGATGTGACGAGCCGACATCGAGGTGCCAAACCACTCCGTCGATGTGAGCTCTTGGGAGTGATCAGCCTGTTATCCCCGGCGTACCTTTTATCCT
>JBFHEM010000021.1:0-70390 GCA_041584215.1 Tichowtungia sp. | reverse complement strand
AGGAGGCCAACCGGGAACAATCTGAGCCGAATCCGCAAGGAGGTACGACTGGAGGATTGGGTTCAGGTTGTGAGCGGTTCCAAGAGGCCGACTGAGGCGGAGACCAACGAGGCGGATTTTGGAGACGGTAAGCCAGATGCCGGAATGAGGCACGAATGAAGGCAGCAGGCAGACCGGAAACAAAAGACGGCTGGTTGGGCTCCGTAGTGTGGCGCCTGTTCCGCCACCCGGCAATCGAGCGGAGCGATCCGAAGGAGGGCCAACCGGAAGGCAGTCTGAAAAAAGAATGGGGGTTCCGAAGGAACGGGACCCGTTCTTTGTTTCAGTCTGGCGAACGGTTCCAAAGGCCCGACGGAGGCGGAGACCAACGAGGCGAACTTTGGCGGAGGTTCTTTCGCCCAGGATGAAATGAGGTACGAATGGAATCCAGGGTGAAAGACCGGTGACAAAGGGCGGCTGGTTGGACGACTCGCTCAGTTTTAGCGCGTCAGCTCCTTAGCTCAGGGCTTGCTGACGCGGTCGTTGACGCGCTTAAAGGCCTGCAAACAGGGGTCTGCGTCAGCTGCGTCACTTATACCACTATAAATAGAAGTATATAAAATAATGAGAATAGCCACTCTGCACACCGTGCAAATATAGAGAGACTTTTTAAATGGCGTTGACGCATGACGCATCCGACGCAAGTGACGCGCCTAAACAAGAAGACCGCCCCCAGCGGACTCGGCGGCAGAGTATGGGAAAAAGCACTCGATCCGGCCTACAGAAGACGGTCATCGAGACGGATAACCCTCCAGACGGTGCGGATTCGGGAGCGCAGACAGGAATGTCCCCGCCACGGGGAAACGGTGCGGATTTGGGCGGACGTCTCGGAGAGCCCGCCCTACCTTGCCGGACAGGATCAGCGGACAGTCCGGCGGTGTGTTCCTACCGAACCCCTTCGCGGATGCGGGAAATATTGATGTCCCAAATGCGGGTGGCGTGACACCGGCGCTGGGTGATTGCATAGCCCTGGGAGGCGAGCTTGGACAGTTCGCGTCCGACCTGGTTGGTTGTGTACTTGGAGACAATACAGGCCAAACCGTCCTGGTCGGCATTCATGGCGGTGAGCAGTCCGGTGGCAGACCCGGTCCAGACCTCTTCGACCTGCCCCTCGAAGAATTGCAGCAGCACTTCGAGAAAGGAATAGGAGTTGGATGAATGGCGGGCATCGTCGAACAGGGTGTCTTCGCAGTAGGTTTCTACGCCGTAACGGGAACCACCGACGACATGAGCAGGAGGTGTCCAGTCGAGAAGCCAGCGCAGGAAGTAAGGCAGCTCGGATTGGATGGTGTCGGCGATATCCCTGGGGAAGGAAAAATCTTCTCGTTTGGCAATTTTGAACAGGTTGATTTTATCGCGGTTGGATAGATCGACATCCGGCAGGATACGAATGGACTCAGGATCGGTGTTGCAGGTGACGACGACCCGACCGTTCCATTCAATCGTTTTATCGACCTTGAACTTTTCGCGGACGGAAAAAGTACGATTGGCCGCCATCTTTTTGATCAGGGCAGAAAATTTCATGTGGGATTTGCGGTCCGTCAGGGGAACCACATCGTCCACCGCCCAAACGGCGGACTGGAAAAGGTGGGAGTTGAAATTGTCCTCGCCGGACAGGAATGAACTGGCATCGGTATGCCCGCCGAAAATACGGGAGAGAATCACCGTGGAAAGCAGTGTTTTGCCGGTATTGGGCGGGCCGGCAAAGAAAGCGGCCTGACCGGGCAACATATAATTTTCGAGGGCGGATTTGTACCAGCGCAGAAGCCAGGCGAAGAAGTAATCGAGCTGCTCGGCGGGGTCGAAAAGCGCCGAAAAGTAAGACGCAAGCCAGGGGAACCGGCCAGCCGGATTACAAAGGTGGGATGTGGAATGTAGAATGTCGGATGCGGGAGACGGTGCGGGTGCGGAATCGCAGACAGGAGTGTCTGCGCCACAGGGAGACGGCGTGCTCGGAGATCCCGCTCCACCTTCTGCCGGCTGCATGACAGAGACTGTGGAGGTGTTGAGGATGCGGAGGCCGTTGATGTGAACAATGCCTTTGGGGCGATGGATCAGGGGAGCGGCACAGGTGATGCGCTGATATTTATGGATGTGCTGGAGAGCTTTGTCGATTTCGCTGAAGTTGGCATTGCGGGGTTTGGAGGGGCGCAGGCCCTTGGCAACCTTTAGTTCAAGGGCGGTGTCGGATTTGTTGAGGGGCTCCCATGCCCCGCCGGGCATTTTGTGCCAGTAGTCGCGTCCGTCGAACCAGATGTTTTCGATGGCGCCGCCGATGCGGTCGGCTTCGTATTTGCGGACAAATTCCCCGCCGAAGATGGTCGACCAGGGCATAAAGGCCCAGGGACCGGTAAAACACTGCATGCCGGAATCGCGCACAACAGCGGCAGTCTGGTTATCGGCGCAGGAATCCCAGAAGCGAACACCGCGGGCGCCGTATTCAAACGGGCCGCTCCAGCGGCCGGGATAGCAGCGCTGCATTTCCTGATTGACGACTTCGAGGGGAATATCGGGACCAAATGTTTTCCAGTTGAATTTGTCGGACGACTCAATGGCCCAGTGCATCATGAACGCGGCCGGAATCACATCGGAGGAAATCTGTTTCCAGCCTGTGCCGGCTTCGTAGTACTGGCAGGGATTTTCAAAGGCGGGGGTGTCCAGCCCGATCATGACCTTGAAGATTCTCAGCTTTTTGCATACATGCTGCATGAGTTGTTTGGTCAAATCGTTGCATTGGAGCGGAAACGGTGTTTCGAGCCGCCAAAGCAGCCGGACCCCCCCGGAAATGGTTCGGCAGATATACTGCGGGCGAAAGTCGCCGTGACAATGGTCGAGAACATGATCAAAGGTGTATTGGTCGATTTGCGCGTCGTAGTCGGCCACAATCCAGTGCAGGAAAGCCGCCGGATTCCCCTTGGTGATGCGCTGGGCGGCAAATTTTCCTGCGAAACCGGAATAGAAGCAGTGGTCGAGATCGCGGTCGCTCCAATGGTCTTTGCTGGACGGGGCTCTGGTTTTCACGTTCCAGGGTTCACAGGGTGTGACCTTGTCGGACGAAAGATTTTTGATGGCGCACAACATGATTTTCCTCCATTGGGCAGAGTTGCTAAAAGCAGTGAATCTTCACCCTAAGAGGCTGAATCAACCGGCACCGGATATTTTCTTCAGAACTCCCATTTAAATCGGAATTTTAATAGATTAAAATCAAACGAGAGTGCGATACTGGACGGCGAAGAGCATATGGCGCGGCAGGCAGTCGATGCGGTCCAGGCGATCAATCCGATTGCGCCAGGCATCCCCGTGATTAAAAATATCGGTTGTTTCGCTCTGATTAAGGTTGAGTGGTTTCAGAGCCCGTGCGGGACGACTTTCGTCATCTGTTCTCAGGATACGGAAGAAAGCGGATCACACTGTAGTTACAAATCAGTTTTTTCATAGCGACACCTCCCAAAAGGCATTCGGGTCTTTTTCGATCCGGCGGACCCATTGATTTGGCGCGGGCGGCTCACTCGGAGAGTTCGCCCTACCTTTTTCCAAACATTGGAACGCAAATGCGGGGAGCCTGAGTTGTGCCCTTATTCCGGCGGAGCAGACGGGGCTTTCACATCATCGATAAATGTAACCGTATTAAGGTTTACGGCCGGGTACGGGCCGCGAGAGGTAAGGTTGGTGAGCATTTCGCGGATTGCGCCGAAAAGAACGGCAGGCGCATTCGCCTGCACTAAGCCGTTCCTGCGTTCTTCAGCAAAGGTTTCATCCACTTTGAAAAACCCGACCACTTCAAACTCGGCCGTGTACGGCGGACAAGCCGCATCTGCATCCTGATCGAGAGAAAGAACCAGCGTGACCATCCAGCGCAACGGGTCGCTGGCATGCGGCTGACAGCGGGTTTGTGTTTTTAAGGCCCCGGATCCTTCAACGTCCTGGCAGGCGGGGTCTTCACAGGCATCCAGATGGATGCGGGTGAAAAAATAGTTTTCAAGATGCAAGGGACTGGGCTGCATACTCTTCTCCTGCTACCGGTTCAATGGGTGACTGATATTCCTGTTTTTTTGCGCCGAACGAGATGGCCGGTGCGGATTCTTTTTGCGGAGAAAAATCCATCCAGCGGGTCCGCCACCCCTGCGGCTTCATGTGTGGAACAAACTCCATATCAAGGGCGCGTGCAAGGCGACAGGCCGTATCGAACGTGAAATTATTGTTTCCTCGCAGCAGCTTGGTGACAAAGGCCGGTTTTTTCCCGCCCAGCCGTTCTGCCAACTCGGAACGGCTCATGTTTTTAAGCTCCATCTGCGCGATCAACTCTTCGGTGTATTCCAGAATAGCTTTTTCAGCCCAAAACTCATCGGATTGTTTGGCGTTTTCCAGCAGTTGTTCAAACCGTTCACTCGCTTTCATCCCATCCCTCCTTTTCAATTCGCCCGCCAGCCTTGGCTTCAAAATAATCGGACTTGCGGGCCAGCGCCCTGTTGATCTCGCCAGGCGGGGTCTTTTGCCGGGCCTTTTTAAATCCGTGTGTACAAATAATCATCTGCTGCTCGTCCCAGAACCAGACCAGCCGGAGACCTCCGGTTGTTTTGAATTCCCATATTCCATTTCCAAGCGAATTGCACTTCTGCCTGTTTTTTGGCGGCCCATGCTCCAATGACCTGTCGATCAAGGCCATTAATTTTTTGAACTCCTTTGCCCGCCGGGTCGACATTTCATCCAGAAAGTCGACAGTTTCTACTGTTTTTCCATCGCCGAGAGCGCACAGCGTGTACTGCCGTCCCTCTTTCAGTTTATGAATCTGAACCGTCATGATTTAACTTAAAGGTTAAGTTGTCAACTTTTGCGGCCAAATTTTTCATCGTCCATCGGCAGAGACTTCAAGGTATTCAGGGAACTATCAACCACATTCCCCTGTGTTTCGATCATTTGGACAACCTGCTTCATCATTTTCCGTTTTAGATCGGCGGAGACGTCGCATCTAGATTTTTGGCGGGGGAGAAGGCTTCTTTAAGGACGGCCTGGAGGAGGTGGGCGGCGTGGACGCGGCTGTGCTCGATCTCTTTTTCCAGCGCGCGGCACTGTTCCATCAGCGCCTCCACTCGCTCCACGATCGCCGCCTGCTCCGCCAGCGGCGGGAGGGGGATCATCGCATTTTCAACGGAACTAACTCTCAAATGTCCAACCATTGCTCCATGTTTAGCTTTTGCAGCACGACCGATAAAGCCGGGGGACTGAATCACAAAGAGTAAATAGCTTGGCAGAACGAACTCTGGAAGTGGGCGAATAAGCATTGTTCGTTGACCAAGACAAACCGTTGTTTTTTCAGGAATTTGTCCTACCTCTCCAACTGGAGCCTCTCGTGTAAATATAAGATCGCCGGGCACGGGAATACATCTGGCAGACCATCGTCGATAAGTCTCTTCGGTAATAAACTTTGTGTTTTCTAAATCTAACTTCCCGTTTCTAACATTAGTCGTCCGGATTATCGGGATGCCGCTCGTTGAGTAAGGTGCTGTTTTGTTGTGGCAATCAACGATTAAAAGGTTTGATTGAAGAAGCGTTGCCCATTCCCATTTATCGGGAAGCACTTCCTGAGGTGGATTGATTGGAGACCGGTTCAGTTTGCTGAGTTTTCGTTCAAGGGTTTTGGCTTCCTTGTTATCGCTCGCTTTTCCTTCGACGATCCACTCTTGCTGTCTTTCATTGATGCGTTTGAGCAGGTCGACGGCGGGTTCGGTGTCTGGATTGGCGGCGCGCCAGTCTTCCGTCAGCTTGCCCTGAATCGCCTCCTGTAAAATCGCCTGCTTGAGCTTGCCCAGCAACACTTCCTGATGCGCGATTTCGTTTTGTGCAATCGAGAGGTGCGCCCGTGCCGTATTGATTTTTTTGATGAGCTGGTGCTGTTCGGCGAGCGGCGGCAGGTTGACTTTATAGTCCAGAAAGAACTTTTCGTTTACCCGTTTGCGGTTGGTGTTGCCGCGACTGGCTTTGATGCAGGCTTCCAGAAAGATGGGCGATTGAAGAAAGACATTGAAGAACTCTCGTTCCACCTCGTCCTCGTTGATGTCAAAGGCCAGAAAGTCGTTGGTGACAATCGCACCTTCGAGCTCATCCGGAATGATGCCGAATGCGCCGTTGCGGGCATCAATGCGGCTGAGAATGAACTGCCCGCCGGAAACAGAAAACTGGTTCTTGGTGCCAATGGTCGAACCTTCTTTGGTACCGCGCAGCACAACGCCTTTGTAGTTGGTGCGAATGGTGACCTGCTTATAGAGCAGGCCGTCCTCGACCGTTACCGCTGTTTTGTTCCGCGTGATAATGTCGCTGATACGTTTCATTGACCTGCGTATTCCTTTTCGACAGCGACCAATGCTTTGCCAACCCGTTCCATTGATTTACGGAAGGCCACCAGGCACTCGGGCACGGTGTGTTCATGTTCTTCCACAGACGATGCAGGATTCTTCACGTCGAGATCGAAGCCGCGCTTCAGATCCTTCACGTTTACCTTCCACGCGGTTTCATTTTCTTCGCGGTTGTCCCACCATTTGATGAGCGGGGCGAATTCGTCGAACTGGATGGCTTTAGTTTTGGAGTAGCTTTTTTGGCCTTCGGGCAGGCGGTGTTCCCAATACCAGATGTCTTTGGTGGGGGTTCCTTTTGTAAAGAAGAGCAGGTTGGTCGAAACGGTGGCCGGAAAAAAGGTGGACTGCGGCAGGCGGATGATGGTGTGCAGGTTGCAGTCGGTCAGCAGTTTTTCGCGGATGCGTTCTTTGTAGCCGTCGCCGGTGATGCAGCCGTCGGGCAGGACGATGGCGCAGCGTCCGCCGGGTTTGAGCAGCTGGAGCATGAGGATGACAAAGAGGTCTGCGGATTCCTTGCACCGGAAGGAGGCGGGAAAGTTGGTTTCGACGCCTTCGGCGATGCCCGCGCCAAAGGGCGGATTGGCGAGGATGACGTCGACCTGTTGTTTGGGGCTGATGGAGTTGTATTCGGTTTTCAAGCTGTCGCAATAGTGCCAGTCGGGCACTTCGAGTCCGTGGAGGATGAGATTGGTGAGGCCGAGCACGTAGGCGACGGGTTTGTATTCCCAGCCGGAGATGGATTTTTGCAGGACGGCTTCGTCGTCGAGGGTGCGGACGTTTTTTTCGCGGATGTGGTCGATGGCGGCGGAGAGGAATCCGCCGGTTCCGGCGGCGGGGTCGAGGACTTTTTGCCCGAGCTGCGGATCGGTCATCTGCGTCATGAGCCGGGTGATGGCGCGCGGGGTGTAGTATTCGCCTTTGTTGCCGGCATCGCGCAGTTCAATGAGGATGGATTCGTAGATGGTGCCGAAGATGTGGCGGTCGTCGGAGTTGTTGAAGTCGAATCCGTTGAGCTGGTTGATGACTTTGCGCATGGCATAGCCGGATTTCATGTAGTTGTTGAGGCCGTCGAAGACTTCGCGCACGAGGGCGGCGCGTCGCGGATGGTGCGGCGCGTTCAGGTGTTTGAGCTGGGCGAAGAGGCCGTCGGACGGATGGTCAATAAAGAGCAGCAGGTCGTCGCCGGTGATGCCTTCGGGATCGACCGCCCAGTTGCGCCACTGGAATTTTTCGGGGATGACCGATTTGTAGCCGTCACGAATGAGTTCGAGTTCCTGGTCTTTTTCGTCGAGGATTTTGAGGAAGAGCATCCAGCCGAGCTGTTCGAGCCGCTGGGCGTCGCCGGAAATCCCCTGGTCTTCGTTGCGCATGATGTTGCGGACGTTTTTAACAATTGATGAAATATTGGGCATGGGAAGTTTCGGTTCTTTATTAATGCGGTTTAATTGTGGCGAATTCGCCGCAATTGGAATTTAAGAGGTCGTTGTGAGTTTGAATTCCAACCCCGTCGAATTCGAGGGGATTAACGAATGTGTTTTGGTTGAAGCGTTTGTTCATCGGATCAGGCGGCGGTGTAGAGTTCGTCGGTCAGTTTGTGGATGGCGGCATCGTAGGCGGATTTGCCGCCAAAGGCGCGGATAATTTCCACCGGGGTTCCGAGTTTGTTGATCGGGTCCTGGCTGATGACCTCGGTGTTTTCAAAATCCAGCGAGCCGGTGTCCGCATATTTGTCCAAAAGAGCGGTAATCACCTTGCGGGCGAGGTCACCGTATTTGGTGAAGTAGTCGCGTTTTTTGACCTGCTCGGCGCGTTCTTTGCGGGTGAGCGGCTTTTGTTCGTAGGCGACGTGGCAGATCAGGTCGAACGGGTCAAAGTCGGAGCCGATTTCTTCATCCAGGGCAGCAAAGAGCACGCCGTGCTGACTGAGTTCTTCGACGATGGCCCGCTTTTTGTCGGCCTGTTTCCATGAGCACAGAAAGGAGTCGAGCGAGGCATAGGCAGTGCGAATGCTTTTGCGGGTGTAGTCGCGCAGGCTTTCGGTGATGATTTTCCCGTCTTCGCCCATGTACTGGACGCGTTCTTTGAGAATGGCGACTTCCACGCCGCTGACGTTCACTTTGCGGCGGGTCCGATATTCATCCCCCGGCTCTTCTTCTGAAAAGGAGACGTCCGGTTTCTCCGGCTCGGGGAAGTCAACCGTCTCGCCGGTCAACTCATCGATAATGGACAGAACGTCCGCCTCGTCTTCCGCGCCGGAGATGTCGTCCGTTTGTCCGGCGTCTTTGATTCGGACGGGATCGCCGTCGAATTCCTTGTCGGCGAAGAGAGCGGTGACGTTCCGGAAATCCATGATGGTGAAATAGTGCTTGTTGAAATCTTCATTGATGCGGGTGCCTCGTCCGATGATCTGTTTGAACTCGGTCATGGATCCGATGTTGGAGTCGAGCACGATCAGCTTGCAGGTCTGCGCATCTACGCCGGTGGTCATGAGTTTGGAGGTGACGGCGATGACCGGATAGGGCTCGGAAGGACTGATGAAGGAGTCGAGCTGGCGTTTGCCTTCCTCGTTGTCGCCGGTGATCTGCATCACGTATTTGCTGTTACGGGCCATCTCATCGGCGTTGACGTTCGCCAGGGCGGTGCGCATCCCCTCGGCGTGCTCAATATCCACGCAGAAGACGATGGTTTTCGAAAAGCGACCGCTGCCTTTGAGAAATTCGGTCACTTTTTCGGCCACGAGCTGGCGGCGTTCGTCGATGACAATGTGTTTGTCGAAGTCGGAGCGGTTGTAGATACGGTCTTCCACCGGCTGGCCGTCTTTGTCTTTAAAGCCTTTTGGGGGCCGCCATCCTTCGGCGTCCACATCCAGCGTGACTTTGATCACTTTATAGGGGGCCAGAAAGCCGTCGTCGATGCCCTGTTTGAGCGAGTAGGTGTAGAGCGGGTCACCAAAGTATTCGCTGCTGGACACCTCTTTGGTTTCTTTCGGCGTGGCGGTCAGTCCGATGTGCGTTGCGCCCTTAAAGTAGTCCAGAATTTCGCGCCACTTGCTGTCTTCGCGGGCGCTTCCGCGGTGGCACTCGTCCACGATGACCAGATCGAAGAACTCCGGACTGAACTGCTTGTAGGCATCAGAATCGGAGTTTTTGTTGTCTGAGAGTCCCTGATAGAGAGCGAGGTAAATATTGTAGGCGGTGTCGATCTGTTTGTTTTTGATGACGGTGGCCGCTTCTTTGAAGTGGCGGAAATCGCCGCGAATGGTCTGGTCGATCAGCGCGGTGCGGTCGGCCAGAAAGAGAATCCGTTTTTTCTGCCCGCTTTTCCACAGGCGGTAAATGATCTGGAACGCGGTGTAGGTTTTTCCGGTGCCGGTTGCCATGACCAGCAGATGGCGGTTATTTCCCTCGTTGCGGGCGATGGCTTCCACCGTTCTGTTGATGGCAATCTGCTGGTAGTAGCGCGGCGAGCGGTCCGTGCCGTCGGAGAAATAATCCTGTGTGACAACCGGCTCGACGGTATCGGTAATTCCTTTGAACGCCTTGTATTTTTGCCAAAGCTGTTCCGGTGAGGGGAAGGCGGTGAGCGGGAGCTCGGTTTCAATGGCTCCGGATCTGACGGTTTTATCGTGGAAGAGAAAGGCGTCGCCGTTGCTGCTGAAGACGAAGGACACCTCAAGCGTGTCCGCATAGCCGAGGGCTTGCTGCATCCCGGAGTGGACGGAGTGGCTGTTTTCCTTGGCTTCAATGACCGCGATCGGGATGTTCGGTTTGTAGTAGAGAATGTAGTCGGCGCGTTTTTGCTTCCCGCGCGTATGCAGCTTGCCCCGCACATAAATCCGGCCATCGGTAAAGCTGACCTCCTCGCGAATCTGTGTATCGATGTCCCAGCCCGCCGCATGTAACGCCGGGGTGATGAACTTTGTGCAGATATCCCGCTCACTAAGTTGTTTCTTATCCATATGGCTCCACGCTGTCACAAATATTTTTGAATTTGTACACCGTTTGACCCGCGACTGCCAGACGTTGCTTTTGAAAGATTAAACGTTTCCGGCAATCTGGCGGAATGCGGTACGGTTTGTTTTGGCAGATCGGCTTGGCATATCAGTCTCCTTTTACAGCGTTAAGAAGACTGGCCATCCGATCAGCCAATATAAAGTTCAGATTTTAATCTGTGGAACGGCAGTGTAATTTTTTATAGAAAAATGCTCCGATTTTGATTCCAACAACTGCGGTCGCCCCAATTGCAAAATACGTGACAGCAACAGCGCCGGCATTCGGAAATGATGTAAGCCAAAATATGATTGCTCCGATACCTCATTGGTGGTGCACTCGGCTGCGTTGTAGGCAACCAGTGCATTGGTGACGAGGCTGCAATTCACCGTGTTGGAGACATAGCCCATATTCCCGCTGGAAAAATCCTGCTCCGGATACGTCCAGCGTTTCCAAACCTCGGAACTTTGATTGTCAATCATTGGAAACATTCATTTGCCATTATTCTCTTGATAATGAGTAATCTCTTCTATTTTAACAACATTTCCCATTTAACACGCCCCAAGCTTGCCTTCACACGCAAAACTCGTTCCCATAAAATGGAGCGGCCATCATTAAATTTACAAGCTACTCGATACTCTTCCAACGAACATAGCCCCTGAATGCGTTTATCACACGTCATTGCTGGGTCGATGCCACATGAGCTAAGATGTCCCTGTGTTGCGTGATGAACCAAGGTGCAAATATATAATTTCGCCGCTAATTCCTCGCACTTTTCATAGGGAAGTGTGTGAAAACTAATCATAAAAAGTTTCATTAACCTCTGATAACACCCCAAATAACGGTTTTGAGTCGACCTTATAATCATCGAAATCTCTTTTTGAACTCGCCGGAAACGTCTCTCATCTAACTCTGCGAGCAACTTAAGAGCCTCCTTGGTTCTAGTGATAAACATTGGATCAAAACTATCACGCCCAGGAAGGTAAAGTATGATTATCCCTTCATAAACTTCACGCTCACACAATCCAACCAACATCTTAGACATCACCCAAAATATAGGCATGAGGAATTTAACACCAGTCGACCGAAGGCAATACTTAATTTTTTTGGTTGTTATCATTCGCGATTATTTTCTCTAATCTTTCCCGGTATTTTTTCCATGCCTCCCTCGCAACATAAAGAATTTTTTACGGACTAATAGAAGATCAAGGACCAGGGATTAAGGGGTCAGGACTGATCATCCGTCCAATCACCGGATCGTAGATGCGGCCGTTCATGTGGATGAGATCGAGGTGGCCGAGCATTTCATGGCCGGTAAAACCTCGATCCGTTGAAAGCGTTGAAGCGTTAAACGTTGAAATCGCAAACCAGTCATCGGGGTCGCGGCGATTGCCCCATGCATCATACAAATAGTAAGTGATGTTGGCGGAACTGTCGCTGGTTGCAATGACCGAACCAAGATGGTCTTTGTGGATGTAGCTTCTGGAGACAGTTGCCGGGTTGTTCGTTGATGAGCTGTCCGGAGTGTGTTGGTAAATGCCGATCTTCCCGGCGGGTGTGTCCACGTAGATGCGGCAAAAGTCCATTTCCCAGACCCATGCGGTTTGGTTGGTCTCAGTCGGATTAGTCAGGACTTCTTTCATTTCGTAGGCGGGAGTAGCGTAGACCTTTTTCGAAACATTTGTCCCGTCAATAATCAGCTGACGTGTTCGCCGTCCGTCAACACTGTATTCAAATTCGCTTTTGTTTTCATCTGAAGTGATTTTAGACGGCTTGTTGAAGGAGGTCCACTCGGCCGTGAATTCTTCAACACCATCGCGCTTTCGGCTGAGGATGTTGCCGTTCAAATCATAAGAATAATTAACCACGGAAGACGCGGAAGACACGGAACTGACGGCATGCGGACGGGTTCCGTACAGATAGGTGCCGACATCGGAACGGGCGGTAATGTTGCCTAGGGAATCGTAGAGCGTGGTCGTGTTGGTTGCGGCGTTGATGGTCGAGACGAGCCGATTGAGTGAATCGTATGTGCAGGTTTCGCTCAATGTGCCGGAAGTCCGCTCGTGACTTCGTGAGGTGAGGTTTCCTAATCTGTCGTACCCAAACTGATAATCGCTGACGGGGAACTGGGAACTGCTGATGATTCCGCTTGCGGTTAAACGTCCGGTTAATGGATTAAACCCGTTGGTGGTGACCAGTCCGTTCCCGTATTCATAGCCGGTGAGCCGCCCGTACTGATCGTAATCGGAGGCGTCGGCTGCCCACCAGGTGTGGTTGTCGGTGTCGCGCACTTCGAGCAGGGCTCCGCGCTCGTTGTAGAAGTTGACGGTGGTAAAGCGGTTCCATTCGGGGGTGAGGTTCTCATCTTCTTTGCCTTTGGGTTTCCAGCAGCGGTGCGTTTTCTTCACGCGACTGTACGCATCATAAGTCAGGCCGGTGTAATACCATTTTCCGTCATAGTTCATCAGTTCGAGCACGGGGCGCGACAGTTCGTCATAGGCATAGCGTTTGCGGTTGATGAGTGCGCCGGTGCCGTCACGATGCTCCTCAAGCCTTAAGCTGCCTAACTTATCGCCTTCACCGGTTCCGTCGTAAAACCAGTGCGCGGTGCTTTCGACTTCAAGACCCGTCGTGCCCATGACCCAGTTGGTGCGGGTGACAGCGCGCCCCAGAACATCATAGGCGGTTTGAATGATGTTTCCGTTGGCATCTTCCTGTGAAATCAGCTGGTCGAGGGCGTTATAGGTGTAGTTCCAAACTCCCATGTCAGGGTCGCTCTGCCAGATCTTGTTGCCGCGCAGGTCGTAGTCCATTTCAATGACGTTGTTTTCCGGATCTGTTGTGCAGATGAGGTTGCCGACGGGGTCGTAGGTGTAAGAGATCGTTAAAGCCGTTGAATTCGTTGAAGCCGTTAAATACGAGGTGACGCTGAGCACTTCGTCTTTGACGTTTTTGACGGTGGTTGTCACCTGATGCTTGGGAGTGGTTCCGGTCGTGCGGTGGTTGCTGTCCTTGATGGCCTGGGTGGTGAGGCCTTCATACACCATTTCGCTGACGGTGCCGTCCGGGGCGGTCACGGTTTGCGGGCGTCCCAGTCCGTCATATTCGGTAAAGCTCCAAAGCGGGGTGCTGCCGGCAAAGTACGGCTCGGAGACGGCGACGGGCTGGGCGATGGCGTTGTAGCCGGTGTCGGTGTTAACGGTGCGGCCGTCGGCACTTTGGGTCTGCAGGCGGATTTCGCGGCCCTGTTTATCAAAAAAAACAGAAACGGCCGGTGTACCGTCCGATTCCGTTTTTTTATAATAGGCAGATTTCTGGGTAATGGTGGACCCCGATGTCCCCAGCGGGGTCGTGACCGTTGTGCTGAAATCCCAATGATAGCTGTTGGTGGTGGAGGTGCCGTCCGGGCGTTGTTCGCAGACCAAACGTCCCGTTGGATCGTAGCTCCATTCGGTTGTCAGCCCGTTGGGATCGGTGGCGGCGAGCGGTTTGCCGAGCGCCTGGTCGTTCACAAAGGTGGTCAGGTGCCCCAGTGCATTGCGGCTCTCTTCCACGAAGCGGCCTTTGGTGTCGTAGGTGTTGGCCAAAATGGCGCGGGCGGGCAGTCCGGCAGGCGTAAGAGTTTTGTTGGTGATGTTGCCGAAGTCGTCGTAGGTATAATCGGTAATCAGCTCAAAGACGCTGTTCGACGGTTCAATCACCTCCCGGTCCAGCAGTCCGGTTTGTTCAACGTAGTCAAACGAGGACGAGCGAACGACGGCTGTCTGATTACTCGCTTCGTGCGTGACGGTCGAGGCATCCAGCCGCCCCAGCAGCCACTTATCGGCCGTCACCAAATCGTCATAGCTGTTGAGGGTGGTTTTCTTGAGTCCGCCGCCGTAGTCGATGACGCTTTTGACCAGGTTTCCATGGGAAATCTGGCTGGCCAGATTGGTCGGTTGATTTTCAGGCGGGAGCGAAGCGGTATCCTGAAAATCAAACCAGTTATAGGCGGTCACCACAGTGGCGGGCGCGTTGGTGATGCCCAGCTCCCATTTGGTCTCCACGGATTTGGCGGTGTAGGCAAACAGACTGCCGCCGTCCACCTGATCGTAGAACCAGTCGTTGTCCACCTGTTTGATGTGCTGGAATTCATCCGGGACAGAGGGGTCGGGAATGAAGAGCGTTTCGGTTTTGAGACGTCTTCCAATGATTGGAAACTCATGCGAGAGCGTCTCCACATAGCAGAGGTCGGTTTCACAGTCGTAGGAGATAAACTGCTGGAAGCCGAGGAAGCCGCGCCCATGCACGTGGTAGCGCGCCGAACGGTAGGCGTACTGCGTGCGGTATTCTCCCCCCTGCGCATTATCTTTGATCAAATCGGATACGACATAGATCGGGGAAATAATGTCGCGGATCGGATATTTTGCGCCGCTGCCTTTGATGTAAATGTTGGTGTCGGTGATCGGCGCATACTCAATCTCTGTCACCACCCCGTGTTCGGTTTCACTCTGATAGCCCTGCGTCACCGTCTCCAGCCGTGCCGCTTCGTTGCCGTTCAGAGCCAGCCAGCTCGACCAGGAATTTCCGACAGCGATCAGATCGGTCATCCCGTCCCCGTTGAAATCCCCTGAAAAAGAAGCCTGTGATCCGCTGCATGACGCGGAGAAGTCAGGGCCAAACGTAAAATCAAACGTCCCATCCCCCTTTGAAAATCCCATAAAGCATTGGTTGGTGTCGTTTCCCATTGAGCAGATGTCGGTCAGCCCGTCCCCGTTATAGTCCCGGAACAGGGCGGCGCACTCGCCGATTCCGGAGCTGAAAGACAAAGAAGACGGCAGGCTTGTGAATGTGAAGGTTCCGTCGCCCTCGGACAACCCCAGCCAGCAACAGGATGAGCCGTCGCCAATCGAACAGATATCCGCCAGCCCGTCGCCATTGAAATCTCCGGTCCGCACCGCACATCCGCCATCGCCCGACCAGGCACTCCGATTGGATGGAAATGCATCGAATTTCTTCACAAACGTAAAGGTTCCGTTCCCATTGGAAAGCCCGACCCAGCGGGTGTTTTCAGCAACCCCGACAGACGCAATATCAGCCAGCCCGTCGCCGTTGAAATCGGCGGCAAAACAGAAGCATCCGGATGCCAATGAATGGGTGGTCAGGTCTGACGGAAGAGCAGAGAACTTCTTCGTAAAGGTAAAGCTTCCGTCTCCGTCGGAAATACCCACCCAGCGGGCCTTATCATCATCACCGAAACTGCAGATGTCCGTAAGCCCGTCGCCGTTAAAATCTCCGGTTGCAGCCAGACTCCCGTCCTCTCTGCCGGTATAATATTTGCAATCGGCAGGCAGAAAATCATCCCCCGCAGTCCATGCGAAGGTTCCGTCCCCCACGGACAGCCCGGACCAGCGATACTTTGCGGAGGACCCGAGCCCGCACAGATCCGTTTTTCCGTCCCCGTCAAAATCACCGCTCAGCAGACCGCAGTTATCCGTCCTGAACTCAAGTTCTGATGGCAGCACATTGGTCCCGCATTCAAAAGAAAAGCTTCCGTCTCCGCGGGAAATCCCTGTCCAGATGGAACTTTGAAGATACCCCATGCAGACAAGATCACTCATCCCATCTCCATTCAGGTCCCCGGACACAACACGATCTCTTCCGCCGTCAAACGAGGAGCTGTATGTCAACCCGGACTGAAGAATATTCGTGCCGGATGAATAACTGAAGTTGGTAGCCGACGAAACCCCGCTGAACTCGAATGTTGTTTCCGGCAGGCAGTCTGCTCCGGCGCTCTCGCCGAAAAACTGCTGGAGCGAATCCATCACGCTTTGTCCCGCTTCGTTGGTTGTGTAATTCAGCCGGTAATCGTGCATGTACGAGCCGCAGCTTTTCATCACGATTTTTGAAAGGCGGTTGGTCTGCTCCATCTGTACGCCTCTGAAAAACATCAGCTTGTCATCCGGGCGCTCCTCATAAACAAACTCCACCGAGCTGTAGGGACTGAGCGATGCGCCGGCGTTGCCGGTGTAATCGATGCGGCTGATGAGCGGCCCGCCGGATGTTTGATCGTAGGTGAAGGTCATATAGTTTCCGAGCGTGTCCGACACCTTGCTGACCGCCCAGCTCAAGACCGTCGTATTGGTGCCGGGCTGAAAGGCCGAATTGGTGCTGCCTCCATATTCATAGATCAGCCCGGACTTGGTCCAGACCTTGAAAGACGCCGGTCCGCTGCCGGACTGTCCTGCGGCAACCACCCGCGAAAAGCTCTCAATTTCCGTGCGGTACTCCGTGCCGGCATCGCCGTACGCCCCATTGGTGGAGACCAGCATCAGCCGCTGCCCGTCCAGCGCAAAGCGATCGTTGGCGTCAAAATCCACCCCGTCAATAAAACCGTCCTGCGCGAGCGATGTGCCGATGCGCGTAATACTGGAAAGTCCGTCGAGCGCAAAGCCGACCCCCAGCAGCCCATTGCCGCCGCGCGAGCTGTAACGGATCGCCAGTCTCGGCTCCACCCCCGCCGTGCCCGGCGAAATACTCAGCGGAACCGTATAACTCGCCGCCCCCAGATTGTTGACCGTAAACTCACCCGGCAATTCGCCAACCAGTGTTTCTGCCGAGGCTGACAGCATCGCCAGAAACAAAAATCCGAAGCACGAAGTTCGAAGCACGAAACAAGTTCCAAAAAACGAATGTCCCAATTTCTTAAATCGCACTGTTTTGCTCACTCGAATTTCCTGATTAAAAATTTGTTTCGAATTTCGGGTTTATTATTTCGTGCTTTCTGATGAAGCGCGCCTCTGGCGCATCTTCATCAGCGCAACCACCCCTGCGCGGTTTTCCTTCGAATCGGGATTGCGGATTTCGTCTTTACGCATCGACTCATAGTCTTTGTGGAAGTAAAGACTCTCAACCGGCACCGGCTCCTTTTGCATTGTCGATCGATGATGAACCGCTCCTTCGTCGCTATTTCCCTGCGGAAAATTATCTGCGCTACGCTTCGGGCCGATTGCGGATTTTTCTATTTCCGATAACTGTTTGGGTCGTTCTGAGGGCACAGTCAACGGCTTCGGCGCTTCCCGTTTCACCACCGTCCGGGTCTGAAACTCCTCCGGCGACTCCAGCGCCATCCTGTGCACTGCCGATTCGCAATTTTTGATTGCCGATTGTGATGCGCCGATTTCAGATGCCGATTCTTTCTCCTGCGAAAGCCAGATGGCAACAACGGCCACAGCAACTGCCAATATTCCCAGTCCTGAAAAAATCATTTTGCTGTTCATCATTTTGCCACCTCATTTATTCAGAACGTAGAGCATGCGTCCCGCTTGCTTATGAACGAGCGCACAGGCTGTAACGCCTGCGAAGGCTCATTCAACTTTAATCCCCGTACGCCCTGTACGCGCCATACGTCTCCAAATTCAGTGATGATTCCTGCGCGTGCCAGCAACGTTCCGGCAGCACAACCAGAACCCCGTTCGACGCGCTCTGCATCGGACTGCCAAATTCATCCGGCACACCGTTCGCGCTTAACGGATCAAGACCGCCATCCACCTCTTCACCATCGAGAAGTCCGTCCCCATCGCTGTCTACATTCAGATACCCGGTTCCCAGATTGTACTCGTCAAGATTTCCAAGTCCGTCCTGATCACTATCGACCTGCGAACTCGCGGAGGTTTTGTAGTAAATCACCCCGCCACCGACAACCACCCGGTTGGTGGATACAACCCATGTTTGGTTCGTACAATCTGCATTGGGGTCCGTCGCACAGGCTGGACAATCGACCCAACCTGAGAACACGTTGGTTTCGCAGATTAAATCAGGAATATCCGCACCCGCCAAAAACACCGTTCCGGTACTCGTCGTATTGGTTTGCAACACCGTACTCCAAATACCCTCCACCAGATTGGTACTGCTCAGGAGATCAACCGTCGCTCCAATAAACTCCGGCGGTAAATGCACGGACAACTCAAGCCGACTGGCTCCCCCCTGAATCAATCGGAAATCAGTTATCGTCTCAGGAACCGACAGGGTCATCATTTGTGGCGCGGACATTCCTGTCTGCGCGCTCTGAGCAGACAGCAGCGTCTGCTCCACCATGCTCAGAAACGAGGACTCTTCCTGCAAAACAGCCGTCCAGATAACACGGCGCGGCCAGAGCTCATCCATCAGATACTTATCCAGAGATGTCCTTTGATCATACACTGCAAAATCCGGGGCATCGACAATTGCCAGAGTCTGGATCTCCTTCGAACCGATCGGGGTTCCCGTCAGCACAACCTTGCCGCTGACCAGATCTTCATATGCCGTCAGAATCATCGGAAGCGAAAGCTTCAGCGTCGACTTGTCTGACAGATACAGCGTTCCGCCGCTATGGGGGAATGCCCAGTTCGGAGTGGACAAAAAATCAAACCGGTCTTCGGCAAGCAGAGCCGCCACCGTCCGGTAGCTGACCGGAGACGGAATCGGAGGAATTGAGCTGCGTGATTGATAAAACGCCTCCAGAATTTCCGGAATATCAGACACGGTTCGAGGGACGAGAACAAAGGTCTTTACGGCCCCGGCAGCCAGCACTCCAGCCAGCAATAAAAGACCCAAAAGGATCCATCCCTTCTCTTCCATTCCAACCTCATTTAAAAATTCGTGATTTTTCCGATGGGGCAACGTGCGTAAACGTAAATTCTAAAATTTCTTTTATTGCATCGCTTTTTATCTGTCAAACATTTCGATCCGGAGATTGAAAGGCCAGCGACCGACTGATGTTCTTTCCTGCATAGACTTCCATCAAAAATCCTCAAAAACAAAACCGTCTGCACTTGATTCGTTTGGGCCCCGTCATTACTTTGAGCACAAATCAAATCTCCGGAGAGCTGAAATTATGAAAAAAGTACTGATTCCGACCAAACTGGACCTTGTAGCCAAAGACCTGCTGGAAGCCAGCGGCAACTATACCGTCGTGCAGGACGACAGCACCGAGCTGGCCGCGCTTGCGGCACAGAACCCCGACACCTACGCCCTGTTCGTCCGCAGCGAAAAAGTCACGGCCGAGATTATCGACGCGCTGCCCGCGCTGAAAGTGATCATCCGCGCCGGCGCGGGCTATAACACGATCGACATCAAGCACGCGCGCTCGAAGAAGGTGGACGTGATGAACACCCCGGGCGCCAATGCCAACGCCGTGGCCGAAGAGGTGATTGCGCTGATGCTGGCCGATGCCCGCCACGTGATCCCGGCCGACGCCTCCACCCGCGCGGGCAAATGGGAAAAGAAAAATTTCATGGGGCGTGAAATCACGGGCAAAACGATCGGCATCGTCGGACTGGGGGCGATCGGCCGCCTGGTGGCCAAACGCCTGCGCGGATTTGAGGTCACGGTGCTGGCCTTTGATCCCGTTCTGTCCGACGAAGCGGCCGAGCGCATCGGCGTTAAACTGCTCCCGCTGGATGAACTGTTTGCGCAGAGCGATTATGTCTCGCTGCACATTCCCGAAAACGAGCACACCAAAGGCCTGATCAACCGGGAGCTGCTGGGACGGATGAAAAACGGAGCCACCCTGGTTAACTGCGCGCGGGCGGGCGTCATCAACGAAGAGGATCTGCGCGCCCTGAAACCCGAAAAGGGGCTGCGGTTCCTCAACGATGTGTATCCCAAGGATGCGGAAGGCGAAAAAACCATCGCCGACATCGCCGACATCATGGTGCCGCACCTCGGCGCGAGCACGCAGGAAGCCAACTACAACGCCGCGCGCCGCTCGGCCGAGCAGCTGATCGACTTTGATGAAAAGGGAGTGACCTCCTACATTGTCAACCGCGACATCCCCGAAGGACTCGACGAGGCCTACGCCGATCTCGCCTACACGATCGCCAAGCTGACCCGCGCCATGATCGGCACCGACACACAGCTGAGCAAGGTGGAAACGAGCTTCTACGGCGACCTGCAGCGCTTCGGCAGCTGGCTGGCGGTCCCGGTGGTCTCCGCGCTCAGCGAAGAGTTCGACCGCTCCATGGACGAAAAAGCCGCCATCACCTATCTCGAAGAGATGGGAATCGGCTACGACAGCCGGCCGACCGATGACAGCAAAGGCTACGGCAACACCATCACCGTGGATCTGGTCGCCCGGGTCGACGAAGAGAGCCTCAAACGCATCAGCGTGCGCGGCACCGTCGCCGAAGGCCGCATGATGATCTCGCGCATCGGCGGCTTCAACGGGCTCTACTTCGAGCCCAAGGGCCATCTTGCGCTGTTCACTTACAACGACCGCCCCGGCGTGCTGAGCGAAATCGCCGGCGCCATGGCCAAAGAGAACATCAACATCGACGATGTGCGCAACCCGCACGACGAAAGCGGCGAGCGCTCCATCGCGATTCTCAAAGTCAGCGAACCCGTGTCGGACGAGGTGCTGTCGAGAATCGCCGTCAAAATTGATGCCCTCAGCCGCTGCGCGGTCTCGTTTTAAGCAACCCACTCCAAAGGCGAAAAATGATCAAACACATGCTGGTTGTGCTCTGCCTGCTGCTGCTGTGCAGTGGATGTGTCAGCCGGACAGTCCGTTCGGCCGACTCGCTGTCGGGCAGCAAGCGGAACGTCATCACGGAAAAGAAGTTGATCTGGTTCTGGCAGGATGAGTTCCGTCAGTAGAGGCCGAGTTTCATCCCGACACAAAGCAGCCCGCCGGTGACGGCGGGCTGTTTTGTTCAGCAGAGGGGGTTCCGGAACGGCAGGTGCCGACGGAATGTCCGGAACCGAACAGCGCATCAGGTGATGTCTGCGCCGCGGGACATGAGCACCTTTCCGGTGCGCACGACTTCAATGATTCTGAACTTCTGAAGCATGCCCATCAAGGCGTCGATCTTGGCGGGGTCGCCGACGACCTGCAGCATGATGGATTCATCGGTGAGGTCGACCGTTTTGCAGCCGAAGTGCTCCGCGATCTGCAGTGCCTCCCCGCGGCCGTCGGTGCCGACGGCAATTTTAACCAGCCCCATCTCCTTGGTGACGGCGTCATCAAACGTGTGGTCCGTGCAGTGCAGCACGTCGATCAGTTTGCCGACCTGCTTGATGATCTGGCCGAGTCCCTCTTCGGCGCCGCTGACGCCGATCGTCATGCGGGAGAAGTTCCCGTCGATGGCGGTCGAGACAACGAGCGACTCGATATTGTAGCCGCGGCGCGAAAAAGTCTGAGCAATACGAGCCAGCACACCGGGCTTGTTGGAAACGTATACACTGAGCGTATGGATTGTCTTATTATTAATCATGATATCTCCTAAATGACGAATGACTAAATACCCAACCCCGAAAGAACTCCGAAACCCAAACTGTTCAAGCTATCGGTTTCAATATTTTTAGAATTAGTCATTCATATTTCCTTTGGAATTGGGTGTCTCGATCTTCGAGATTTTACGTAGATCCCGTCGGTTTTTCGAGCTTCTTACTGCCGGCCCGGGGCGCCTCGATGATCATGTCCTCAATGGGTTTTCCCGCCGGAATCATGGGAAAGACGTTATCGGTCTTCTCCACTTCGCAGTTGATGAGGCAGGGCCCTTCGCTGTAGTCGAGCGCGGCGTTCACGATGCGCTTGACATCGCCCGGGCGGCGCAGGTTGAAGCCTTTGATGCCGTAGGCTTCAGCCAGCTTGACGAAATCGGGGTTGCCCTCCAGGTCGACGCCGCTCTTGCGGTCTTCATAGAAGAGCTCCTGCCACTGGCGGACCATGCCGAGGTAGTGGTTGTTTAAAACCACGATTTTAATCGGCAGCTTGTAGAGCGCGGCGGTCGCCAGTTCGAAGAGCGTCATCTGGAAGCCGCCGTCGCCGGCGAAACAGATGACGAGGTCATCCGGGCAGCCGAACTGCGCACCGATGGCGGCGGGCAGGCCGAAGCCCATGGTTCCCGCCCCGCCGGAGCTCAGGAAGGTGTTGGGGCGATCGCTCTTGTAGAACTGCCCGGCCCACATCTGATGCTGGCCGACGTCGGTGGCAACAATGGCCCTGCCCTCAGACAGCTTATAGAACTCGTCGATCACATGCTGCATTTTCAGGCTGCCCTGCCGCTTGAATTTGAGCGGGTATTTCAGCTTCCAGCCCTCGATTTTCTTGAGCCACTCGACGGTGTTGAGCTCGCCGACGTGCGGAAGCAGTGCTTCCAGGACGCGGCTTGCATCGCCGATGCAGTGGATATCCGGAATGATCATTTTGCCGATCTCCGCCGGGTCGATGTCGACGTGGACGATGGTGGCCTGCTTGCAGAACGAGGCCGGGTCGCCGAGAATGCGGTCGTCAAAGCGCGAACCGATATTGACGAGCAGGTCGCAGTCGCAGACGGCCTTGTTGGCATAGGCACTGCCGTGCATTCCGAGCCAGCCGAGCGACAACTCATGGGTTTCCGGGAAAGCCCCCTTGCCAAGCAGCGTGGTGGTGACCGGAACCTGCATTTTTTCGGCCAGCTCACGCAGCAGGTCCTGCGCCCCGGAAATGATGACCCCGTGGCCGGCCAGGATGAGCGGTTTGTGCGACTTGGCGAACGCTTCGGCAATGTTCTGAATATGCTCGGCGTTGAGCTCATCCTCGGCGTGAGTCTTATAGCCGGGAATGTCCATTTCGGCACCGAGATCGGCATTCATCGGTCCG
Source organism: Tichowtungia sp. (assembly GCA_041584215.1). Taxonomy (GTDB): domain Bacteria; phylum Verrucomicrobiota; class Kiritimatiellia; order Kiritimatiellales; family Tichowtungiaceae; genus Tichowtungia. The sequence goes on along the minus strand of JBFHEM010000021.1, from coordinate 47,408 downwards.
GCGCTCATGTCTTTCGGGATGTCGATCAGAACCGGACCGGGCCGGCCGGTGGTTGCAATATGGAATGCCTCCCGAATCGTGCGCGGGATATCGTCGGACTTTTTCAGCAGGTAGCTGTGCTTAACAACCGGCATGGTGATGTCAAAGATGTCGGCCTCCTGGAAGGCATCCTTGCCGATCATCCAGGAAACGGACTGTCCGGTCAGGCAGACCATCGGAACAGAATCCATGTGAGCGGTCATGATGCCGGTGATGACGTTGGTGGCGCCGGGGCCGCTGGTAACCAGGACGACCGCCGGTTTGCCGGTTGCCCGGGCATAGCCGTCGGCCATATGGGCCGCCCCCTGCTCATGGCGAACCAGAACAAACTTGATCGAACTCGGCGTGGTGATCATCGCATCGAAAATCGGAATCACCGAGCCGCCGGAATACCCGAAGATATATTCGACACCCTGCGCTTCCAGACATTTAATAATCGCCTGCCCGCCATCCATCTTCATTTTTTCACTCATTTCGACCTCCAAACAAAACATCGCCTAACAAACTGACGAAAACATACACCGTTTTGCGCAAACAGCAAGTTCAATGTTTGTTTTTAGGTCAAATTTTCAACCGATTCAGAGCCGGCCGCGCAAACAACCGCAAAAACACACTGAAATAAGATCGATTTCTGAACACCCAGCCAGCAACCCGTCCATAATCACGGAAAATTACGTCAGTTTTCTGCGCACCTCTTGGCCGCGAATGCAATCTGGAAATGGCTTTCCCGATTTAAACCCGGTCTGCTATCGTGCGCAGCAGTTACCAGAGAACTCAGGCTGAGCCGGATTCCCCGCCGACAGCTTGAAACAAAGAGAGATCCATCATGAACATATTAATGGTCGCATCGGAAAACGACGGAATTTCAAACTGCAAAGTCGGCGGCATCGGCGATGTCATCCGCGACATTCCCGTCGCACTGACCCATAACGGCAGCAAGGTTTCCGTGGTCACCCCGTCGTACGGCTATCTCCACGAAGCCCCCGGCGCCGAGGTCATCGCCGAGATCACCTTTCCGTTCGCCGGAGCCGAACAGATTGCCGTTCTGTACCGCGTCCGCCCGAAAAATGCCGAGTGGGAGCGCACCACCCATTACGTGATCGATCACCCCGCCTTCAAGAAAATGGATGAGGCGCGCGGTAAATACGAAATCTACAGCCACGACCGCCCCGACCGCCCCTTCGCCACCGATGCCATCAAATTCGCCTGCTTCGATGCCGCGGCCGGCGCCGCGATCGGGCAGCACCTGTTCGGACCGCTCGACGTGCTGCACCTGCACGACTGGCACGCCGCGTTCCTGCTTATCCTGCGCCGCTTCGACCCGGTGTTCGCACACCTCAAGGAGCTGCGCACCGTGTACACCATCCACAATCTGGCCCTGCAGGGCATCCGCCCCTTCGAAGGCGACTCCTCCTCCGTTGAAAGCTGGTTTCCGCGGCTTGAGCTCACCGACGAGCTGACCGCGACGCTCGGCGACCCGCGCTGGGCGGACTGCCTGAACCCCATGGCGGCAGGCATTCGCCTCGCCGATGCCGTCCACACCGTCTCGCCGACCTACGCCCGGGAAATCCTGAAGCCGAACCGGGTGCCGGAATATTTCGGAGGCGAAGGCCTGGAGGGCGACCTGCAGACCGCCATGGCCGAGGGCCGCCTGCACGGGATTCTGAACGGATGCGAATATCCTGAGGAGAAGCGTCAGGTCCTCACAATGGCCGCCCTGCTCGACCTCATCAAAAAAGAGACCGCGCGCTGGGCCTCCAGACGCAGCGCACTCACGCTCGCCGACTACGCGGCTTTCCAAACACTGGAAAAACTGGAACGGACCGGCAGGGAGCCGGCCTTCATCGCCACCAGCGTCAGCCAGCTCGTCGACCCGAAAATGCTGCTGATGAAAACCGCAGGCTCCAACGGAAAGACCGGCCTCGAAAACACCCTTGAAACGCTGGGCGCCGACCGGCTTTACATTCTGCTGGGAACCGGTGACACCGAGACCGAAAGCGACCTGGCCGAAGCCGCGGTGCTGCACCCCAACTTCCTCTTCCTCAACGGCTGCTCCGCCGCACTGGCCGACGCACTCTACGCAACCGGCGACCTCTTTCTGATGCCCAGCTCCTTTGAACCGTGCGGCCTGGGGCCGATGCTCGCCATGCGCAACGCCCAGCCGTGCCTCGTCCACCGCACCGGCGGGCTGCGCGACACCGTGCAGCCCGGCGCAACCGGATTCGGATTTGAAGGCGCCACTCCCGCAGAACAGGTTGACAACATGACCGCCGCGCTCAAGACCGCATTAAGCCTTCACGATGAATCCTCCGGGGAATGGAACACCATCTGCGAAGCGGCATCCCTTGCACGCTTTGAGTGGAACACCACCGCGAAGCAGTACATCGAGAAGCTCTATACGCGGCCCATGCGTTAAAAAAAACCGGCAGCCTGCGGCGCAGGCTCCCGGGTCTCTTTACGTTTCAATGCGGAAGATCTGGACCGGATGTTCCGGGGAGAGTTCCACATAGTTTTTCTCACCCTGCCACGCATACTTTGCATCGGTCAGCAACTCATGGACGTGGTAGGCTGCATGCCAGTCCATGCCGTATTCGGTCAGCGGGAACACCACGTTTGAAACCTGAGTCTGCCAGGGGTCGAGGTTGACCACAATCAGCAGAACACTGCGGAAATCCGGTGCGCCAACCGCCTTGACATACCCGAGGATCCGGTCGTTTTCGGTCTTAACAAACTCCAGATTATCGTACTCCTGCAGAGCCGGGTTCGCGCGGCGGATGCGGTTGATGGCCCGCACAAAGCCGCGGATGCCTTCCAGCTTCCAGTTGCGCACCTTAAACTCGTATTTTTCGGAGTGGTTCAGTTCCTCCTTGCCGGGGAACGGCTCGTTTTCGCAGAACTCAAAGCCGGAGTACATGCCGTAAACCGACGAGAGCGTCGCGGCCAGCGCCAGGCGCACCTTGAAATAGGCGGCAGGCGCGTGCTGGAGGACTTTCGGCAGGATGTCCGGCGTGGTCGGGAAGAGGTTGCCGCGCATGTATTCGGCCACATGACTCTGCGTCAGGTGCTCGAAGTATTCGACCAGCTCCTGTTTCTCATTGCGCCAGGTGAAGTAGGTGTAGGACTGCGTAAAGCCGGCCTTGGCGAGCATTTCCATCATGCGCGGACGCGTGAAGGCCTCGGCCAGGAAAATGACTTCGGGATGCACCTTCTGCACCTCGCGAATGACCCACTCCCAGAAGATAACCGGCTTGGTGTGCGGATTATCGACACGGAAAATGCTGACGCCCTTCCCGGCCCAGAAAAGGAAATAGCGTTTCATCTCGTTCCACAGCGCATCGCGATCTTTGCAGTCAAAGTTGAGCGGGTAGATATCCTCGTATTTTTTCGGCGGGTTTTCAGCATACTTGATGGTTCCGTCGGGACGGCGGAAAAACCAGTCGGGATGCTCTTTGAGATAGGGATGGTCGTAGGAGCAGTTGATGGCGAAGTCGATGGCGATATCGATGTTCATCTCCTGCGCCTTTTTCACCATCTGCTCAAACTCGGCCATTGTGCCGAGCCGCTCGCAGACCGCGAAATGTCCGCCGAACTCGTTGCCGATCGCGTACGGACAGCCCGGATCCTCCTCGGTGGCGATCAGGGAATTATTCCGGCCCTTTTTAAAGCTCTTTCCAATGGGATGGATCGGCGGGAAATAGAGCACATCAAAGCCGAGGTCCTTCACGTAGGGCAGAAAGTTCTCCACGTCGGCCCAGGTTGCGCTATTTGACGGATCGGTTCCCGTCGAACGGGGAAACACTTCGTACCATGCGGCAAAGCGCGCCTTTTCGCGGTCAACATACAGATGGAACACAGCACTCGCACCGGTTTCAACGCCTTTGCGCAGCGGATAGGCGCAGGCGGTCTTCACAATCGGCTCGCTGAACATCACGGCCGCCTGTTCGCGGCTGTGTTTCAGCGCAGAAAGCTCTTCAACCCATTTGTTAATCTGTTCGGCCTCTGCCCCGGGCGCGCGCTTTGCGGTCGCCTCAAGCAGATGAATCCCCTCGATGACCTCGCTCTCAAGCGTTTGGCCCGCCTCATATTTGGCGCGGGTATCGTGCAGCCAGGAAGCGTAATGCCCGGTATAGGCCTCGATCATATACTCGTGCATGCCGATCTGTTCGGGCTGAAAGGAGGCGTCCCAAAGATCCAGCCCGGCATTGGTCTGCGTCATGGGAACGCGGGTCCATTTCCGGGCTCCCTCTTTGCGCCAGAGAAGGTCCGCGCCGAGCGCGTCGTGCCCTTCGCGAAAAATTTCGGCGGTCACATGGAAGGTGTCGCCCTCTTCGCGTTTAACCGGATAGCGGCCGGCATCCACCAGCGGCTGAACATTCTGAATGATGATATAACTTCCTTTAGGGATCATAGCGGCTCCGAATCAGATTAGTTTTTTGTAAAGCTCAACCGTTTGCTCCGCGATGGCTGTCCAGCTGAACGTTTCGACGGCGCGCCGGCGGCTGGCGGCGCCCATCGCTGCGCACAGCTGCGGATCATCAATCAGCTGATTAATGCCGGCAGCCAGGTCGATCGAAAACTGATCGGGATCGACCGGCTCGAAGGGCGCCTCCTTCAACTGTTCCACCGGAACCAGCAGGCCGGTTTCGCCGTGAACAACCACTTCCTTGATGCCGCCGACCGCGGAAGCGACGACCGGGGTTTCGCAGGCCATCGCCTCCAGATTGATAATCCCGAACGGCTCGTAGATGGACGGGCAGCAGAAAATCGCGGCATTGGAGTACAGCTCAATGGCTGTCTCCTTGGAAACCATCTCCTCGATCCAGATGATTCCATCGCGCAGTTTGCGCGCGACCTCCACCGCATCGCTCATTTCCTTTGCGATTTCGGGGGTATCCGGAGCGCCGGCGCACAGCACCACCTGGCATTCCGGGTTGATGTACTGAATGGCATTCACCAGGTGAACAATTCCCTTTTGGCGTGTAATGCGTCCGACAAACAGCACGAAGGGCCTGTCCGGATCGATCCCGTATTTGCGGAAGCAGTCCTGTGCAGCGACTTTGTGATACTGCTCCGTATCGATTCCGTTGTAGATCATCTCGATCTTACTCTCATCCACATCGAAATGCTTCAGGATATCGGCTTTGGTCTCTTTGGAAACGGCAATAATGGCGTCCGCCATTTCGAGGGCGGTCTTTTCAATCCAGCTGGAGAAGTCGTACCCGCCGCCCAGCTGCTCGCGTTTCCACGGGCGGAGCGGCTCGAGCGAATGGGCCGTAATCACCAGCGGGATGCCGTAGGAAAGCTTGGCGGCAATGCCGCCGAAATGCGAATACCAGGTATGGCAGTGCACCACATCGGCACCCGACGGCCTGATGTTGAAATCAATGCTGTGGGCCAGCGCGCTGAGGACCGGTTTGATCCGCGGATCGGAGCCCTCAAAGCGGCAGGAGTCGACCGTCGTGCCGCGAACCTTCAGTGAAGGGGAATCGACCTCCTGCTCTCCGAAACAGCGCACCTCCACCTGGATCAGCTTTGCCAGTTCACGGCTCAGATATTCAACATGAACCCCGGCGCCGCCGTATACATTGGGCGGAAACTCATTGGTCAACAGCAATGCTTTCATCAACTTCTCCTTCGGCTCGATTTCGGTGCTTTTTGAGGATCACCCAGATGATCCTGGCTGGAACGGTCAGAATCACAGGCTCCAGCGCAGGAAGAATCAGCCTTCATGCTCAGCGCCTCCATCCAGAAAGCGGCGAATCAGCTCCGCCCGCTTGATGTCGCGCTCCTCCGGGCTGAGCGCGGCGCCGGCGGCTTTCTGCAGGTGAGCCGGCTGAATCTGGATTAAGAGCTGATCGATATCGTGCCGGCCGAGTTCCGGCATCAGATTGAGGTCGATCCCCAGACGCAGGCCGGAAAGCAGGTCCAGCGCCTCGTTGGAGTTCATCATGGCGGCGTGGGCCAGAATGCCGTAGGCGCGGCCGATATGATCGTGCACGCGGAGGGCCTGCGTTTCCATCAGGCGCAGCCGGGCGTTCTTCTCATGCTCAATGACTTCGAGCACAATCTGGTCGAGGTGGGCAATAATTTCGAGCTCGGTTTTGCCGAGCGTGATCTGGTTGGAGATCTGGAACATATGCCCGGCCGCCTCGGAGCCCTCGCCCCACATGCCGCGCACCGCGAGACCGATTTTTGAAACGGCGTTGATCACCGGCTTGATCTCCTCGGTCAGGCAGAGGCCCGGCAGATGCAGCATCACACTGGCGCGCATCCCGGTGCCGACATTGGAGGGGCAGGCGGTGAGATAGCCGAGTTTGGAGGAAAAGGCGTAGGTGAGGCTTTTTTCCAGGTCGTTGTCGAGCGCTTCGGCCTGTTCGAGCGCATGCTGAAGATTCAGGCCGGGCTGAAGCGACTGCAGGCGGATATGGTCCTCTTCGTTGACCATCACCGCCCGGCATTCATCTTCGCTGACAAACAGGCCGCTGCCGGTTTTGCGCTCGGCCAGCTCGGCGCTGATCAGATGGCGTTCGAAAAGCAGCTCGCGCTCCAGCGGCTGCAGCTCGTCCATGCGCCAGCGCAGAAACTCGGTGCCGCGATCCACCTGGTCAAATGCCTTGACGACCTCATTCCAAACGCGGTCGCGCACGTCTTTGGAGGCCCAGCCGGGAAAGGTGGTGTCGTGCAGGTTGCGGGCGAAGCGCACCCGGCTGCTGATGACCGGTCCTTCGGCGGGACCGGATTCGAGCCAGCCCCCGTGGCGTTCAAGCAGTCCGTCGAGCGTCATTGTGCACCGCCTTCCGAGTCTTCAACCTGAGCGCGGGCCGCGGCGATCTGGTCGCGGATCTGCGCCGCCTTTTCGTAATCCTCGCGGGCGACAGCGGCATCGAGCTCCTTTTTCAGGCGGGCGACCTGCGACTTGATGCGGGTCTGCACCCCTTCGCGCGCCGGGATTTTCCCGACATGCTGCGTGCCGTGGTGCATCGCCTTGATGGCGACCGCCAGCTCGGCCATAAAGGTTTTATAGCAATCGGGGCAGCCGAGGCGTCCGCTCTTGCGAAACTCCTCCCGCGCCATTCCGCAGCGCGGGCAGGACGGGCTGAGCTCATGCTCGATGCCCTGTTTGACCGCCCCGAGACCCATCAGGATGTCGGTAATGGAAATCGGGCTGTTAATGTCGATGCCCTGGGCTTTGGCGTGCTCCTCGCAGAGATGAACCTCCTTCATCTCTCCGTTGACCACCTGAGTCAGGTGCACCACCGCATCTTTGTCACACAGATCACATTTCATAACTACAAATCCAAAACACTCATCCCGACAACCGCAACGGAGTCTAGCCTGCAACCATTCAAACGCCAACCCGGCAAATGACGTTTTATTGATTCAACGCGGTTTCGTGTTTCAACCGTTGGACTTAAAAATTGATTTTGACGCCGTCGCGCACGACCAGCCTGCGATAGGCATCGATCAGCCGCTGGGTCACCGGGCCGGGCGTGCCGTCACCGATGACCCGCTTGTCGAGCTCGACAACCGCGATGACTTCCGCGGCCGTCCCGGTCAGGAAGGCCTCGTCGGCGGTCCAGATTTCATAGCGGGTCATCACCTGTTCGACGACATCCATCCCCTGTTCGCGCGCCAGAGCCATGACCTTGTCGCGGGTGATGCCCTCGAGCGCGCCGCACCAGGTCGGCGGCGTCATCAGCGTATTGCCCTTCACAACAAACACATTGTCACCGGACGCCTCGGCCACATAGCCCTGCGGATTGAGCATCAGGCATTCCATCACCCCGGCATTGATCGCTTCGATCTTGGCCATGATGTTGTTGAGATAATTGAGACTCTTCACCCGGGGGTTGATCGCTTCGGACATGTTGCGCATGGTGCCGGCTGTAATGATTTTCATGCCGTGATCGTACATCTCCTGCGGGTACAGCTTGATCTTGTCGGCGATGATGATGACCGACGATTTTTCGCACAGGTAGGGGTTGAGGCCCAGCGTGCCGGCGCCGCGCGTGACAACATGGCGGATATAGCCGTCTTTGAGCCCGTTGGCCCGGCAGGTCTCAACCGTCGCATCGATCATCTCCTGGCGGGTCATCCCGATATTCAGCGCAATGACCTTGGCGGAGTCGTACAGGCGGTCCATGTGCTCTTCGAGGAAAGAAATATTGCCCTCATAAATACGGGTCCCTTCGAACACCCCGTCCCCATAGAGCAGCCCGTGATCAAACACCGAAATCACTGCATCCTTTTCGTCCACCAGATCGCCATTCAAAAAAATCTTCATTGCCTGTCCTTACTCCTCCAGTTTGCCGTCTTTTAAAATCAATTCACGCTGACAAAGGCTTGCAACGTCCTCGTTATGGGTCACCATGATCAGTGTCAGCCGTTCAGATTGCGCTAAATCGAAGAGATTATGCAACACGTTTTCGCCGGTGTGCGAGTCCAGGTTTCCGGTCGGCTCGTCGGCCAGAATCAGATCGGGCTCATTCATCAGCGCGCGGGCCAGCGCCACGCGCTGCTGCTCGCCGCCGGAAAGCTCCATGGGCCGGTGATCCATCCGTCCGCTGAGCCCCACCCGCTCGAGCAGGTGCTGAGCGCGCGCCCGGGCATCGCTGCGCCGCGCGGCCATCGAGGGCAGCACCACATTCTGAAGCACATCGAGCTCCGGCAGCAGATGGTAGCTCTGGAAAATAAACCCGCAGCGGTTGGCGCGAAAGGCCGCGCGCTTCGGCGGCTTCATCGACACCAGACTGGTCTGCTCAAAAAAGACATCGCCCGCATCCGGCCTGTCGAGCCCGCCGAGAATATGCAGCAGCGTGCTCTTGCCCGACCCGCTTGCGCCCATCACCGACAGCGTCTCGCCGCGCTGAACTCTCAGCGACACGCCGTGCAGCACCTCCACCGCCCTCCGGCCGATCCGGTACGCCTTGTGCACCTCTTCCGCTCTTAAAATTTCGCTCATAGCATCCTCAATTCAAAATTCATTTTTAACCGCAAAAGAGCACAAAGAACACAAAAATTGGCATTCAAGATCCGGCCAATCACCGCTGCTCTCCGGCCTTCTGCTCATATTCTTTCAGCCGCTCCGCAAACAGTGGCGGAAGATCCCGGTCGGCATAGGTTTTCTCCCAAAACGCCGCCAACCGGCGGGCCGTTTCCAATGCGTCCTCATACCGCCCGCCGGCGGCATAAACCTGAGACAAAACATTCAGTGTCGTCACATTTTCCAGTTTGGCAACGGCTTTTTCAGCCAGCACAGTCGCCCGTTTTTGATCGCGGATTCCGTCGTTTTCGCACGTCGCCAGAAACCGGGCAAAGCTGAACCAGACCGTCAGATGCTCAGGCGCCAAAGACAACGAACGTTCAAAACACGCCAGCGCGGCGGGCTCATTCACAGCCGTTCCGGTTCCATCGGCATAGCAGCGCGCCAGCCGCCAGAGAGCGTCCACATCATTCTGATCCGCCGCCGCCCGATACCAGCGAACAGCCAGCAACGGGTTCCTGAACGCTGCGTCGCCCCACTGATACTCGAACCCTAGTTTCCTCTGCGCCACCGCATCGCCGCGCTCAGCGGCATTGATCAACTCGGCGTACAGGCCTCCCTCTTTGAGCCTTTTACGTGCCTCTTTATGGCTGGGGCTTTTTTCTATGACTTTCCGATAGCACTCTTGAGCTTTTTCATCATTCTGCTCAATCCCTGCGCCTTTTTCATAGCAGTCGGCTAAACGCATCAAAGCGACCGTGTTGGTTTGCTCTGCAGCTTTTTGATACCAGCGCACGGCCTCTTTCGGGCTTTGCTCTACTCCATACCCATAATGGTAACAGTCACCTAAACCAACCAGTCCTTCCAGGTTGCCATTCTCCGCCGCCTGCTTATACAGCCGAAACGCTTCATCATCATTCTTCTCCACGCCACGCCCTGCAGCATAGCAGTCCGCCAGCCGAATCGCTGCAAATTCATTGCCCATGCCAGCCGCTTCACGATACATTTCAACGGCTTTGAGAACATCCCGGGACACTCCAAATCCCCGTTCATACAATGATCCCAAACCAGCCAGTTCACGGGCTTGCTCTACCAACGCAATTTCATCCAGGACACCCATGACTTTTGCGAGGTTCTCTTCCACATCAAGCCCGCCCTCAAGGGATGAAACCAGCTTCACTGCAAATTGATTAGAACCCAGCTCAAGGACTCGGCGAAGCTGCGCCTCCATTTCGTCACGATTTCCCAGCCTTTTGTTACAGAGCGCCATCTGATAAAAACACCAGCTTTGTTCAGAATTAAGCTGAACAGCTTCACTGAATTTCTCCAAAGCCTGCTCATATAGCTTCATCTTAAACAGCACACACCCCCACTGGTACCAATACAGATCATTGTCCGGCTCCATCGCCAGACACTTCGCCCAGACATCGCAGGATTCTTCATAAGACCCCATACTGGAAAGCGTGTTGGCCAGTCCTTGAAGGCTCCAACCTCGTGACTCCATTGAGACCGCTGCACGCCGATGCACCATCGCTTCGTCGTATTGTTTAAGCTTCTCAGTAAGAATGTTGGCAACAGTGTGGTGCACCATGACGGGACCGACCTCAAACTGCTCAAGCAGTTTTGTGTACCGCCAATGGCCCTGCGCTCCTTTGTCCTGCTCACGGCACTGAACGGCGGAGAGCCAGAGAAGATAGAGGTTATCGGGATTCCCGTCCGACAGCCGAATCAGGGCGCCCAGGTTCTTTTCAACCTCGACTCCGGCATCCAGCAGCACAGACAGCTCGGCCGCTTTTGCCTCGACCGTCAACGGAAAGCCATGGATCAGCTGAGAAAAATAATACAGCGCCTCCATCTTCACCCAACGGGAGCGCCGCAAAACCGCTTTGGCAAACAAGAGTTCCGCACTGCCCATATCCACAGCGAGCGCCGCATCGATCACCTCTTCGGCCTCTCCCTGCTTTCCCCCGCTCAGCAGGTTGACTGACTCGTCGCATGCACGGGGGAGCGCCAGCCCCTCCGGGACCGTGTCTGCGTCCGACGCTGCACGGTCCGAAGACACGCAGCCGACCAGCAGCAGTCCGCTCAACACAAACGCACCCGTTCTGAAAATCATTCTGCTGTTCATCGTTCGTTTATTCCAAAGGCTGGAAAATTTCATCTCTGTTTTTTCCAGGGTTTGGAACTTTTCCGCGGCATTTTTCCAAGGTCTGGAAATCATCTGTTTGACTCCGCCGCCTTCTTTTCGAACCGCTGCAGCCGCTGCAGCATCGTCTCAGGAACCGGCTGAGCGGGGTTTCGTTTCCGGCGCAGGGCGATCAGCCGCTTTTGCGCCTCAACCGCCTTGTCATACTGGCCGTTGCGGTCATAGGCCACCGCCAGGGTGTCCAGACTGTTGCTCTGTTCATTCTGCTCGACGGATCGCTCGGCCAGCTCAACCGCCTTGGGATAATCGCGAAACGACTCGTCCTTGCACGTCGCCAGCAGCCATGCGTAGCCATTCAGTGCATAAGCATGATGGGGATCCATTTTCAATGCCTCCTGAAAACAGGCGACCTCCTGACCATAGTCCTGCGGGACGCCCAGTCCCCCTCCGTATAACAAGCCCAGATTATGCCAGGCCATCGCATGCCCCTGATCCGCGGCCAAACGATACCACTCCGCCGCCTTTTCAAAGTCCTGGTCGACTCCAATCCCTTTGTGATGAAGATATCCCATCTTGAACTGCCCGCGCCTGTCTTCGAGCTCAGTGGCCCGGCGATAAAACGGCATCATTTCGTCGAAACGACCCAGTTCCTCCAGACACTTGCCGGCGTAATACTGATTATATGAAGAGGATTGATTTAAACGGCAGGCCTCCTGATGCTTTTCAAGCGCCTCCTCATAGCGACCCATTTTCCGCAACGTCCAACCCCAATTCCCCCATACGCTCGAATCTTCAGGAGCAACCTGCGCCGCGCGAGCCCAAACAGTACACGCCTCATCATATTTCTCCAGTTCCGTCAGCGTACTGCCAAGCCCCTCTAAAGACCAACTTTTGACTTCTTGCGAAACCGCAATGCGGCGGTGTTTCAATGCCGTTTCATAGTCCTTTAAATAGTCCTCCAGAATGTTGGCATACGTTTGATGCAGCAGCACCGGCCCGACATCAAATCTCGCGAGCAGTTTTTCGTAGCGCTCCCGGCCTTTCCGTCCGAGTCTCTGCCGGAACGCATCCGTCTCGCCTTTTTTTTGCGCCTGCTCGCGGCACTGAATGGCGGAGAGCCACAGCAGATAGATGTTGTCCGGATTCTCATCGGACAGCCGGATCAGCTCCGCCAGATTGATGTCAGGGAACTTTTCCTGATCGAGCTGAAGCGCCAGATCCGCGGCCGCCGCAATCAGCGGGTCATGCTGCGCATTCTCCAGCAAAAAGTAAAAGCACTCGTCTGCCAGCCATTTACTCCAGCGCGAGCGCTCGAGCACCGCTTTGGCAAACAGCAGCTCCGGATTGTCGAGATCCCGCAGGACCGCCCAGGAAACCACCTCTTCCGCCTCGACCTGATTGCCTTCACTCAGCAGATCGAACGCCCTGCCCAGCGCCCGGTCCGCCGGATAAAACAGATAATGCCAAACATATTTCTGCCGCTCGGGACTTTGAATCACATCCAGAACCTGGCTGACGAACAGAATCGTCCGCAGCGACGGATTGGGATCCTGCCGCGGCTTCATTCGTTCCGGGAAATCGCGAATAAACGAAAAAAAGCCGACGTAAGCGGCAACCGCCAGAAGAACAATGAGAAGCCCCTTTTTCATCGCATTCTCCGCGCGCCGCAGAACTCGGCCCGCTCGCAGCTAGCGGCCAGTCCGGCGCGGACACGGGCGGCATGCGCCCGGGAGCTGACAGCGGTCACCCGGTCGGCACGGAGCGCCTGGTGCGGACTACTCATTGCGCAGCGCCTCCACGGGCTCGAGGCGGGCGGCGCGCCAGGCGGGGACCAGGCCGGCCAGGGTGCAGATGACCAGCACGGTGGCGCAGACGGTAACGACGTCACTCGCGGTGGTGTGCGCCGGAATCTGGCTGAGCTGGTACAGCTCTTTGGGCAGCAGGTCGACGCGGAACTGCGCGGAGATGAAGTTGAGCAGTTCGTTGCGGTATTTGAGCGCCAGCAGGCCGAGGCCGAGGCCGAGGCCGGTGCCGATCACGCCCTGCACCGCGCCGATCCAGAGGAAAATGGCGACGATGCGACGGTTGGCAAAGCCGAGCGCCTTGAGCAGGCCGATCTCGTGCGTTTTCTGAACCGTCAGCGTGATCAGCGTGTTGGTGATCCCGAACGCGGCGACGATGGTGATGAAAATCAGCAGGAAAAACATCATGTTCTTTTCGGTCTGGAGCGCGGTGAACATCTGGCGGTTGAGGTCGATCCAGCTGCGCGCGCTGAAGTACGGCCCGAGGCGTTCCTGGAGCTGCCGGGCGATCAGCGGCGCCTCCATCGGCTTTTCGGTCATGATCTGAATATTATGAACCCCCTGCTCCACATCGTAGATGGCACGGGCGGTCGCCAGGGAGGTCAGCACAAAATTGGCGTCAAACTCCCACATGCCGACATTGAAGATGCCGCTGACCGTCAGTTCCTCGGGCAAACGCAGTTCATCCTGCGAAACAAAATTCTGCGGGGAATAAATCAGCACCGTGTCGCCCAGGCTGAGCCCGAGACGCAGCGCCAGGTCCTGCCCGATGACGAGTTCGCCGTAGCCGACGGAAAACTCTCCCTCCACAATACAGTCCGGCACCCGGCTGACTGTGCGCTCCAGGTCGGGATCGACCCCGCGCAGCATCGGCGTGTGCACGTTGTCGTTTTCGGTCTGGATAAACACCAGCCCCTCCAGGTTGGGCGCCGCGCCGGTGATGCCGTCGATCTCCTCAATCGCCTTGAGCAGTTTTTCGGGCTGGTGGATCACCCCGCCGTATTCGCTGACTTTGACATGCGCGTTGAAACTGAGAATTTTTTCGCGCCAGGTTTCGTCGAAACCGGTCATCACCGACAGCACAATGATCAGCACCGCGACGCCGAGCATAACGCCGAGCAGCGACAGCAGGGTGACCACCGACAGGAACGAGCGCTTCGGCTTGAGGTACTTAAACGCCAGGAATAGAGAAAAGGACTGTTTCATGAATGCACGCATCCTACACAGGCACTCTTAGAAAGCAAACACTCCAGACTTTGGAAAATATCCGGGCCTTCCGGGCGCAGGACGGCCCTGCCTGCCGGCTGCGTTCCGACTGTGCCGCGCGGCTCCGCATTCCGGCGCGGAGCCTCTCTGAGCCGCAAAGGTGCAGGAACCGCACACAGAATGACATAACATAAGTCTTGCCGAACCGAACCGCAGCTGGCATTAGAAAAGAATGGCCCGACCGGCCGCCCAGCGCCCTTCGGCCGACAGGAAAAGCGCAGAGGGTTCCGCAAGAAAACGATTGAAAGCAAAGGACGAAAATGAGCAGACGGGTGTTGTTTTTGGGTTGTATCCTGTGGGTGAGTCATCTGTTTGGCGACGAAGCGCTGTATCGGAATCCGAACGCATCGCCCGATGCGCGGGCGGCGGATGTGATCGCGCGGCTGACGCTGGATGAAAAACTGACCCTGACCGGCGGCGTCAACGCATTCAGTTTCCCGCCCGTTGAACGGCTGGGGCTGCGCGAAATTGTAAGCGCGGATGCGTCGCAGGGCGTGCGTCTGACACGGCGTCAATGGGCGAAATATCTGTCCGGAAAGGGGGAGCTGACCCTGATCGGCGGCGGCCGGCTGAAATCGGTTTCATTCCCCGGGGTGCTGGCCCTGGCGGGAACCTGGGATCCGGCCCTGGCCGAGGAGTTCGGGCGGGCGGTCGGGGAGCAGTGCCGCGCGCTGGGGGTGGATGTGCTGCTGGGTCCCGGCATCAATATGTACCGCACGTCCGCCGGAGGACGGGCCTATGAATACATGGGGGAAGATCCGCTGCTGACGTCGCGGATGGTTGTGGCGTATGTCAAGGGGCTGCAGAGCTGCGGGGTTGTGGCCACGGCCAAGCACTTCGTCTGCAACGACACGGAATTCTGCCGCCATTTCGCCAGCTACGACGTCGATGAGCGCACCCTGCGCGAGATTTACCTGCCGCCGTGGAAGGCGGCGATCCAGGAGGCCGGGCTGGGCGCGATCATGACCGGCAACCATCAGGTCAACGGAATCCCCGCCTGCATGAACAAACCGCTGCTCAACGACCTGCTGCGCACAGAATACGGGTACAGGGGCATCTCGATGAGCGACTGGCAGGGCCTCACTTACTTTGCAGAACGGGCCCATCTGGCCTCGACGTCCGGCCACAGCCTGTACATGCCCAATTCCGCCGTGTTCCAGCAGTACATCCGCCGGCATCTGGAGACGTCGCCGGAGCGGACCGCAGAGGTCGAGCGCGAGCTCGACCGCATGATCTGCTGCAACCTGCGCACGTTCTTTGCCGCCGGGCTTTATGACCGCGAGCGCGACCGGCCGCAGGTGAAGGAGGCGCTGTTCGAAAAACACAGGAAAGTGGCCCGCCGGACGGCCGCCGAGGCCATCTGCCTGCTCAAAAATGAGGACCGCATTCTTCCGCTGGACCGCGATGCCCAAATCCTTTTTATCGGCGACGAGGAGGTGCACACCGGGAAGGGAAGCGGCCACGTGGTCGGCTATGATCACAAGCCGTTTGCCGAGTCCCTGAAGGAAACCTTCGGTGCCGCCGTCACCTGTGTGCTGCCGCAGGAGGCCGACGATGCGCGCATCCGCGCGGCGGAGGTGGTTCTCTGCAGCGTGTCCAAGGAATCGGGCGAAGGGCAGGATATTCCTTTCGAGCTGTCGGATGACAGGCGGGCGCTCATTGAGCGGATTGCATCGCTCAATGAAAACACGGTCCTGATCGTCAGCGCCTGTAACGGGTTTGATATGCCGTGGCTGCCGAAGGTGAAAGCGGTTCTGTGGTGCTATTTCCTGGGGCAGGAGCGGGGCGCGGCCCTGGCGGATGTGGTCAGCGGGGCGGTCAATCCGTCGGGCCGGCTGCCGTTTTCCATCGAAAAAGAGTTTAAGGACAGCGTGGACCCCGAATACAACTTCATCGGCGGCAAGCCCTACTGGGACGGACATCATGAATACAAGTCGTACTGGATCCGAGGTGAAGCCCCCGAAGATCCATCGCCTGAGCTGAAGCGCCTGATGGCGCACGTGAAGCCGAAAGAGCCTGTTCATGTTCCGTACCGGGAGGGAATCTTCATGGGATATCGCTGGTTTGACCGCAAAGGGATTGCGCCGCAGTTCCCCTTCGGGCACGGGCTGAGCTATACCGATTTTGCGTATCAGTCGCTGACGCTTAACGGTTCAGATGCCGGCGGGTCCCCGGTGGCTCAGGTGACCCTGAAAAACACCGGTTCGAAAACCGGAACCGAAGTCGTGCAGGTCTACGTCTCCGACCTGGAGAGCCGGGTGGAACAGGCCGTCAAAGAGCTGGCCGGGTTTGCACGGATTGAACTCCAGCCCGGGGAAACCGGAACGGTGACCATTCCTCTCGACAAGAACGCCTTCCGCTTTTATGACGCCGAGAAAAAGCAGTGGGTGCTGGAGCCCGGGCGGTTTGAAGTCAAGGCCGGCTCGTCGAGCGCGGACCTTCCGCTGATCAAATCCATTGAGTTGTAGCGCGGCGGCCTCGCGCTGAATGTATGGCGGCGGGCAGTGCCCGGCTGCACCGATCCCGGGGAACGGAGCCTCTATTTGTGAGGCTCCGGACGGCGGCGTGAAATCGAAGTGGCAATTTCCGGAATGCGGGGTAGAATTCTTTCTGCAACGAAAGGAGTTCCGCTATGTCCCCCCTGCGCACCCTTCAAACTGTTCTTTTCGGCGGTCTGCTCAGCGTCATGGCCGAGGAGCCGGCGCTGAAGGTCTACCCGGTCCGCTTCTCCGACCCGCAGGAGGCCGCCGCGGTCATTTTCATGATGAGCCCCTCCACCAACAACCTGCAGATTGAAGCCGTGGAGAACCGGCTGGTTGTCAAGGGAACCGCCGAGCAGCACCGCCATGTTGAGCAAATGCTCCGCGAACTCGACGCCCCGCCGAAAAACATACAGATCAACGTGCAGTTCGGCAGCCAGGGCGCCTCGTACGACCGCGGGGCCGGAATCCAGCCGCGCGGGCCGCTCATCATCCGCAACGGCCGCATGCACGGCGCGATCGACGGCCGCTTTTATGACCGCAGCTCGACTGCGACCGAAAACACCACCCAGATGCTGGTGGCCATGGACGGAAAATCCGCCTCGCTGCGCGTCGGCGAGCGGGTGCCCGAAATCCGCTGGCTGACCGAATACGGCTACCGCCACGGCTACGTGCGCGAAGTCGGCATTGAGTGGCGCGATGTGGGGTCCTTTCTGGCAATCGAGCCGACCATCGTCGGCGCCGGACTCATCCGCGTCCGGCTGATTCCGGAGCTGAGCGGCCGGCTCGAAGACGGGACCCGGCAGACCATCCAGTTCACCCACCTCGCCACCGAGGTGGTGGCGGCGGACGGACAAACCATCCACATCGGCGGATTCAACCAGGACAAGGACTTCAGCACCCGCTTCTTCATCGGACGCGGTGCCCGCGGAAAAAGCATGAGCACCGACATCACCCTCACCCCGCACATCCTTCAATAAAAAGCACTACGGCGCAATGGAACCGAGAATCAGCATAATCACGCTGGGCGTAGAAGATATGGCGCGGGCGGTGCGGTTTTACCGCGACGGGCTGGGGCTGCCGACATCCGCCAAAGAAGAGGATCCGATTGCGTTTTTCAAAACCGCCGGCGTCTGCCTGGCACTCTACCCCATCGACAGGCTGGCGGGCGATGTGTACGGCTCCGCCGGAGGCATCGCCCTACCCAGTAACTCCGACTCCAAAGGCGGGGCGAACCGTCCCGGTCAGCCGGCATCCCGGGTTCCCGGCATCACCCTCGCCCACAACACCCGCACGCAGGCAGAGGTCGACCAGCTGCTGAAAATGGCGGAGGCCGCCGGCGGAAAAATCGAAAAGCCGGCGCAGGACACTTTTTGGGGCGGCTACAGCGGCTACTTCTCCGACCCGGACGGCCATCTCTGGGAAGTCGCCTTTTCCAGTGATTGGAAATTCCGCGACGACGGCAGCCTCGTCATCCAATAGCAACTGCATTGCGGCATCTCGGCAGGCGGGACGCCTGCGGTACGCACCGCCGCCGTCCCGGCGGCCCATCTCCGAAAGTAAGCCGCAGAAGTGCTCTGCGTTCTCTGCGGCTCTGCGAGGGCTCATCTCAGTTGCGCCGAACCGCTTTCAAAAAGTCGCGCAGTTCGGGGGCCCGCAGCAGGAGGCAGGCGATCAGGTAGACCCCGCCGCCCGCGGCGATGCTGACGAGCACCGCCAGGATCTGCCGGCTTTTTCCAATGCTTGGAAAAAGTCCGTAAACGAACAGAACCGCGGCGGCCATCAGGGCGGCGGCGGCCGTGCAGCGCAGCGCCGTCGCCCCCACGCCTTTCCAGTCCGGCCGCCCGATGCGGCGCTGCAGAATGAGCGCGAGGCAGGCCATGTTGAAGGCGGACGAGAGCACGGTGGCAAAAGCGATCCCGGCATGCTTGACCCCCTGAGGAAGAGTCAGAACAAAGGTGATGTTGAGCACAAAGTTGAGCACCACGGCGATCAGCCCGATTTTGACCGGCGTCTGGGTATCCTGCATGCCGTAGAAGGCGGGCACAAAAATCTTCGCCAGGCTGAACACAACCAGACCGGGGGCATAGGCCTGCAGTGCAAGGGAGGTGAGCCCGGTCGAATGGACGGTGAATTCTCCATGTTCATAAATCATCCGGACCAGCGGCTCGGCCATCACCAGCAATCCGGCGGAGGCGGGGATCATCACAAACAGGATGTGGCGCAGGCCGTCGGAGACCCCTTCCCGGATTTTCTGATGATCCGCGCGGGCAGCGTGCCCGGCAAAAACGGGCAGCAGAACCGTACCGAGCGCGGTGGCGATGATGCCGAGCGGAAAATAGATGAGACGCTCGCTGTAGGACAGCGCGGCGGGCGCTTCGGCGCTGACCCACATGGCGAGCAGCCGGTCGACCATCACATTGATTTGAAGCACCGCCATCCCCAGCGCGGCGGGCCCCATCAGCAGAAGCATTTTTCGGATGCGCGGGGTTTTCCAGACATTGGAAAAGTGCGGCGTCCATCCGAAACGGCGCAGAACCGGCCACTGCACCGCCCATTGCAGAAAACCGGACAGCAGAATCGACCAGGCGACCGCCCGGATCTTCTCTTCCGGGGTGTCTCCGACATTCGGAACAATAAACAGCAAGGTGCCGATCCACAGGATGTTCAGAATGCTCGGCGCAAAGGCGGAGACGGCAAAGTGATGAAAGGCGTTGAGAATGCCCATGGACACGGCGGCGAGGCAAATAAAAATCATGTAGGGCATCATGATCTGAAGCAGCTCGAACACGGCGGCGGTTCGGGGGCTCGCGGGATGAATGAGCATGGCTGCGAAAATGACCAGCGCGGTGATGGCGGTGAGCACAACGAGTGTCAGCGAGAGCACCCGGTTGACGAAAGTCCACGCCTCAGCATCGCCCTCTTTCTCGCGGGTTTCAATCAGAACGGGAACGAGCGCGGCAGAGAGCGCGCCCTCCCCGAACAGGCGGCGGAACAGGTTGGGTACGGTGAAGGCCACAAAAAACGCGGAGGCCACCAGCGAGGTGCCGAACAAGCCGGCCATCAGCACATCGCGCACCAGCCCGAGCAGACGACTGAGCGAAGTCAGGCCGCTGACAATCCCCGCCGATCTAACTATTTTTTTTTCGTCCATATCAGCTTATATCAGTTGCGAAAGAAATGTTTGCGCCGGAACAACTACCGGAGCGCTGTATTTAAAGCAATCCACATCAACATAAGGAAGATCCATGACCACCTGAAATGCGGCAAACTGCAGAATGGTCAAGACCAAAACGCAAAGCACGGCATTTCAGTCCGCCGCGGTCTTCTGTCCTGCGGCCATCCAGATTCTGCGGGAGAGGATGGCGCCGATCCAGACGAGCGTGGCCATGATCGGGCCGATCCAGGCTTTGGAGACCCAGTCGTTTTCACCGTAGAGCCAGAGCAGGTTTTCCTGGTTTTCGGTGTAGAGGCGGAAGAGCATCATCACCCAGACCCAGCCGGCATGCAGGCCGATGGCCAGCCAGACCGAGCGCATCCAGTGAGTGATGGTGGCCAGCACCGCGCCCATGCAGAAGAGCGTGCAGGCCTCCTGCAGGAAGCTGTCGCCCGCGCGGGCGAACAGATTGCCGAAGAGCAGCAGGCCGGAATTCCATTCGCCCATCACCTCCGGGTTGAGCGGACGCATGAAGTGAACGATCGAAAAGAACGCGCTGCCGATCAGGATGGAAGGCAGCAGGCCGAGGCTTTTTCGGAGCGCGTTCTGGATGTAGCCGCGGAACAGGATTTCCTCGAAGAAGCCGATGAACAGCCCGCCCAGAACGGCCTGAACGGTTTTGCGGATCAAATAGGAAACGGCTTTGCCGCGGGTGTCCCACACGAAGACCCCGAGCGCCGAGCCCAGCAGGTAGGTGATCAGCATGGACCCCACGCCGATCGCGAGCCCGACCCCGACCCATTTCCAGCGGCTGGAAATTTTACGCAGGCCCCAGTCGTCGCGGCCCTGCATGCCGCTGAGTTTATAGGCGGGCACCAGCAGCAGCGCGACCAGGATCAAAACCAGCCGGGCGGTGACCCGGTAGAACGGCGCGTCGAGCATCGAGTCCTCTTCAGCAAAGCTCTGCAGCCAGCGGTAAACCCACGGCGACAGGAGCGCCGCGAGCAGCGGCGCGGCAATAAACAGGGTCAGCAGCGAGGCGAGCGGTCTGAAGCGTTGAATATTCATGGCGGAGTATGATGCCGATTTGAGCGCGGGAGCACAAGCGGAGGGCTTCTCAATCTTTTTCAGGGTCTGGAAAATCCGGCCGGGAAAGTTCCAAGGTTTGGAACTCGCAACGCCGGAGGCGCTTCCGTATCATGTGGCCCGTATTTTTGAGCAGCAAAACAACGGATTTCATACAATGGACAATGAAAAAACTCCCGGCCGCCTGCTGGCGGGCGATCAGGCGGTTGTGGACGCCGCCTACCATGAGTTCAACACCATTCCGGTCGACCTGGACCTGACCGGCCGGCCGGCGCCCGCCCCCCGCAAGGAGGCGCAGACCATCGCGCAGGCGGTCACGGTGTCGGGCCCGGGCACCTTTGCGGGCAAATCCACCACCACCATCACCTTCGAACCGACCGAGCGCGAGGGCTGGTGGCTCGACCGCATCGACCAGCCCAACTCCCTGCCGATCCGCGTGGCGATCGACAACGTCTGGACGACCGGGGCCGTTGTCAGCAATATCGTGCTGCGCGCGGGCAATCCGCACAACTATGTGCGCATGGTCGAGCACATCATTGCCCTGCGCATGGGGCTCGATATCGACAACCTGATGATCAAGATCGACTCGGGCGACCCGCCGCTGTTTGAGCGCGGCAGCCTCGACCTGCTCGAGGCGCTGGAGCGCGCCGGCCGCCAAACGCTGGGCGGCGAGGTGAAGTATGTGACGGTCAAGGAGCCGGTCACGCTCGGCTGGGCCGGCGGACAGTTCCTGACCCTCGCGCCCTGCCGCACAAGCGTGCCGACGCTGACCATCGACGCCGCCGTGAACTTTCCCAATGCGATCGGACAGCAGCGGCTCGTGTTCCCCGTGAACCCGGCCACCACCCTGACCGGCGCGGAGGCGCGCACCAACACCCCCTACGCAAAAATGCTCTACTGCAAAACCGTCGGCAAAATCTTCGCCGACATCCGCAACCTCGGCTACTCCGACAAAAACATCCTGATTGCCAAGAAAACCGGCTATCACAATCAGCCGCGGCTGATCCACGACGGCAAATCGCTCGAGGCGGTCTGGCACCGCGGCGTGCTCGACCTGCTCGCCGCCATCGCGCTGATTCCGGACGCGCGCTTTGCCGGCGAAATCACCTCCTACAAGGCGGGGCACCGCCTCGACTGCGATCTCGTAACGCAGCTGTACCTGAACGATCTGCTGACCCCGGCAAGCGGCGAATGAATCCGGTCCGCGAAAAAACAGAATACGCTCTGACCAAAGGTTTTTTCCATCTGCTGCGGATCTGCCCCGCCGCCGTCATCTATGGAGTCTGCCGCGGTTTCGCCATGCTGTTCTACGCACTCGGCGCCGGCCGGCGGCGCATCACGATGAAAAACCTGTGCATTGCGTTTCCGGAGCTTTGCGGCGGGGAGCGCCGCCGGATCGCGCGGGCGGCCTACGCCCACTTCGGACGCCTGATCGCCGAATCGTCGATGGTTCTGTCCGGAAAAATCGGCCGCAACGAGCTGGAGAAGATGGTGGAGGGCGATGCGCTGCCGCGCCTGCGGCAGATTGAGCAGAACAGTCCGCTGGGCACGCTGGCCATCACCGGGCACCTCGGCAACTTTGAGCTGCTGTCGCACTACACCGGCTCGCAGCTCGAACGGCGCGGACACGTGGTTGCCCGCAAAGGAAGCAACCGGCTGATCGACGACCGGCTGGTGACCCCCATGCGCGAATCGTTCGGCAACAGCGTGATCTACAAGGACCGCGCGCTGCCGCAGGTCTCGCGGGCGCTCAAGCGCGGCGAGCATGTCGGGCTGCTGATCGACATTAAAAGCAGCCGCCGCCAAGGCGTGCCGGTGAGCTTTTTCGGCCGGCAGACCTACGCCATCAAATCGTCGGCCTATCTGCAGATTAAACTCGGCGTGCAGGTGGTGGCGGTGGCCATGATTCATATCGGCCGGGGCCGCTACCGGCTGGTGGCGGGCGATCCGATCCCATGGGCGGACAACGGGCAGCCGATAGAGGAACAGATTGCGGAACTCACCCAGATTCACCAGCGTGAACTGGAAAAGCTGATCCGCCGATATCCGGAGCAGTGGTTCTGGATGCACAACCGCTGGAAGAGCAGCGGCTCCTCCATCTAGGGATTTCGGATGGCCGCCCAACCCATTGTGTATCTGAACGAAACCGATCAAACAGAAACAGGGAATAATGAAAGCGCTGATTCTCACCGATGGAAAACCGGGGCACGAAAACCAGTCGATCGCCCTCTGCCGGCACCTCGGCCTCGACTATGAACTGGTGGAGACGGGCTACCGGAGCAAACCCGCAAAAGCCATCTCGTACCTGCTCGACCGCACGGGGGTCTACACCGAAAAACTGTTTCACGTTTCGAGCTTCGCGTTTCGGGCTTCAAAATTCAACCTGCTCATCTCCACCGGCTCCACCACCTTTTACCCGAACAAGGTGATGGCACGCAAACTGGGCATCCCGAACGTCGCGATCCTCAACCCGAACGGATACCGCCCCGACTTCGCCGCCATTCTCTGCCCCGCCTACGATCACCCGCCCAAACAGAGCAACGTCACCGAACTGCCGCTCAACCTCTGCGCGGCCGACCCCTCCTTTTTTGAGGAAAAGGCCGCTGAATTTGAAAAAATACACACCCCGTCCCTGCCGGCCGCGGCCGGCTTCATCATCGGCGGACCGAATGCCGTTTCTGAGATTGATCCGGCAGAACTGAAGCAGAAGCTGGAGCAGGCGTTTGCGTTGACGGAGGGCTGCGAACGCTGGGTGACCACCTCGCGCCGCACCCCGCCGCAAATTGAACAGCTGATTGAATCGCTGCCGTTCGACTACACCCTGATCAACTCGCGCGACCCGTACAACCCGATCCCGGCGTTTATCCGGAAATGCGAGCGGCTGTTTGTCACCAGCGACTCCGCCTCGATGGTCAGCGAATGCGCCAGCTTCGGCGCGGCCCGGGTGGACATTCTGATGAACCGGCAGACGCGCACCCCCAACAAATTCGAAGAGCTTTTCCAGGGGCTGGAAAAACTCGGCGCGGTGCATATTTTCGACGGCACTCTCGGCTCAGCGGACCGGAAAATCGACCTCAAGCCGCTGCTGAAAAATGCATTGAATGAAATTGTTTAAAGGGCGGAACCGGCATCTAAATCGCAAGATGCTTTAAGCGCCGAACTGGATGTCGTAGAGGAACTTGTATTTTCCGCCGGCGTCGAGCAGTTCGCGATGCGTGCCCTGCTCCACAATCCGGCCCTGGTCGAGCACCACGATCAAGTCGGCATGGGCGATGGTGGAGAGGCGGTGGGCAATCACGAAAACAGTGCGGTCTTTCATCAGCTCGTCGAGCGCGCCCTGCACGAGCCGTTCGGATTCGGTATCGAGCGCGCTGGTGGCCTCGTCGAGGATGAGAATCGGCGGGTTTTTGAACAGCGCGCGGGCAATCGTCACGCGCTGGGCCATGCCGCCGGAAAGCCGGGAGCCGCGCTCGCCGATAACGGTGTCGTACCCGTTGTCAAACCCCATGATGAAATCGTGGGCATTGGCGCGCCGCGCGGCGGCCTCAATCTGCTGCGGATCTGCATCGGACGATCCGTAGGCGATATTTTCAGCGACGCTGCGGTTAAACAGCACGGTATCCTGTGTAACGATTCCAACCAGCGACCGCAGCGACTGGACGGTGTACCTGCGGATATCGGTCCCGTTGATACAGACACTCCCGCCCGTGACATCGAAAAAGCGCGGGATCAGGTTTACGAGGGAGGTCTTGCCCGCACCGGAACTTCCGACAAACGCAATGCACTGCCCGGCTTTCGTCTTGAGGTCGATTCCGGAAAGCACCGGGGTGTCGTCATAGGCGAAAGAGACATTGTTGAAGTCCACCGTCTGCACGGTTCCGGAGAAATCCACCGCGTCGGGCGCATCCTCGATGGTGTTGGCGATGTCGAGCACCTCGAAGATGCGTTCCACACCGGGCGCGGCTTTCTGGACGCGCATGTGGAGCTGGCTGAGCTTTTTGGAGGGCTTGTACATCTGCACCATGGCCGCGGCAAAGGTGAGCAGCAGGGAGAGCTTCAGATTGTGGTTGAAGGCATAGACCACAACGGCGGCGATCCCCAGCGAGGAAAAGAAAATCATGATCGGCTCGCTCAGCGAATTGGCCCGCGCCTGCTTCATCAGCATGTTAAAAACCCGCTGATTGAACCCGTTGAAGCGGGCCGCCTCCTGAGTTTCCATCTGAAACGCCTTCACGACCAGCGCGCCGCCGATGGTTTCCTGCACAACGGAAAGCATGTCGCCCAGCCCCTCCTGTCCGCGCTTGGACGCCTTGCGGACTTTGCGCCCGAGCAGCGCGACGGGCAGGATGACAATCGGGAAAACGACCAGCGCGATCAGCGACAGCTTCCAGTCCAGGTAAAACATGGCGGAGATGCAGGCGATCAGGGTGAACGGCTCGCGAATGATGTCGCCCACCACATTGGAAACCAGCTGGGTCAGCAGGGTGGTGTCATTGGTTACCCGGGAGATGAGCTCGCCCACCCGGCTCTGCGAGAAAAACTGCATCGGCAGGGCGTGGATGTGGCAAAACAGCTTGCTGCGCAAATCGGCCACAACCCGGTTGCCGACCCACTCGACCAGATATTTTCCGCAGAAAAACAGCAGCCCCTGAATAAGCGCGGCCAGCGGCAGGATGGATACCGTGAGCCACACGCGCCTCATGCTCACATCGCCCATGTTTCCCTGCACCTCGCCGGGCGCGGTCATGGAGGAGACGCTGACCGAGTCGCCGGAAATCAGGCCGAGCCCCCAATAGAGGCCCAGCAAAATCCCGAACGTCGCCCCGCCCTGCAGCAGGCCGCAGAGAATGCCGGTGAGAAGCCGGCCGCGGTAGGCGCGGACAAAGGGGATCAGGCGTTTAAAGACCTCCGCGGAGGTCGACGGTTTCTGTTGATTCAAATTCATCGCGACAGTTTCCACAAACCGGCCGGAAACAGGAAGTAAAAAGGGTTTCAGGTTGAGGGGGCGAGTTCCGCGCTCAAAACCCTTTCAACGGACAACTCATAACTGATAACTTCCCCCCCATGCATATTGTCCAGATTCTACCGGAACTGAACCAGGGAGGCGTCGAGCGCGGCACGGTCGAGCTCAGCCGCGAACTGGTCAAACGCGGCCACCGCAGCACCGTGATCTCCGCCGGCGGAGCGCTCGGCCCGCAGATCGAAACGGACGGCGGGCGGCACATCACGCTGGATGTATGCTCGAAGAACCCGCTGACGTTTCCGCTGCGGGCATCCAAACTCCGCAAAACGCTGAAAGGACTCTCGCCGGACATTCTTCACGCCCGCAGCCGGGTGCCGGCCTGGCTCTGCCGCGCGGCCAACCGCCGGCTGAAGATCCCGTTTGTCACCACGGTCCACGGCTTCAACAGCGTCAGCAAATACAGCGAAATCATGGTCCGGGGCGACCGCGTCCTGTACGGCAGCTCCGCCATCAAGGAGTATATCCTGAAAAACTATTCCGTCGATGAATCGATCCTGCGCTACGTGCCGCGCGGCATCGACACCGGCCTGTTCGACCCGGACGCGGTCGACGAGTCGTTTATTCAGGCATTTAAACAGCAGCACGGCCTCGACGGGAAAACGGTCATCACCATCGTCGGCCGCATTACCGAGTGGAAAGGGCACGACACCTTTATCCGGGCGCTGGCGGCGGTTCAGAAAAAACATCCCGACGCGGTCGGGGTTGTGGCCGGCGGCATCTGGCACGGCAAAGAGGATTATTTCCAGACATTGGAAACCCTCGCCCGCGAACTGGGAGCCGACATCCGCTTCACCGGCTCGCAGAGCGCGGTGCGCGACATCTACGCGCTGAGCGATCTGGTGGTGTCGGCCGCCTCGACCAAGGCGGAAACCTTCGGCCGCACCGCGGCCGAGGCACTGGCCATGAACACGCCCGTCATCGCCAGCGCGCACGGCGGATCGCTCGACATCCTGCTCGACGGCGAGAACGGACTGCTGTTCGAACCGGGCAGCGACCGGGACCTGAGCGAAAAGATTGAACAGGCGCTGAACCGGCCCTTCCGCAACATGCGCGAGCACATTCTGGCCGCCTTCAGCCTGGAGCACATGACCGAAACAGAACTCCGCGTGTACGAAGAACTGCTCTAAAACCCGTAGCGCTGTTTAAAACGGGTCACCTTCCGCTCCACCTTGCGTTTTCCAACCATTGGAAAAAGTTTGGACACCGGAATGAGCTCCGAAGACCCGAACCCGTCAATCATCACGACCCGCAGCGAACCGCCGGCGCGCTGAACGAGCAGGTTATGGTCGAGAATGTCGCGGGTCAGCACAGTCCGGTCGCGCAAGAACGCAAAGAAGTCCGCCAGCGCGCGGTGCAGCTCGCGCGTCTTTCCTTCTGCCGCCACAAACTGCCGCAGGCTGCGGGAGACCGTCCCGCCATCATCCCGGATCAGGTCGCACACGATTCCGTCGCCGCGGCTCGTGGGCTGAATTCCGTAGCAGCGGGGGAAGTGCTGCCAGACCGCCCCGCCCTTCGCGTCCAGCTCGCGGAACGATTCCAGCTCGCGGAGATTGTCGTCGAACATCGACAGGGGCCGCAGCCGCTTATACCAGACCGCGGAGTTCCTGCGCCGGAGCGGATCGCCGTTTTCGCTGAGCGTTTTAACGCACCGGCCCGGATCGTCCGGATGCACAAAACAGACGCGGCGGCCGCCCTCTGCAAAAATCAGACTGTCATTCAGTTCAATCATTCAGTTCATTTCCATCTCGAAAAAACAGAGAGAAGAAATACACTGAGCCAATGTCCAATGAAAGAGCTATCAGCATGAACTCCATACACATAATCGGAAGCCGGATCGGCGGCGGAGCGGAAAACTTTTACGCGCGGCTGGTCAACAGCCTGGCGGAACAAAGCCGAGTCACCGCGGTCACCCCCCCGGGCTGCCCGACATCGAGGCTGCTGAACCCCGGCGTTGACCAGATTCACCTGAAACTGAACAACAACTATGACTTCCTGGCCATGCGCGCCATCCGCAAACTGGCGGAAGGCCGTGCGCCCGCCGTTGTGCAGTCCTACATGGGCCGCGCCACCCGCCTGACCCGCATCCGGCCCGGCCGCGGGCTCGTGCACGTCGCGCGCCTCGGCGGCTACTACAATCTGAAGGCCTACCGCCATGCGCATCATCTGGTCGGCAACACGAAAGGTATCTGCGAGTACCTCATGGAGGAAGGCGTTCCGGCGGACCGCGTCCATTATATCGGCAACTTTGTCGATCCCATCCCCGCGCCGGAGCCGCACGAACTGGACAGACTGCGACAGGAACTGGATCTGCCCGAGGGCGGTCCTGTCATCACCTGCGCAGCCCGCTTCCACGAAAACAAAGGGCTGCCCGAATTACTGAATGCTTTTTCCAAGGTCTGGAAACATGTGGCCGACGTCCGGCTCATTCTCGTCGGCGACGGCCCGATGGCCGGCGAAATCGACGACCTGATTGAATCGCTGAAACTGCAAGACAGCGTCATCCGCCCCGGCTGGTGCGACCCGAAGCCCTACTACCACCTGGCCGACATCCTCACCTCGCCCTCCCGCCATGAACCGCTGGGCAACACCATTCTGGAGGCGTGGGCCTGCGGCAAACCGCTGGTTGCCACCCAGACCCAAGGCGCGGTGGAATTGATCACCCATGGCCAGGACGGACTGATCACGCCGCTGAACAATGCCGACGCACTGGCCGATGCATTTCTGCGGTTAATCGGCGACGAAGCCGCCCGGGCGAGCCTGGCGGCCGCCGGGAAACGGACTCTTCAGGACCGCTTCAGCAGAGAAATCATCACCGGCAACTACCTGAGCCTGTACGAAGACCTGCTGGCCTCCGTCTGATGCTTACCCGTGAAAGACGAAGAATTTTCGTCCGGCATAGTTGATCATGAGCGCGGCGACCATTTTGGCAACGTAGGACCAGGTGGTGCCGAGCCCGAAGACGCTGATCAGCAGCCAGCCGGCAAATGTGGCCAGAACGAGGCTGACCGTCGAAACCGCATAGAACAGCAGCATTTCGTGATGCCGTTTATGCTTCCCGGCTTTAAAGACAAACAGCACGTTGAGAATGTATGCGGTGAAGTTGGAAATCAGAAAGCACAGGCCGCTGTCGATCACGAAGTTGCGGCCGCGAACCGCTTCCGTGATGGGCTCCGGCGACAAATTGAACAGCTTAACGAGGATATCGTCCTGGGCCAGCGCCGGAAAGGCGAACCACGCGAGCAGGAAAAAGGCCGCCATATCCACGCCGGTGGCAATTCCGCCGCAGATGCCGTATTTGAGGAACTGCACGAAGGGGTTGTCTTTTTCCGACAGGAAAGCGGTTATGTGTTTTTTCATATTCGGTGAGTGTGCCGCAAGCGAAGCGGCTTGACCATCCATTTTTCGTCCCCGGCTCCGCGGGATCGAATTTTTTCTAAGCACTGGAAAAATCAGAGTTTAATCTGAAGCTTATCGATGCGATAGCGGAGGATGCGGCGGGTGGTGCCCAGCTCCTCGGCGGCACGGGTCTGCACGCCGCCGGCGCGCTGCAGCGCATCCTGAATGACCCTGCGCTCGTACTGCTCAACCGCCTCTTTCAGAGAGACAGAGCCATCCAGCCCGGAACCGGCCGCGAGCCGTTCCTCCAGCTTCTTGACGCGCCGAGCCAGCCCGGCGGCTTTCAGCGCACGCTCGACAACCAGCCGCAGCTCGTCGATATCAAACGGCTTGCGGATATAATCACAGGCCCCCAGATCCAGCGCGCGCATGACCGGCCGGATGGACGGGGTCCCGCTGATCATCACGACCGGCAGTCCGGGATGCGCACCGCGCAGTTGCTTCAAAAACTCCACGCCGTCGAGCCCGGGCAGAATCACATCGAGCAGGATCACATCCACCGGCCCGGCCGCGACGACCTTTTGCGCCTCCTCGGCAGACAGGGCGGTGAGCACGCGATAAATTGAAGAAAACACCAGGCGCAGGGAGTCCAGCAGATGCGGGTCATCATCAACAATCAACAGCGTTTTCATGCGCCCGGCCTCCCGTTCTCTCCGGCGGCCGGCAGCGTGAGGCTGACCGTGGTGCCGCTGTCACCGCTCTCGATGGAAATGAGGCCGCCGTGGTCGATCATCGTGCGGCGGACAATCGGCAGGCCGAGACCGACCCCGCGCGCTTTGGTGGTGCAGAACGGCGAGAAGATCTTCGGCCGCAGCTCTTCCGCGATCCCGCTTCCGTTATCCACCACGTCGAGA
Organism: Tichowtungia sp.; assembly: GCA_041584215.1. Taxonomy (GTDB): domain Bacteria; phylum Verrucomicrobiota; class Kiritimatiellia; order Kiritimatiellales; family Tichowtungiaceae; genus Tichowtungia. Next base: position 17,176 of record JBFHEM010000021.1, on the reverse strand, counting down.
ATCACAGCCAGCCGGGCGATCCCGATTTCGCCGCGCGATGCCCGCACCACGATCCGCGGACGCTTCTGCTTTTCCACGGCGGCAAAGGCATTGACCAGCAGGCAGGCGATGGCGTCCGCCAGCACCTCCTCATCCCCGCGAATGGCCGGCAGCGAGGGTTGCAATTCGATATCAACCCGACAATCCGCCGCATCCTCTTTCTGCCGGGCTTTATACGTCGCGCGCTCCAGTACGTCGGAAACATTCACGGCATCAAACCGGAGCCGCGGCGGATTGGCATATTCATCGAGCTGGTCAATCATGCCGTTGAGGCGGCCGACCTCCTGCGTGGTCAGGTCGCGGAACTGTTCGCGAAACTCCTCGTCGGCATAGCGTTCCGGAAGCAGCTGGGAGAAGGTGCTGATGGCGACCAGCGGATTGCGCACCTCGTGCGAGATGGCGGATGCCAGCTCATTCCAGAACGTGGCGCGCTCGAGGTTGTTCTGCTTCTCGCGCAGGATGCGCTCTTCGGTGAGATCATGCAGCACGGCCATCGCCCCGACACACTGCCCGTCCTGACGCAGACAGCGGACCTGAATGGAGAGCTCCCGCCGGGTGCGCGGCTCCGTCCACTCTCCGGGGTCGCAGCTGAGCTCCCCGGCAACACAGCGGTTGAGCAGTGATGCCAGATAGGAAGACAGCTTTTCAACCGGACGGCCGATCACATCATCCGCCACCGCATCCAGCAGATGCTCGGCACCGCTGTTAAACCAGCGGATGGTCCCGTCCGCTCCGGTGGCCAGGATCCCCACCGGGATCGCCTGCAGCAGGTTTTCGGCCATGGCTTTCTGAAGCGCAATGCTTTCATGGAGCAGGGAGTTTTCGATGGTGACCGAGACCTGCTCCGCGAGCCGGGTCAGCTCTTCGATATCGCGCTGTTCGAGCGGCGCGCCGGACGAAGGCCGGCCGATACACAGCCAGCCGATCAGCCGCTCGCGCCCGAACAGCGGCAAAATGGCCTCGGACCCGGTCTGCGCCAGCGCCCGTTCAATCAGCATCCGCTCATCAACCGAGTCAACATGCCGCAGCATCGGCACGGAGATACTGTGCGCGTGCACCTGAAGCCACTGCACAAAGGGATGCGTCCGGCTGAACTCCAGGCCGCGGGTTTCCTCCATGCATTTGATGCCGGCCCGGTACGCATAAATCTCGGTTGGCGTCATCGTAAACACGGCAACCCGCGAAACACGGGCGCAGGCGGCGACTCCTTCCACAATACTTTCGAGCATGATTCCGAAATTGTCGAACCGGCGAAACGCGCCTGAAAAATGGTAGAGCGACGGGGTGATATTTTCACGCGGAGCTTCCTGACGGACCGGCGTGCGCTGCAGGCTTTCCTTCAGGATACGGTTTTCGCCCTGCAGCCGCAGGTGGGATTGAGCCTGGTCAAACAGAGTCTGCAGCCGCAGCCGGTCCACATCCGGGACTTCGATGGCATACACCCCGAGCGCCGCCGCGTGAAGCGCCGGGTCAGACCGGCGTGAGCCCAGTGCAATCACCAGAACGGCAGGAAAACTGCTTTTCACCTCTTCAAGCATCCGGAGGCATCCCGCGCCGCAAAGGTCTGCAAACAAAAGCGTGGAACTGTGCTGGTGAAGCGCAAATTCCAGCTCCACGACATCCGAGATATGGCGGACGGCGGAACGGGCATGCAGATAGCCGCAGATTCGCTGCAAAAGGACTGGATCCTGTGTGTAAATCAAACTGTCGGGCAATGCGCTCATCCGTTTTTCACTCCTTCTCCGCAATCAGCGGAAAGAGAACATGAAACACCGTCCCCCGGCCTTCCTCGCTCTCTACATCAATGGCACCCTTGTGCTCCTGAATAATCCCGTGTGACACCGACAGCCCCAGACCCACCCCATTCTCTTTGGTGGTAAAAAACGGGTCGAAGATGTGCTTGCGCTTCTCGTCGGAAAGGCCGCACCCGGTGTCCTTCACATCAACCTGAACAGAAGACTTCAAAACAAAAGTCTTCACCGAAAGGGTTCCCCCGGGCGCCATGGCCTGCGTCGCATTGAGGAAGAAATTAATAAAGGTCTGGTTGAGCTGTTCCGCATCCCCCTGGATCAGGCTCCGCTCGGCCGCCAGGTCCTTTTCCAGACGGATCTGATGCTTCACCAGCTGCTGCTCAACCAGATGGATGGAATTTTCCAGCACATCATGCAGGGAGACCGGCTTGAGAGAGGCTTTGGCCGGGCGGGCGAAATTCAGCAGCCGGTTGACGATGGTATCAATCCGCTTCACCTCCTGGCCGACCAGGTCGAAAAAAGTCTGCCGGAATTCGGTATCGCCGTACTGAACCGGCAAAAGCTCCGTAAAGGTCTTTATGGTGACCAGCGGATTTTTAATTTCGTGGGCCATCCCGGCAGACAGCGTCCCGATACTTGACAGGCGGTCGGTGCGGCGAATCTGCTCCTCCATCTTGCGAAGCATGGTCATGTCATTGAACACAATCAGCGCTCCGAGTGTTTCCCCGGTATACCCGTGAAACACGGAACCGCTGACCCGGATCGGAATCCGCACGTCCCCGGATTCAATGAACGTATCCAGGTCACGCACGGCGGAACCGGTCTGAAATATCCGCTCCACCAGACGGGCCAGCGATGCCGGCAGCCGATCGACAGCCGCACCGACCACCTCATTCTCTGACAGCCCGGCCAGGGATTGCGCCCGCTTGTTGAAGACGGTCACGGTATGCGCTTCATCCACCGCGACGATCCCGCTGGTCAGAGAATCGAGCAGAATGTCGTTGTAAATTTTTCCGTTTTGAATCGCGGTGTACAACTTCGCATTTTCCAGCGCGACCGCCAGCTGATCGCACAGCAGTTGAAGGGCCCGCTGTTCAAGAACATCGTAAATCTCTCCGGAACTCTTCGGACACAGCAGCAGGATAACCTCCAGGTTCTGGCGGGCAAAGCTTCCGACAGCAACGGATACGCCGCACGTCTTCATTTCCTGGCGGGCGGCCAGCACCGTTGAAGCAAAACGCATGCGCTCCAGCGTATCGATCGTAAACGGCTTGTGATCTCGTTTCAGCAGATGAACCAAGCCGCTGTCGGCTTCCAGCTGCATCGTCTCGTCCTTTTCCGGAAACATATAGTGCTGTCGATACACTCCGTCCTGTTCAAGTTTCAACAAAACCACCCGGGTCGTCTTAAACGTCTGAATGATCAGACTGGAAAACGCAGCCGTCAGCAGATCTTCACTCACGACTTCCTGGAAAATATGCCTTGTCTCACCGAGCACCCGGTCCAGATCCAGCGTCTTGGAAGAAAAAAACAAAAGAGAGGACACGCGCTGCATCCAGCTTTGCGCCGGCATGACAGAAAACGCCACAACCAGCGCCGCCAACAAATGCGACAGATAGAAGGTGTCAGACACGACCAAATAAAAGAATCGGCCAACCAGCCACACGGAACCGACATACAAACCGATCAGATAAACCGTCATCAATAAATACGCGGATAGACGCTGCAAAACCACCGATACCGACAAAATGCGGCGAGTGGCAATGCCGTAGGCAACAAAACCATCCAAAACAAGCGCAAAAAGCGGAAGAAAACGAGTCGCCTCCTGAGTGCCCAGCAGCACGGCGCTCGTAAAAAGCATCAATCCGAAAGAAAAACCACCGAGCCATCCTAGCAGCAAAAACTGGCTCTCTGTCCGCTGAACCCCGGTGGTGCTTCGAAAAATTTTCGGAACGGAAACGACCATTCCGATGGTCATCAAAACAAAATATAAGATATAGAACGCTATGCCGGATCCGTAAATGACAATCGGAATTGTTTCATCGGGACTTGAAAAATATGCAGACTGCATAAAAAACTGAGTCTGGCATAAAACCAGCACCGAAAGAGAAAGAATCAGCAGATATCGGAGCCTGTAACACAGCTTGAAAAACGTGATTTCCGGATTCAGAATCACAACCTGCAAGATAAAAAAACCGAGCGGCAAAAACCCTGCGGCCACATCCGTCTGCCGGGTCCAGAAGGTCAGTGCGTCAGGAGATGACTGCACAGTGATCGCAAACATGCAGAGAAGCCAGAGCGCAATCAGTGCAGTCGTCAGTAAAAAGTAGCGGTTCAGCGCTCTTTTTGGATTGGAAATCCATACCAACGATCCGATGAGCGCATTCCCGCTCAGTCCGATCAAGATGATAATTTGAAATGCGTTCATCAAACTCGCTTCATAACCAGCGTGCTGTTTTCTGCAGCCATGCCGTGAGAGTTGGCAATGGCGATATCCACCCTCGCGTTTCGCGGAACCAGCGGCACATGATCCAGATCACACGCTGGATCAGGATGAGTCAGATTGGCCGTCGGGGGAATCAGCTGATGCTTCATTGCCTGCGCGCAAGCAACCATCTGCATCAATCCTGCTGATGCCAAGCCGTGCCCCATGACACCGCGGATCGAACTGACTGGAATTCGGTAGGCATGCTCACCAAAAACATCTTTTATCTTATGTATTTCCAGCAGATCCATTTCCACATGCCCCTGAGCATTGGAACAAATATAATCGACCTGGCTTGGATAAATGCCTGCGTTGTCCAGCGCCAAGTCCATGCTCTTTGCCAATCCATCCAGCGTTCCCCCGTCAACAGAATCAGTAAACCGCGCACCCGCAACAATTTCCATTAAAGGAGTTGCCCCGCGGGCTAATGCTGCATCCATCCGCTCAAGAACAACAAAACCAGCCCCCTCCGAAAAAATAACTCCGCTGCGTTTCAAATCGAACGGTCTGCAAACCTCTTCCGGCGGAAAATCAGTACTCGATGATGTCAGGTTGATAGCAGCAAACCCGGCCACGGTGATCGGTGTTATATATGAATCCGCAGCACCGGCCACAATCAAGTCGGATCGTCCATCCCTAATCATTCGCATCGCCTCACAAACCGCATCCAGTCCAGACGGGCAGCAGGAGGAGATGGTCGTGGCAGAAACTTGAAATCCGAAGATCTGAGACAGTGCGCCCGCCGTGGCGGCCGGAGGAATGGATCGAACAGTAAGAGGAGTTTTATGGGCGCCCAGTTTATTCAGCACTTCGATCCCATGCTCAACAAGATGGGTGGCGCTGGAGGCCACACCCATCATGACCGGAATGGATTCATATTGTTTGAGGATCTCAGCGGTCAAACCCGCCTGATCCAACGCCTGCTTGCAGGCCACCAACCCGAACTGGGTTTGGTTCGAATACCGATGCGGGCGGCATGCCTTTCCAAAATAATCGCGCATGTCAAAATTTCTGACCTCCCCGGCGATTTTCACGGGGAAATCGCTGGCATCGAAGCGGGTGATCGGCCCGATCCCGCTTTTGCAGTTGATTATCGAATCCCAAAAAGCATCGAGACCAATTCCACAGGGAGAAACAACCCCCATGCCCGTGACAACCACTCTATTTGAAGAAATCATAATATTATATTTCGCTAGTTAAGACCAGTCTGAACAAATTTGTACACCTCGGCAACGCTTTAGTGTACATTTTCGTCCACCGGCCCGACCCGCCCTACAGCGGTGCATAAAATAAACTCCTATACAATACAAAGCAGGAACCCGCCAACTTATTTGATTGTCACATCAGCCTGGCCGGATTAACCTAAACAATCACAAAAACATACTTACGCCGTTTGGAAAGAACAGGAGAGACCACGAGCAATGCTGAAAATCGAGAAAATCAACATCCTGGCAGTTACTGCATTTTCATTTGTTTGTTCGTCCATCTCCCTGGCCGACGGATTCCGCAATCCGCCCGAAGGGGCCGCCGCCATCGGTGCAATTGGCGGACACCGCGCGTTTGCGGATGACGCCAACGCAACCATTCACAACTCAGCGAACCTGACCGATCTCAGTGCTCCGATGATTCAGATTAACGGAACGTTCGGATATGGATGGAATCAATTCAAAGGGTCCGAGTTTTCTGACAAAACTGAAAACTCAACCTACGCCATCCCCGGCATCTCCGCCGCCGTACCCGTCAACGACCGGATCGCACTCGGTCTCGCCGTCTACGTTCCCTTCGGACGCTCGGTGAACTGGGGAAGCACGGACGGCCTCGCCACGGGCGGCTACCCCTATTCCGGCGAAATGATGGTTGCCGATCTGACCCCAAACATCGCGTTCCGCGTATGCGACAGCCTGTCTGTCGGTCTCGGCCTTGACCTCTATCAGGGGGAGGTGGAGCAGAACCAGTTCGTGTACACCCCCGTTTATTATGGACCCTACTATCTGGGGACCGTCACAACCCACTCCCGCCTGACCGGCGACGGCTCTGCGGTCGGCTGGAACGCCGCCGCCACATGGAAGCTTACAGACCGTCAGCGGCTGGCGGCCACCTACCGCGCCCCGTTCTCCATCAACTATAAAGGGCACAATGAGTATTCCGTTTCCGGCGGAGAGATGTTCGGGGTCTCCGACCAGACCGGACGCAGCGACATCAGCGCTGAAATTGAGTATCCGGCCACCGCCGCACTGGCTTACGGGTTCGAATTTACAGATACTCTGCGGGCCGAATTCAACGTCGAATGGATGGAGTTCTCTTCCTACCAGAACCTGACCGTTAAGGACTCTGTCTTTGGAACGATCATCGCCCCCCAGAAACTGGAGGACACATGGACCTTCGGAGTGGGCGCTGAATGGGACTTCGCAACCCATTGGACTGCCCGCACCGGCTTCATGTACCTGCAGGCTCCCACCCCCGATGAAACCTACAGCACCCTCGGCCCGGACGAGAACCAGGGCGTCATCTCCCTGGGACTCGGCTACGAAACCGAACACCACGCCATCGATCTCGGCTACGCCTACGGCCTGTTTGACGGCCGCACCGTCTCCGGCTCATCCGGCAGCCCGGACGGCTCCTACGACTACGACCTTCACCTCCTCGCCCTGTCCTACGCATACAAATTCTGAGAAAATGCCATGCAAAAAGACCGCCTGCTTGTAATCGACGACGAACTCGGCCCGAGAGAAAGCCTCCGCTTTCTCTTCAAAGATATTCACGATGTCGTCTGCGCGGACTCGGTCGACAAAGGGGTCGAAGAACTCAAAAAAACACCGCCGGACTGCATCATCACCGACATCAAAATGCCCGGAAAAACCGGCATCGAGGGCCTTAAGGAAATCCGCGCCATCGATCCGCACGTTTCGGTCATCATGCTCACGGGATTCGGCTCTCTCGAAACCGCCCAGGAAGCCATCCGGCACGGCGCCACCGACTACCTCAAAAAACCCTTCGACACGGGCGAGCTCCGCAGCGCGGTCGCAGGCTACGTCCAGCGGACAAAAGTCAACCGCAAGCGCGCCGAGGCGGATGACCATCTGGCGGCACTGACCGCCCAGCTCCAGACCCATCTTGACGCCAAAGAAGAACTGGCCCAGCTCGGTGAGCAGTCCTCCGAATTTGTACACGACCTGAACAACCCGCTGAGTGTCATCAACGGCTATGTTCAGATCCTCATCGAGGATATCCGCAACAAAAAAAACCAGCAGCAGGAACTCAACGTCAACTACCTCGAACAGATCGAGAAAAGTGTAACCCGCTGCAAAGAAATGCTCACCCTCTGGCGCGAGCGCTCCCGCCGCGACTCATCAGCCACCCGCCGGATTCATCTGGGCGATCCCGTTACAGAAGTGGCGCGCAACGCACAGACTCTGGCCAAAGACAGAAATGCCGAAATCCTTCTCTCCGAAGGTCCGGCCGATTGCTTCATTGAAGGAAACGAAACCCAGATATTCCGCTCCATCCAGAATATTGTCGGCAACGCCCTGGATGCCCTGCCGGGCGAAGGCGGTAAAATCCACATCCGGTGGTGCATCGACGGCAACCGGGCACTCGTGGAGGTGGAAGACAACGCCGGCGGCTTCCCGCCCGAAAAAATCGAGGACCTCCAGACTAAATACTACACCACCAAGGGCGAGTCCGGCGGCATGGGGCTGGGGTTGTTCATTACAAAAAACATCCTCGAAGCTCACGGCGGATCACTGACCCTGGCCAACAACCCGGAAAAGACCGGTGCATGTGTAACGCTCGCCTTTCCCCGCCTAAAAGAACTCTCATGAACGATCCTCAACAGTACGACTCCGCAACGCATCTCAAACTGCTGTCCCGCGAGATGGTCCACAAGCTGAACAACATGCTGTTCATCATTGACGGCTACTCACAATTCATCAAAGAAACCCATCTGGACGAGGAGACGCTTGCCAGCATCAGGCATATTGAGGTTGCCGCCAAAAAGAGCCAGCAAATCATGGCCGACTGGCGCATCGAAGCCGACAGACTCGTCCCCGACCCGCCCGGCACCTGATCCTCTCCAGTCGCGGGAAAACATCCGCGCCTGTCGATGCAGCAGACAAACAAAAAAGCGCTCCGCCGAAACGGAGCGCTTTTTTGTTTTTCCAACCCTTGGAAAACCGGCACCGCCGGTTTCCAGGGTTTGGAAATTTAACCTTTGAGACGAGCTTCGAGCTTGCCGAGCTGTTCCGTCATTTTGGCCGGGAGCTTGTCGCCGAACTTGGCGAGGTACTCTTTGGCGTTTTCAACGGTTTTCAGGAAGGCTGCTGTGTCGACTTTCATCAGTTTTTCCCAGTCTTCAGCCGGGATGTCCAGACCGTCGAGGGTCAGGTCCCCGTCGATCGGCATCAGACCGATCGGCGTTTCGCGCGCTTCGACTTTGCCTTCAACCCGGTCGCACATCCATTTCAGAACGCGGGAGTTGTCGCCAAAGCCCGGCCACAGGAACTTCTTGCCGTCTTTCTGGAACCAGTTGACGTAGAACACGCGCGGCGCTTTGTCGCCAAGGGTTTCGCCCATGTCGAACCAGTGCTGCATGTAGTCGCCGGCGTGGTAGCCGATGAACGGAGTCATGGCGAAGGGGTCGAAGCGCAGGCTGACGTTGCCGAGGTCGAGCGCGGCAGCGGTCGGCTCGGAGGACGCGGTTGCGCCCATGTAGACACCCTGCTCGAAGTCGAAGGCTTCGTGAACGAGCGGCATGACGGACGTGCGTTTGCCGCCGAAGACAAAGATATCGATCGGCACACCGGCCGGATCTTCCCAGTCGGGGCAGATCACCGGACAGTTTGCGGCACGTGCGGTGAAGCGGCTGTTCGGATGCGCCCCTTTGATTTCGTTGCCGTCGGCATCTTTCATGCCCTGCTTCCAGGGATTGTTTTTCCAGTCAATACCGCCGCCGCCGGGACAGTCGTACCCCATGTCTTCCCACCAGACGTCTTTGTCTTCGGTGACGACGACGTTGGTGTAGATGGTGTCTTTCGCACAGCTGGCGAGAGCCATCGGGTTGGAGTACTCAGCGGTACCCGGAGCCACACCGAAGAATCCGGCTTCCGGATTGATGGCGTAGAGGCGTCCGTCTGCGCCGGGTTTCATCCAGGCGATATCGTCACCGATGGTTTCGACCTTCCAGCCCGGAACGGTGGACTGAAGCATGGCCAGGTTGGTTTTTCCGCAGGCGGACGGGAAGGCCGCCGCGATGTGGAATTTTTTGCCTTCCGGATTGGTGAAGCGCAGGATGAGCATGTGCTCCGCCATCCAGCCCTCACGGCCGGCCATCGCGGAAGCGATGCGCAGGGCCAGGCATTTTTTGCCGAGCAGCGCGTTGCCGCCGTAACCGGAACCGTAGGACCAGATCAGGTTTTCTTCCGGGAAGTGAGCGATGTATTTCTTTTCGATCGGAGCGCAGGGCCAGCGAACATCTTCCTGTCCGGGCTCGAGCGGAGCGCCGACAGAGTGCAGGCAGGGGATGAAATCGTCGGTCTTTTCGATCAGGCGAAGGACTTCGGTGCTGACGCGGGTCATGATGTGCATGTTGACCACAACGTAGGGGGAGTCGGTGAGCTCGATCGAGTTCTTCGCGATATCGGAACCGATCGGGCCCATGGAGAACGGGATCACGTACATGGTGCGGCCCTTCATGCAGCCGGCGTACAGTTCCTTCATGGTCTTCTTCAGCTCAACCGGATCAATCCAGTTGTTGGTCGGTCCCGCATCTTCTTCCTTGACGGAAGCGATGTAGGTGCGGCCTTCAACACGCGCCACGTCGGACGGGTCGGAGTTGAATGCGAAACTGTTCGGGCGTTTTTCCTCGTTCAGCTTGATTGCCATTCCGCTTTCGACCATTTCGGCCATCAGGCGGTCGTATTCTTCAGTCGATCCGTCGCACCAGACCACCTGGTCCGGCGTACACATTTTTTCGACTTCGGCTACCCAGTCGAGCAGCTTCTGATTCGTTGTAGGTGCACTCATGTTGCTTTCCTCCTTCTATTAAGTTACTAACTATGAAATCCGCTTAAATTGCGGCATAAAATGGAGAAGTGCGGCGCAGATGTCAAACCCGGATCTTCGAAAATTATGAGTGTGCCGGTTACGTTTTTGCAATTACCTCCGTGAAATCCCCGTTTTTTACGGGGGAATTGTTGCCGCGCTGATGTTTTCAAACCCGCTCCTGAAATATCGAAACCCTGCTCTTTTCGGCAACCTTCCGGAAAAAAGAAACAAAAAACGAACCGTCAAAACGAATCGGAATCACCCGGGAGCGCGGAAAAACATTCGGCGCCGGCATTCCGGATCATATATGCTGGCCTCTACCGCCGAGGCTCGGGTATTCTGCACGGCTATGAACATTGAACTGATCACCGTCGGCCCCTACGAAGTGAACTGCGCTGTCGTCTGGGGAGAGCTGAAGCAGGCCCTCATTATCGATCCCGGCTGCAATGCGGCCGATATCCAGGCCGTCCTGCAAAACAATGGACTGACCGCGGCCGCCTACCTGCTGACCCACGGCCATGCCGACCACATCAGCGCGCTCGCCAAACTGCACGCCGCACACCCCGCCCCGATTTACCTGCACCCCGCCGACCAGCGCTGGGCCTTCGGCGAAACCAACCAGATCCTGCCTCACTATCCCGCCCCCCGCAAACCGGCCGCCGACTTTCCAGAGTTCGGAAAAAACGAGCTCGAATTTTCCAAACCCTGGAAGATTGCCGGCCTCGGTTTCCAAACCCTGGAAACGCCCGGGCACACACCGGGCTGCGTATGCTACTGGTTCAAGGATGACAGCGTCTGCTTCACCGGCGACACGCTGTTCAAGGGTTCATGCGGACGAACCGACCTGCCCGGCGGCAGCGCGCGCACCCTGACCGCGTCGCTCAAAAAACTGGCGACAACCCTTCCGCCCGAAACCCGGATTATCGCCGGCCACGGAGGGGACTCCACCATGGCCCGAGAACTGGCAACCAACTTCTACCTGCAGCGCGTCACCCCATAGCACGACCGAACACCTCAGGCGGTTTACAGAATCGGAGCCGCAGGCACAACCGGCACAATCAGCACCGCGCAGGGCGCCTTGCGGAGAACGGCTTCTGTCACGCTGCCGACCAGCATTTTCCGCAGCAGTCCGTGCCCGTGCGAGCCGATCACGATCAGGTCCGCCTTCAGCTCCCGCGCCTTTTCCAGAATAAGGCGGGCGGCGTCTCCTTTCAGCAGCAGGGCCTGCGCCTCCAGACCTTCTTTGCGCATGCGGGCCGAAAGATTCAACATGGACTGATGCTCCCGTTTATACTCCCTGGCGCACAGATCCCGGGCGAGTTCCACATCGCCGAACGGCGACCCGGCCAACTCGGGAGAAATGTCAAAAAACTGAGTGGACTCATACGCCGCCTGCAAGGCGTCGGACGAGACATGCACAATACAGAGACTGGCGCCGAGCTCCTTGCCCAGCTCGACAGCCTGGTCGATGACCCGGCCGGTTCCCTCGGAAAAATCGATCGCAACCAACAGTTTTTTCATCCTGGCCTCCCGGGTTAACCTCTGCCGCTATTCTAGCCCGGTCCGGCAGAAGCACAAGGCATCAGTCGGCCCATATTTTCACAACAGCGGAGCCCTATTGCGGGAGTTGACGCAAAAACGCTTCGCGAAGCGCGGCAACCGTATACGCGTCGGTTTCGACGGTGGTGCAGCGCCGGCCGATGTCATCCGGACAGTGCGCGTCGGAAAAATGAACCACCGGCCATTTATCCGCGCCTGGCGGCGGGTTCGGAGCAATCACCTCGACGGCGTCATACGGCAGGTCGGGCAGAAATCCGAGCTGGGCGACCGCGCCGGAGTAATCGCGGTCGATGTGCGATGGAATGCACAGCGCGCCGGCGTTCAGCGCCAGCGGCACCAGATCGAAAAATGATATGTCCGTGGCCGCGAAGAGCAGTTTTTCGGCGAAACCGGTCACCTCGCCGTCGACCGTCACAACCGGCTGCAGTCCGAACCGGTCGGGGTCGTTGGGGAAATCCATGATGGCATCATAAATCATGCGGCCGAATTCGAGCGCCGGCTCCAGCCGGTCGAACAGGCAGAGCGTATGAACCTCTTCGGAGGACGTGGCCTCCATCCCGTACAGACAGGGCAGACCGGCCTCCGCGCAGGCTTCATGGAAGGCGGGCAGGTTTTCAACACAGCCGTGGTCGGTCAGCGCAATGCAATCCAGCCCCCTGGCAATCGCCCCGGCCACGATTGCGCGCGGCGACATCTCCAGCGCCGCGCACGGAGACAGGCAGGAGTGAATATGGAAATCAATTCGAGCTGTCATCACGGAATTCCCCGAATTGATCAAATTTATGCGCCCAGCGCCGCCGCGAGCTTCACCGTTGCATCAAACTGGTTGTCCGGGGTGCTGAAAAGGGCAATCCCCTCGGCCGCGGCCGCTTCCAGCACATCCGCAGCCGCAGAGCGTCCATGACAGAAGATCACGGCCGCCGCACCGGAGAGCGAAGCAACAGCAATGGTGTTTTTATGCGCCTGAATCGTAATGAGCGCCTGCCCCTCTTTCAGATTGGCCATCACGTCGCTGAGCAGATCGGAGGTGTAGCCTCCCGCAAGCTCGATATCGTCAAATTCACCCTGCAGGCAGGTGAAACCAAGGCCTTCAAGTTCACTGACTTTCATAAACAACTCCCTCCAACTAATTAGAATCTGTCAAATAAATGATCGCTTTGACCATGGTTCCCATCTCGACACCGGACTGGATCTCAAACTCATCGGAAACCCGTTTGGCGTTGGGCAGCCCCATGCCTGCGCCGAAGCCCTGTGAGCGAATCCAGTCGTTGGCGGTGGAAAAGCCTTCCGTCATGGCGGCCTCCACATCGGGAATTCCCGGCCCGAAATCGTTGGCGGTAATCCGCACCCGGCCCTCATCCACCAGCACGGCGAAGGTGCCGCCGTGCGAATGCGCCACCACATTGATTTCCAGCTCGTAACTGGCAATGGCGGCACGGCGAATCACTTTCGGCGGCACGCCGCGCTCCTTCAGCTGCTTTTTCAATTCAGCCGACGCGCGGCCGGCGTGCTCAAAATCGTAACGGGTCAATCGGTAAATCTGGTGGAACACCGGCCGGGTTCCGTCCGGATTGGGTTTGCCGCTGTTGTCTTCCAGCTCATCGAGCTGGCGCGACAACTCCCGGATCAGAGCCAGATTGATATTGCGCGGCGTAATGATCCCGACCAGTTCGTTCTTCTGGTTGACAACCGGAAACCGGCGAAACGAATACTTGCTGAATGCCGACATGGCAAAGGTCAGAGGAACTTCGTCGCTCATCGTCTGCACATCGGTGATCATATGGCGGGCGACCTCGTCCTCCATGTGCCCTTCCACAAACGCATTCATGATGTCGTTCATACTGATAATGCCGACCACATGGGCTTCATCGACCACCGGCACCCCGCTGATGCCGTTGTTTTTCATAATCGTCTGCACATCGCGCATGGTGCACGTGCGCGTGACCGCAAAGATCTTGCGGGTCATCACATCGCGCACTTTCAAACCGTAAGCCAGCTCCTGAATGCGAAGCGCAGACTGGTCCAGCGGTTGTGGAACGTCGGTCACAGGCTCTCCATCAATTTGCCAAGACGAATGCAGGCTTCATATTTCGTCAGCGCACTGCGGAACAGCGGCAGAGCCTGCTGCCGGGCGGTGGACTCCATCGCCGCCGGAGTCTGACGGCGATGAACCAGAATAATGGCCACCGCACCCACCAGCGCCGCCGTCCGCACCACCTGCGGGGACGTCAGCGAGGTCAGCAGCAGCTGCTCCTCGCCCTCGCTGACCAGAATATCACTGATGAGATCCGAGGCAAATACATCATCAATTTCCAATGTCTCCCACCCGTCCGGAGCATGCAGCTCGGACGCGTCGAGAGTTTCAACAATCCGCTTTAAATTCATGCCGCTATCTGTATTGCAACCGCCCCGGGATTGAAAGTTTATTAGAACGGAAATGACCCGGCGGCGGCCTACTGCACCCGGTCGGCGAACTGGATCTGATAGAAAAGTTTTTCAAACTCCTGCTCAATGTTGATGTTGTGGATGATGCAGGTGTCGCTTCCTTTTAAAGGGATCGGCGCAAAATTGACGACCCCGCGAATGGAGGCCTTCATGAGCGAGTCGAGGATCGACTGGGCGGACGGTTCGGGCACGGTGAGCACAGCCAGCCTGATCTCGTTCTCGGCAATGTACTCTTTCATCTTGCTCACGTGCAGAATCGGAATCGGAGCATCGGGAGCAAGCAAATCGGGCTCGCTGTCGAATCCCGCCACAACACGGATTCCAACCCGCGGAAACCCGTTATAGTTCATGAGCGCCCGGCCCATTTTGCCGCACCCGACGATGATGATCTTCTGTTTTTTGTCTTTGCCGAGAATGACATTCAGCTTTTCGAGCAGCGTGCCGAGCTGATAGCCCCCGCGCTTGTTGCCGGTCAGGTCGAACATCGAAAAGTCCTTGCGCACCAGCGACGGGGAAACCCCGACCGCATCGGCCAGGTTGTCGGAAAACACCCGCACAAAGCCGAGCCCTTTCATTTTCTGCATGACATTGCGGTATTTCAACAGCCGGTTGATAATGACTTCATCTGTTTTCATAAACGCATTAATAACATAAACATGCGCGCCCAATAACAACAAACGGCCGAATCTGAACTTTTTTTGTCAAACATGTTACCTGAATCCCATCTAAACTAGCCGTATCATGACATTTTGATTGTCACCCCGCAGAGCTTGAGTAGTGTGACTCTTTCAATTTGGAGGAATACTATGTCTGAGAATGCATTACCGGCCGAACTGATCGGCTTTATCAAGGAATGGAAAGACAAGCAGGGCAATCTGATTATGGTTCTGCACAAAGTGCAGCAGCACTTCGGATATATCCCGCGCGAAACCGCTTTTGAAGTGGCGGAACTGCTGGATGTGCCGGTGGCGAAAATCTACGGAGTGATAACGTTCTATCACCTGTTCAAGCTCACCAAACCGGGCCGCAACCAGATCGCGGTCTGCATGGGCACGGCCTGCTATCTCAAAGGCGGAGAGGATCTGATCCTCGAGCTCGAACGCAAGCTGGGCGTCGGCCTCAACACCGTCACCGCCGACGGCGAATTTTCCGTCGAGGCCGTGCGCTGCATCGGCTGCTGCGGCCTGGCACCGGTCATGACCGTCAACGGCGAAGTGTTCGGCAACGTGAAGACCAAGCAACTCAAAGGAATTCTGGAACGTTTCGAAGGCTGATCCGGTGCATGCAACCCTCTGCGATCTGATGATGGATCTGGTTCAGAACTCCGTCGAGGCGCGAGCCTCCGAGATTGAGCTCTCCATCAGCGAAACCGGCCATCAGATTGCGTTCAGCGTGAAAGACAACGGCAAAGGAATGAGCAAGGAACTTCAGGCAAAGGCATTGGATCCGTTCTACAGCGACGGAGAAAAACACGCGCACCGGCGCGTCGGCCTCGGCCTGCCCTTTCTCATCCAAACCGCCGACGCCGCCGGCGGCCGCGTCGAGATCCACAGTGAGGTCGGCCGCGGCACGCAAATCGACTTCACCGCGCAGGCCGATCACATCGACCTGCCCCCCTTCGGCGACTTCGCCGCGGCGGCAACGATGATGCTCTCACAGGCGGACGGTTTTGAACTGCGGATCCTCCGCAGCGCCGGCGGCGAAAGCTACAGCGTTTCCCGCAGCGAGCTCAGCGAGGTGCTCGGCGACCTGAACGACACGCAGAACTTGATGCTGATGAAAACCTACATCCGTTCACAGGAAGACAATTTAAGAAAGGCAGGATAAATTATGGCGAAACTGACACTCGACGATTTGCGCAAACTGCGCGATGGAAAGAAACAGGCGATGAACCAGCGCGATCCCGAAGGAAAAACCGCACAGGTCATCATCGGAATGGGAACCTGCGGCATTGCGGCCGGCGCGAAAGTCGCATTCGACGCATTCCTCGACGAAATGGAAAAAGCGGACGTGACCCACGCGTCCATCAAACAGACCGGCTGCATGGGACTGTGCTTCTCGGAACCGACGGTTGAAGTCAAAATGCAAGGCATGCCCGACGTGGTCTACGGCAACGTCGATGAAAAAACAGCCCGCCGCATCGTTCGTGACCACCTGAAAAACAAAACGCTGGTCAGCGATCACATTTTCGACAAACCCTCCACGGACATCATCAAAGACTAAAGGGACTGGATATGGCATACAAAAACTACATTATGGTCTGTACCGGCACCGGCTGTGAATCCAGCAAAGCGGGACAGCTCTACGACAACCTGACAGCCGAACTCAAGGCGGCCGGCGTCGATGCCGAAGCGCAGCTCGTCAAAACCGGATGCTTCGGCTTCTGCGAACAGGGGCCGATCGTCAAAATCCTCCCCGACGAAACCTTCTACGTGAAAGTGAAGCCCGAGGACGCCAAGGAGCTGGTCAACGAGCACATCGTGAAAGGCCGCAAGGTCGAACGCCTGATCTACAAAGAGCCGTCGGCCGACCGAACCCCGGTCAACACCGACGAAATCGGCTTCTACCGCAAACAGTTCCGCATCGTGCTGCGCAACTGCGCGGTCATCAACCCGGAAATCATCGACGAATACATCGCCCGCGACGGCTACGCCGCGCTCGAAAAAGCGCTGTTCGACATGACCCCGGACGACGTTCTCGCTGAAATCAAAGCCTCCGGCCTGCGCGGCCGCGGCGGCGCCGGCTTCCCGACCGGCACCAAGTGGGGCTTCACCAAAGGCGTCGAAGCCGACCAGAAATATGTGGTCTGCAACGCGGACGAAGGGGATCCGGGCGCCTACATGGACCGCTCCGT
>JBFHEM010000020.1:0-71454 GCA_041584215.1 Tichowtungia sp. | reverse complement strand
GGCAACGCCGCCGGCAGCGGCGGCGGGGCATACCAGAGCGCACTGGTCAGCTGCACGCTGAGCGGCAACAGCGCGACCAACAGCGGCGGCGGGGCGTACGACGGCGCGCTGACCAACTCCATCGCCTGGTACAACCTGGCGCCGGCGGGCGCGGACCTCGCCGGCGGCGCGACACTCCTTCACGCCTGCTCGCCGGACGCGCTGCACGGCGCGGCCGGGTGCCTCACCAACGCGCCGGGCTTCCTCGACCGGTCCGGCGGCGACTTCCGGCTGGCGGTCGACTCACCGTGCATCAACGCCGGAACCAACCAGGTGTGGATGACGAATGCGCTCGACCTGGCCGGAAGCCCGCGCATCTTCAACCGCACTGTCGACATCGGCGCTTACGAACGAGCCCCCCGCAATCCCATCGACAACCAGCGCACCGAGTGGATCGATGATTGCACATGGGATGTGCTTCCGGATGATCTGTATGTGGGGTCCGACACGCACGGCAACGCCATGATCGTCACCAACAGCGGCCTTGTTCAGAATGACCGCGGACTGATCGGATACGGCAGCGGCGCTTCCAACAACAGTGTCACAGTGCGCGGAACGAACTCGGTCTGGAGCAACTCCTATGTGCTGGTGGTGGGCGGCGAAGGCAGCGGCAATGCGCTTTGCGTGACCAACGGCGGGCGGGTCGTGAATAACGCGATTGGAACCGTCGGCTCAGAACCCGAAGCCTCCGGAAATGCGGTGGCGGTGGGTGGAACAAATTCAGCCTGGATCAGTTCAGCCTGGCTGTATGTGGGCGACGCCGGCTGCAGCAACTCGCTGTCGGTTACGGCGGGAGGGCTCGTTCAGAATACAGGCGGAAAGATCGGGGCCGAGAGCACCGCAGCCTTCAACTCAGTCGCCGTGCGCGGTGCCGGCTCGGTCTGGACCAACTCCGGCACGCTGATCGCAGGCGCCGCCGGCCGCGGCAACAGCCTGACCATAGCCGACGGCGGTCGGGTGGAGAACACCGTGGGATATATCGGAGAAAGGCGCGAAGCGTTTGCAAACACGGTCACAGTGGACGGCGCGGGCTCGGTGTGGAGCAACTCCGGCGACCTGATTGTGGGTGCCGAAGGCAGCGGCAACGCTTTATCCATCCGCAACGGCGGGCGGGTCGTGAATTCGAATATTGGACACATTGGATACGAGGGCAGCGCCTCCAACAACACCGTCTCGGTGGACGGCACCGGCTCGGTCTGGATCTGTCCCACCAATATATTTGTGGGCGACCATGGCAGCAGCAATGCCCTGTCCATTACCGGGGGCGCATTCGTCGAATGCTACTCCGGATATATCGGCACGTATAACAACGAAACGGGCGACAGCGTCATCGTAAGCACATCGTCGAGCAACATCGTCACACTGAGCGGGGCCGGCTCGGTCTGGAGCAATGCCCATATGTTTGTGGTGGGGGCCACGGGGACCGGCAACGTGCTGTCTGTTACCGACGGCGGGTGCCTGCTGAACGCCGAGGGAACCATCGGATACCAGGACACCGCGTCCGGCAGCCGGGCCGTGGTGAGCGGGGCCGGATCGGTCTGGAGCAACTCCAGCTTTCTTGAGGTGGGCAAACGGGGCACTCACAATGAGCTGTTCATCCGCGATGGCGGGCTGGTTCAAACGGTCGATGGGTCGATCGGCTTCGAAGGCAGCGGGACCGATAACTCGGTCGAGGTGATCGGGACGGGGTCGCGCTGGACCCTCTCCGGGGCCCTGCAGATCGGCTGCGCCGCGGGGAACGAGGGAAACACGCTGGCAATGAGGGAGGGCGGAGTGGTGGACGCTCTTTCCTGCACGGTTTATGCGGGGAATGCGGCCCTGCTGGAAGCGGGAGGCACCCTGACGGTTTCCACCCATCTGACGTTCCAGGCCGGCAGTGCGCTGGAGGTGGGCCTTCGCAGCGATCAAGCGGCGAGCCCGACCCGTCTGACGGCGGGAGGATCTGTAGCGCTGGACGGAATCCTGCAGGTGGTTCTTCTCGACGGATTCACTCCCGGGCCCGGAGACACCTTTGACCTGTTCGACTGGGCGGAAGCAGTCGGTGAATTTGCCGAACTTATTCTGCCGGAACTCCCGCTGGGGCTGGAGTGGAACAGCGACAGCCTGTACGCGACCGGTGAACTGGCGGTCGGGTACAGCGCGACGGATACCGACGGTGACGGCCTGTCCGACGCGGACGAGGTGTACGTCCATTTCACGTCGCCGCAGGATGCCGACACAGACAATGACGGCGCGACCGACGGCGATGAGGTCAATGTGTACGGAACCGACCCGAACGTCCCGGAAAACGATGCGGACCGCGACGAAGACGGAATACTCGACATCTGGGAGGGAGTGCATTTCGGCACCATCGGCAACTGCGATCCGGACGGCGATCCGGACGGCGATCAGTACACAAACCTTGAAGAATTCAATAATGGAACCGATCCCCTTGGGTTTGACTTCTATCTGATGCACTGGCCGGCCATTGAGCTGGGCTGGCAGGCGGTATCCGGAGTTGTCTATCAGGTTCAGGTGAAGACAAACCTCGATTCCGGGGTGTGGACGGATGTCGGCGAGCCGATCGTCGGGGATGGCGAGACTCACTATCTGTTCCAATCCACTCGCGATGACAACTCGGAATACTTCCGACTGCAGATTGTCGAGTAGCGGTCACAATAATGCCAGTTTTGAAGCAACAGCGGGTTCGGCCGCGGCGGACGGCTTGACTTCTCCACCCGTCCGCACAATAACACCTGTCCCATGCGTTTTACTCAGGCAGACGGAATCCACTATTTCGGCCGGGCCGGCTTTCCGGTTGCCGTGCGGCGCGTCTGCACCGACAACGCGCATTCACCCTCCCACCCGCACGACCTGACTGAAGTGGAGCACAGCCACGACTTCTGCGAACTGGTGATCGTCACCAGGGGGCGGGCGTTCCAGCGCCTGGAACAGGATGAGTTTCCGGTAACCGCCGGCGATGTGTTTCTGCTGCAGGGACGGCAGAAACACTATTTTCACGGGCGGGAAAACCTGGATCTGATCAATGTGATGTACGATCCGGAGAAGATCGGACTGCCCGAAAACGAGCTGCGCAAAATGCCGGGCTACAGCGCGATGTTTCTGCTCGAGCCGGCCTACCGCCGTTCCCACCGCTTTGAGAGCCGCCTGCACCTGAAGCGCGTCCAGCTCGCGCGCGCCGAGCAGCTGGCCGGCGACATGGAAAAAGAGCTCTCGGAAGCGCAGCCGGGTTTTGAAGCGGCGCTGCGCGCCAAACTGACGGAACTGATCATCTATCTGTCCCGCGCCTACACCGCCAGCGAGACCACCGAAGCGCACGCCCTGCTGCGCGTCGGCAACGTGATCGGCGCGCTGGAAAACGACTTTTCCAGACACTGGAAAATCGAGGAGCTGCTGCGAATCGCCCACATGTCGCGCAGCAACCTGATGCGCGTCTTCCGCAAGGCGACCGGGCAGACGCCAATCGAATACCTGGTTCGCCTGCGGATCCAGAGAGCGATGGAACTGCTGCGGGGGACCGACCTGCCCATCACGGAAATCGCGATGGAAGTCGGCTTCAGCGACAGCAACTATTTTACACGCCAGTTCCGTAAGGCGGCCGGCGAAACCCCGTCGGCCTTCCGCAGGAAGCAGCGCAGCGCATTGTAGAGCACCTTGGGGGAAGCTATTTTGTCATTTCCCGCAACCAAAGCAGTTCACCTTCTTCGGCGGCATCCACTCACCTCACCTTCCGGCAGCAAACGGGCAGGATGAAGGGGCTCTCCTTCTGCCCGCAAACCAAAGAGGATTTTTGACCGCAAAGAAACAAAGACGCGAAGGGGAGAAGGAAACGGAAAAGCCAACCCCAGGGACGGATGTCAAACGTGTCAAGTTGCGGCCTAAAGCAGGCGGAGCACCGTTGACCATTCGACGTCCGGCCCGCAGGACGGACGCCTCTGCTTTTTTTCGTGGTTTTTCGTGCTTTTTGTGGCTATTTTCTCCCTTTCAAACGAAAGGATTTACAGATGAAAGTACTGGTCATCGGCAATGGCGGTCGCGAGCACGCGCTGTGCTGGAAACTTAAAAACGATTCGCGCGCGCCCGAGCTCTTCTGCGCGCCCGGCAACGCGGGCACCGCCGCGCTCGGCACCAACCTGGACCTGGTCGCCACGGATGTCGAAGGAATCACCGAATGGGCAAAAGCCAACCGGCCCGACCTGACGGTGATCGGGCCGGAAGCGCCGCTGTGTGTCGGCATGGCTGACGCGCTCGAAGCCGAAGGCTTCCGCGTCTTCGGCCCCTGCCGCACCGCGGCCGAGCTGGAAGGCAGCAAGGAGTTCGCCAAGCAAATCATGAAATCCGGCGGCGTCCCCACCTCCGACTACGCAGTCTTCACCGACGCCGAAGAGGCCTGCGAATATGTGCGCGAGCGCGGCGCCCCGATCGTCATCAAGGCCGACGGGCTGGCTGCGGGCAAGGGAGTGACCGTGGCCGAAACGGTGATGGAAGCGGAAATCGCCATCCGCGACGCGCTCGCCGGCGCCTTCGGCGACGCCGGCAGCCGCGTCGTCATCGAGGATTTCCTGGTCGGCGAAGAGGCCTCCATCCTGGCGCTGATCGACGGCGAACACGTCGTAATGCTCGCCTCGTCGCAGGACCACAAACGCGCGTTTGACGGCGACACCGGCCCCAATACCGGCGGCATGGGCGCCTACTCACCCGCCCCGATCGTCACCGAAGCCGTGCTCGAAAAAGTCCGCACCGAAGTGTACGACCGCACGCTGGCCGAACTCAAAAAGCGCGGCATCACCTACAAAGGCGTGCTCTACGCCGGGCTGATGATCGACAACGGCCAGCCCAGCGTCGTCGAATTCAACTGCCGTTTCGGCGACCCTGAAACGCAGGCCGTGCTCGCCCGCTGGGACGGCGATATCCTGCCCGCGCTCGAAGCCTGCGTCGACGGCACGCTGTCCGACGACCTGATTTCCTGGAAGGACGAACCGTCCGTCTGCGTCGTCATGTCCGCCGGCGGCTATCCCGGCAGCTACGAAAAAGGCAACGAGATTTCCGGCCTCGCGGATGCCGAAGAAGGCGCCATCGTCTTCCACGCCGGCACCGCGCTTAAGGACGGCCAGGTGGTCACCGCCGGCGGCCGCGTCCTGGGCGTCACCGCGCTCGGCGCCGACCTGCGCGGCGCGGTCGACAACGCCTACGCCGCCGTCGAAAAAATTGCCTGGAAGGATGCCTTCTACCGCCGGGATATCGCCCATCGGGCCCTGTGAGAATACGTTTGCGGCATGCCGGACTCCGCGGGGCGCTCTTCCCCCGCGGCCGGCCACCGCTCGCTTACTGGGCAATAAACACGGTGGTTCCGACAGCAATGCGACTCTCTTTAATGTTCGCCCCGCTGATGAGATCTCCATCCGGCATCAGATAATACGTGCTGCTCAGCTTCCAGCGATAGCTGCAAAGATCATAGGCACTGTTCTTCTTGGATACCGTGCCGGCATCTTTGTATCCAATCAGCACACGGGTGCCCTTCGACAGGGTTTTAAATGCGCCGGGCGTCATCTCATCGCCGCTAACGGCCCGCCCGGAGCCGGGTTTTATGTAGTAGGTTGTGGCGTTCTTATATTCATTGCCGGCCAGTTCCGAGGCCGTATTTCCATCGCGCCCCAGCGTACACAGACTCTGGCTGCTGTTGTCGCTCTGCGATCCGCTCATAACGACCTGGGTCCCCACCGGGATTTTATCCCAGTCGCGAATCTGCGAGCCGGTCTTTTTTGATCCGTCCGGAAAAATATAGGTTGTGCTCGACCGATTGTAGGCTTCGCGGGCCACGTCCCAGGCCGATTGATTCTTACAAATGATATTTCCGCCCGTTGCCGCTGTCGCCGGGGCCTGCGTCCTCCGCCCGCCTGAGCCATACAGCACCTTGGCCAGGTAGTCATCCGCGTTCACAAGACGCCCGGCCTGCACATCCGGATCACTGGCCGGCACCTGGGTTAACCCGAGCCGTGCTCTCAGGTCCGGATCGGCAAACTGCATGCCGCACCGCTTGCGGCCGCGATGTGATTTTTTGTGCCAGCGATTGGGACGTCCGTACGCAACCATGGCATGACAAAGCACCCTGTCGTCTCTCAGTTTGTAAATGCCCTGCAACTGCGACAGCAGCTCCTTGAGGGCCGCCACCTGCGAACCCGTCACCGGTTTGTTGTGATAGCCTGCAACTTCAATGCCGATACTGTAATTGTCCAGCTCCGTCTTCCCGTTCCACATACTCCGGCCGGCATGCAGTGCGACGCGCCGGCGATCGATGATCCGATACACTTTGCCGCGTTCATCAACCATATAGTGCGCTTCACCCCGCTCCCGCAGCTTATTCAGGGATCCCTTCGACGGCCCTTCCGTTGTATGCAGGATAATATAATCGGTGCGGGACCTGAGGGGCCGTTCCCTGTTCCGGGGGCTGTAGTGATTGACAATATTGAGGCTCGCCCCCGCTTCCGCGGACAGCAGCGACATCGTCAACAGCGTGACTAGCAATCGGTTCATAGTAAAATATATGGCTGGAAACGGAAGCCAGGTCAATGTTAAGAGCCCGCGGAACCAAAAAGCAGCCCGTCCGGGCCCCGCAGGCACCGCTGATGGAAATCTGAACCGCGCCCATCTTCCGGAGCACGGAAACCGCCGTTTTCAGCGCAAAAACTGCGCACAAGCTGCAACGCCTGTTTGAAAACCGGCACATTTTCTACTACGATAGGCGGACGAAATTGATGAATCAGCCGCAGCAGCCAATCTTCATGGCTGCAAAACAGCTGGTTCATCACTGCCGCAGCTATTTAAATATGCAAAACAACGGGAGTTAAATATGGCCGCACCGAAAGTCGCTATCGTGATGGGGAGTTCCAGTGATTGGAAAATCGTGGAGCATTGTTTCCAAACCTTGGAAAAATTCGGCATCCGCGCCGGCGTCAAGGTGATGAGCGCGCACCGCACCCCGCACGAGGCGTGCGAATTCGCCGAAACCGCCAAAGACAACGGCACGCAGGTCATCATCGGCGCGGCCGGCGGCGCGGCGCACCTGGCCGGCGTGCTGGCCGGCCACACCACCCTGCCTGTAATCGGCATTCCGATGCCCGCCTGGGCGCTCGACGGCATGGACTCGCTGCTCTCCACCGTCCAGATGCCCAAGGGCGTGCCGGTCGCCACGGTCGCCATCGGCAAGGCCGGCGCCATCAACGCCGCCATCCTGGCCGTCCAGATCCTGGCGCTGGCCGACGAAGACCTGGCCGCCAAACTCGTGCAGTACAAAAAAGACATGCACGACGACGTGCTCAAATCGAACGACGAGCTGCAGAAGCAAATCGGCAGGTAGAACGCCCGGCCTGTCCTCTGGAGCCTGTCGCGAAGGATGGATCCCGGGCGGAGCGGCGCGCCGACCACCGCAAAACGGTGCGGAGCAAAAACGGCCTAGAGGACCGTTCTACCCGTAGCACGGTGCGAATTCCGCAGCACGGTGCTCCGCGCCGTGTGGCCCTGCCGGTGCGGAGCAAAAACGGCCCGGAGGACCGTTCTACTTCAGGACGTCTTTCACGCCGCATCGGCCGGAAAAAAAGTTGGCGAGCGTGACATCGCGTTGAGTACAATCTGTTGAAGATGCTCATTCATAAGTGGCGCAGAAATAGCATAGACTCTTTGGCCAGACCAACCGGAGATTTGATCATGAGCAAACTGATTCGAGTCAATGCGCAAACGCCTGACCTAAAGATCATTAAACAGGCCTGCATGCTTTTAGAGGCAGGCGAGCTGATCGGCGTGCCGACGGAAACCGTCTACGGCATCGCCTGCGCGCCGGAACACATTGAAACGCTCTACCGCGCGAAAGAGCGCGACCGCGGCAAGCCGATCGCCCGCCTGGCCGCATCCCTTGAACAGGTCGAGGCGCTCGGCGCCGACTTCGGGCGCGACGGCAAGGCGCTGGCAGAAAAATACTGGCCCGGCCCGCTGACCCTCGTTCTGGATACTCCCGACGGGCCCACCGGCTTCCGCGTGCCGGCCCATGAGGTGCCGCTGGCGCTCGCCCGCGCCTTCGGCCGTCCGATCGCGCTGACCAGCGCCAACAAAAGCGGCGGCACCGACGCCGCTAACGCCCAGGAAGCGTTCCAAAGCTTGGAAAAAGAGCTCGCTCTTTTTCTGGACGATTTCCAACCATTGGAAAAAACCGGCGGAAAAGTTCCAAGGTCTGGAAATATTCCCAGTACCGTTGTCCAATGTTTGGAAAACGAAACCAAGATTCTGCGCGAGGGCGCCATTTCAGCCGCCGAGCTTTTCCACCCGCCGAACCCGTGCGGCTGATGGTGCGGGGAGGCAGGCGGGACGCCTGCGGTACGGAAGGCAGCGCACCGCCGCCGGAACTGTACCGCAGGCGTCCCGCCTGCTCCGCGCAATGCAAACCGCGTCAGCCCTTGAGCTTCAGCAGCATGTCCATCGACTGACGCTGCATTTCGAGCACGCGCGCCTGCGAGGCCGCCTCGTTGTAGCAGCGGAATTCCGGGGCGTTGCCCGACGGGCGCAGGTGCAGCACTTCCAGGGACCGGAATGTGATGCGCAGGCCGTCGGTGCGGTCGATCGACTCCACTTTGCCGAACAGCTCGCCGAACACTTCTTCAACGGCCGCTTCATCCTTCAGCTGCTCAATGATTTTTGCACTCTCTTCGGTCGGGAAGTCCTGAATGCGGTCGGACGCAGTAAAGCGCTGCGGCAGGTCGGCGGTCAGCTCGGAGATGGCTTTGCCCTCTTTGATGGACAGCAGAATGATGCTCAGCACCGGCAGGACGGCGTCGCGCGTCGGCAGCGCGGGCAGCACGTTTCCAAACATTGCCTCTCCACTTCGTTCCGTTGCCGTCGCAATGGCGCCAGCCTCTCTCGACTTCGTCTCGGGTGAAAAGTCGCTGTTGGTTAAAAATCCGCCGTTGGCTTCGTAGCCGACAACGCCGGTGCGGCCGGCTTGCGCGGCTTCGTTCATGGAGGCGATGACGAAGGGAGAGCCGATTTTTGTGCGGCGCACATCGGCGAACCAGCCGGTTTTTTCGAGCGCGGTGTTGCAGCTGACCGGGGTGCTGACCGAGTCGGCACCGAGATAGCGCGCAGCCAGGATGCCGGCGATGTCGCCGCGCAGCCACACGCCGTTTTCGTCGCTGATGAGCGGCCGGTCGCTGTCGCCGTCCGTCGAAAGAATGGTGTCGAAGCCCTGCTCTGCGGCCCATTGTTTGGCCAGTGCGACATCCTCGTCGCGGATGGCTTCGGTGTCGACCGGAATAAATTTGTCGGACCAGCCGAGCGGCGCAACCTCCGCGCCGAGACCTTCAAAAATTTTCACAAGCATTTCGCGGCCGACCGCGGAGTGCTGATAGATGCCGATCTTTTTGCCGGCCAGGCAGTCAGATGGGAACGTCTTTAGGTAACGGGCAATGTAACCCTCCCCGGCGGCCGGATCTTCGGCGGGCATTTCAAAGGGTTTATCCAGCGCGCCGTCAGCGATCTCCACGACCTGCGAAACGATGCCCGCCTCGTCGGATTTGAGCACCTCGCCGGAGGCCTTGTTGAATTTGATGCCGTTGCGGTCATCGGGAATGTGGCTGCCGGTGACCATGATGGCCGGGCAGCGGTTTTGGATGCCGTAAAGCGCAACGGCCGGCGACGGGATGCGCCCGCAGTTTACCGGCCTGCAGCCCATGTCGGCGGCGGCGCGCGCGACGGCGGTCATGATGCGGCCGGTCGAGGGGCGCAGGTCGCCGGCGATGGCGACCGTCTCACCGTTCCCACTGATCTCGCCGGTCTGCTTGAGGTACTGAAGAAACCCCCGGGTATAGACGCAGCAGACCTGATCGGTCATGGCGTCGGCCAGGCCGCGCGCGCCGCTGGTGCCGAATTTCACGCCGCTGCTCTGCATCAAATCGCTAATCACAAATTCCATATTGATCTCCTGATAAAGGCCGGGCGCATTCAACACAATCGTGGCCGGATTGGCAACGGCTTATGCCGACCTAAACCGGCGAAGCCGGAACCCTCCTTCCTCCTGCTGGGACTACCCGTCTTCTCCAAGAGCAGTTCTCTGACCGCGCCGGTTTAGATTTGCACGCTTCGTGTGCATTTACGACTTGCAGCTTGACCTCTGATTAAACGCCACAGGGATACAAAAATTATTTTGACCTTAATTATTCTGACTGAAAATGATCCTGCACAGTTTTGTTTTCCTCGTTTCCTTCTGTGAAAAACCAACAGCTTAGTTGTTGACAGGTAAAGGGTTGCTAATAAATTCGTCGCCCGAAAGCGTAGCGAAAGATAATTTTTCGAAGGAAAATAACGAGCCTGCGAGTGGTTCAACATGACAGGATTTCAGAAGAGAGGGCCTAATCCACCGGATGCAGCGCATGCGTTTTAAAAATACACCAGACGGGACTGCCAACCAGCAGGCCGAGTTTCTGCACGGCGGCGGGAGTGACGTCCGCCATCAGCGATCCCGCCGCGGTGTCCGCAACACAGAGAACCGTTTCGCCGTGATCCACCATGCGGCGCAGGGTCCCCTCAATGCAGTTCTGCGCAGAGAGGCCGTCGACCGGGCGGGTGGCGAGCACCACCTCGTCGGGCCGCACGCCGACGCGGCCGTGCGGAAGCGTTACGGTGCTCATCAGCCCGGAGCGGCGCAGGCTGTTGAAGGCCTCCCGGTTTTCAACCAGATCAACCAATGCCCCCTGCGCGACGAGCTGCCCGTTCTTCATCAGCACCAGCTGATCGGTCAGGTGCAGGATTTCCGGCAGGGTGTGGCTGACCATGATGCACGGCAGATGCAGCTCCTCATGCACGCGCTTTAAAAACGGCAGGATCTGCTCCTTGAGTGCCGCATCGAGCCCGCTGATCGGCTCGTCGAGCAGCAGCAGGCGCGGGTGCGCGAGCAGCGCGCGACCCAGCGCGATGCGCTGCTTTTCGCCGCCGGACAGATTGTCCACCGGACGGCTCAGCAGCGGTTCAATCTCCAGCAGGTTGACGATGTGAGAAAATGAAAAGATGCCGGACTCCTCGGCCAGCACCCCGGCGCACAGGTTTTTTTTGACCGACCAGTGCGGAAAGAGGCGCGCGTCCTGAAAGACCACGCCGATCTCGCGGCGGTGCGGCGGCACCCACACCTTGTTCAGGCTGTCGAACAGCGTGTCGCCGTTGAGGCGGATCAGCCCGCGCTCCGGGCGCACCAGCCCGGCGATCGCGCGCATCAGTGTGCTCTTGCCCGACCCGGACGGACCGAACAGGCCCAGCGCGCTGCCGTCAAACTCAAACTGCGCATCGAGAACAAAAGCCCCCTGCCTCAAACTGACATCAACCTCAAGGTGCATCAGCCTGCCTTTCTCTCCAGAATGGTTCGCAAAGCAGAGTATCCTAATTTCGAAGCACCCAAACCCGAAACAAATTCGAAATTCAAAAATTCAAAGCTCCAAACCGCACACCGTGGGTGCTGGCGAATGGTTTGGAATTTATACTTTTTAAACATTGTGATTTCTTTCGTGCCTGGGTGTTTCGGATTTCGAACTTCCCGCACCGCGGATTACAGCGCTTTTTTGCAGTAGCGTTCCAGCCCGAGCACCCGGCTCATCGCCGCGCCGATCGTTCCGAACACGAGCAGCGGCTTGCCGGTGTCGACGAAGCGGCTGAAGGCGGCCGAACAGCGGCAAGGCCGCCAGACAAAACACAGCACCGGCAAGAGGCAGGCGGGACGCCTGCGGTACGTATCGCACTTCGCGGGCGTTATCGCCCGATCCCGCCAGCCCAGGTGTGGAGTTCGGAAGCCAATTACGCATGGCCCAGCCTCCGTTTGGCGCGGCGGGTGAGCAGCTCGGAGACGAGCAGGCTGGCAAAGCACAGCACGAGCGAGCAGACGACCAGCCGCAGGGCGGCGGTTTCCTCGCCGGGAATCTGCATGGCGGAGTAGATCGCCAGCGGCAGGGTCTGCGTGACGCCTTCGATGTTGCCGGCAAAGGTGATGGTGGCACCGAACTCGCCGAGGCTGCGCGAAAAGGCCAGCAGGATGCCGGCGAGGATGCCGGGCCAGGCCAGCGGCAGGGTGATTTTAAAAAAGATGCGCAGCGGCGACCAGCCCAGCACCGCGGCGGCCTCTTCGTAGCGGCGGTCGACCAGCGACACCGCCAGCCGCACGGAGCGCACCGCCAGCGGCAGCGCGACCACGGCCGCCGCCAGCACCGCGCCCTGCCAGGTGAAGACCAACCGGATGTTGAACACCGCATCGAGCCAGCGGCCGGCCGGCCCGTTGCGTCCGAAGGCCAGCAGCAGCAGGTAGCCGATCACCACCGGCGGAATCACCAGCGGCGCGTGCACCAGGCTCTCCACCGCCAGCTTGCCGCGAAACTCGCGGCGCGCCAGCAGCCAGCCGAGCAGCACGGCCGGAGCGGTCGTCATCAGAGCCACCCAGAGGGCCACTTTGAGCGACAGCCAGATCGCACTCCATTCGGTCGGGCTCATCATGGCGTAATCCTTTCAAATCCGTATTTTTCCCACACCGCGCCGCCCGCCGGACTGTTTATATAGTCCAGGAAGGCCCGGGCGGATTCGCCGGCGCCCCGGAGGCAGGCGGCCGGATAGACAATCGGCGGATGTGACGCGGCGGGGAACGCGCCGAGCACCTGGACCTGTTTCGACTGCATGGCATCGGTGAGGTAGACGATGCCCGCATCGGTTTCCCCCCGTTCGACATAGAGCAGCACCGTGCGCACATTCGACCCCATCACCATTTTCGGGCGCAGTTGTTCATACAGTCCGGCGTGTTCCAGCGCTTGCTTCGCATACATCCCGGCCGGCACGCTCCGGACATCGCCGACAGCCAGCCGACAGCCGGGAACCGCAGAATATTTAATGAGGAAATCCGAACATCGAAGTGCATTTCCGTCTGCAATTCCCTGCCCGTCATTCGGCATCTGATAGTCGGGCGGCAACTGCCCGCACGGCACAATCAGCACCAGGCGGTTGCGAAACAGATCAATCCGTGTGGTTGGATCGATATCCCTGCCGACCGCGTCCATCCATTTGACGTTGGCCGACACAAACAGGTCGGCGGGCGCGCCGGCGTCGATCTGACGCGCCAGCGCGCCGGACGAGGCGAAGTTGAAGCGGACTTTCTCGCCGCCGGCGGCGGTGAATTTTTCGGCCAGCTCGTTCATCACGTCGGTGGTGCTGGCGGCCGCGAAGACCGTCAGTTCTGCCCGGCCGCAAAGGGCCAGACCGGCCAGGAGCGGGATGATGAGGGCATTGCGGATCCAACGGGCAGGCGGGACGCCTGCGGTACGGCTTGCAGGCGGGACGCCTGCGGTACAGCTTGCAGGCGGAATGCCTGCTTCCGGGCAACCGCGGCGTTTATTCTGAACAGACTTCAGATCATTTTTCATCGTTTTATCCCATTCAGAAGCTGAGGGTTGCGGCCAGGCCGGTATTCCAGTTTTCAGACCACTTTTCGTTTTTTTCGGTCTGCTCATTCATGACGAACAGGTCCAGCGCGAGATGGCTGCACGGTCTGCATTTCAGTCCGGCAATCAGCCGGTTGCGGTACAGCTCGCGTTCGTCGAGACTGACCATGAGTTCATCGGCGACGTAGGGCTTGAGCTTCCAGCCGGTTAAGGCTTTGGCCGGGCTGAGGTCGAAGCGCGGGCGCAGGTCCGAGGTGGAGTCTGCATCGTACTGCGGATCAAAAACCGCAAGCCGCATGCGGGATTTGAGCTCCGCGCCCAGGACGCCGGCTGTGTGAATCACATCCAGCAGATACCCGTTGCTGCGCTTCCAGTCTCCGGAGCTGCTCTTTTTGTCAAGGAGCCGGAAGGTTCCGGCCGCCGACCAGCTGCGGCTCATCTTGTATCCGACGCCCAGATCGGTGTGCCGGTAATATTGGCTCTCATCCCTGAACCGGGCCTGCTCCGCCGCCTTCAGCGACAGCTGATCGGTCAGGGTGTATTTCACGCCACCGGTCAGCCAGGCCTGGTCATTCTCATCCGCCCCTGCGGATGCAGCGCCGGCAATCATCAGCCCCGCGACGCATCCCTTCATCCAGACATTGGAAACTGTGTTCCACTTCATAGCTTTCTCCAACAGGAACTCTGCTGTGGACAGCTGGAGTCATCCATCTTTTCATTTCCATGTCCTCCGATGATTCGGTCGGAATTAAATCTGGGCGGGGCAGGAAGCCCCGGGCCGTTCTACGCTGCGCACGTTTTCATCTTGCGCCGCTCGGCATTCAGTTCGCGGCGGGCCGCTCTGAGTTCAGCAAGCGCACGTGCTGCCTCGCGATAACCACCGTTTGCCGTCGAATTTTTAACTACGTATTTCATACTGATCTCCTTTCGATGCCAGCCTATATGCATCGGGCGTGCCAAACCGGGCAGAAGTCGAAAAAAAGGCGTCAAAAACATACCTAAAAGCGTTATGATAAACATTTAATAAATTTTCACCCGCCAGGTGATCCATGCGGAACCTCAAATCAAAAAAGTGACATTTATTTCACTTCAGTAGCGCATTAATACAATTTTGGACTATGATATTTATTGGGACAGCCGGATCGCCAGGACGGGTCCAACGGGGTAAAGGCCCTGGGAATTTGGGCGTGCAGCTTCGTCAAGGGTTACGGCGTACCAAGGCTCGTTGTTGATCCAGGTTCGTAGTTCACGCTTCAGCGTGCTCCCCTGCCCCGAGCAGCCTGAAGACTGAACTACATGCCTTTGACCGCCTGATGCGTCGCGTAAATAATTTTCGCATGAAATAGAGCCGCAGGCCGGTTCGAGACAGGAAGAATGGAAGGGGAAGGAGGATTCTTTCTTTGTGCCTTCAGTCGACAGAGGCGATCCGGCGCCCCGGAGGCATCCGGGACGCTGAGGAGTCCATCAACGCCGGACAGATCGTTTGTGAGCGTGTTCCAGGCCATGACAGCGGAGCGCCTTCTGCAAGGCGCTCCGCCGGTTCAGGCGCAGGTCTGTGCTTATAAGTGAGGCCGGCAAACCTTGCGCCGCTCAGAACGCAGTTCGCGGCGCGCCGACTTCAACGAGGCCACCAGACGATCAGCTTCACGGGCAGTGAATTCTTCAACAGCACTTTTCACGATGTATACCATTGGGTCCTCCTTGGGTTACTCAAACTGTATACGCATCGCGCATGCCAAAAAGGAAAACTGCCTGATATCTGATTTATAAACTGCTGTCCATCAGGCAAATATAAACACACCCGCCCGGGGATGTGCCAGCCGCGCAGCGCCTGTTTTCAACATTTTCGTTATTTTCTCACTTTTGACCCACAAATATGGCGATTTGTGTTTTCTGTGGCCCCATCGCGGCTGAAAGCGGTCGAAGCGCCTCCGGCATCATGATTCCTGAAATGAAATGTCGACCGTCTCATTTTCGTTGGGCGTCAGGAAGTAGCGCCCGGCCGGCGTCACGCTGAAGCCGCCCTCGGCGAAGGTCCGCGTAATTTTTTCGACGACCTCATTGGCCTGCTCCGGATCGCACTCGGTGTTGATGAACAGTTTCAGCAATTGCGGATCCGCCGTGAACTGAATCAAAAAGGCGCAGTCCTGCACAAAGACGAGATCGTCGTAGGCATACGTCACTTCGAGTCCCAGATCCGCGAGCAGCGCGGTGATTTTCCCTAACGGTTTTTCATTCATAAATTTTCTCCGAACAGCCGGCTACGCGGCAATTAAGTTTCTGGACCAGCTTTGGATGGAGGCCGCCACCTCAATCATCCCCTGCACTTTTTCGACGGGAAACGGGTCGCGGTTGTAGCCGTCAAACACCGGGCAGATATTCTGGTAGACCTCCAGGTCCAAAAGCCTCATGGCGACCGAATCGCTGAGCGGACAGACCTCTTTGCACGAATTAATCAAATCGGAAAAGGTGTGGTTATCGGCCAGCGTGCCCTTGAAAACCAGCGCGGCCATCACGTGCTTCTCGATCGCCATCGCCAGCACGTTATAGAGAATTTCCGGCGAGAAGACCTCAGGGCGTTTCGCTCCGCCGGTCGCGGTCTTCAGATAGGCGTCGCCCTCTGCCATAAACTCCTGCCATTTGTTTTCTTCCATTTTAAAACCTCAGCTTTTCTGTTTTTTCAACCTGCACCACCTTGCCGTCGTGAACCGTAATGTTCACTTCGCCGTATTGGAGCTGCTTGACATAATCCTTCACGCTCGCGACCCAGCGGCCGCCGCACGTCTGGCAATAGTCCTGCGGCCCGATATTATCCATTTGAATTCTCCTCATCGAAAACCGCCAGCAGCTCGACGCGGTCGAGGCCGCGTCCGAGCTTTTCCGAGCGCGCGCGGACACGGGAAAGCAGCGCCTCCGCCTCGCTCCGCTCCAGCTCAATCCCCTGCTCCTTAAACAGATGGAGGATCGCGGCGGAGCCGGAGTGCTTGCCCGCCTGGATATTGAGCCCGGCCGGACGGCCGACGGCCGCGGCGCCGAACGGCTCATAGCTGCGGCGGTCTTTCAGCAGCGCTTTCACATGAATGCCGGACTCGTGGCGGAATACATCCTCGCCAGTGATGGGCTGGGTACGGGGAATCCCGCGTCCGGCGCAGCGCGCGGTTTCGCGGCAGAGGTCGTAGAGCTTTTCAGTTCGGATGCCGTGGTCAAACTCCGGCAGTGTACGCAGCGCCATCACCACCTGCTCGAGCGGCGCGTTGCCTGCGCGTTCGCCGAGGCCGTTGACGGTCACATCCACATCGGTCGCGCCGTTCTGCACGGCGACGATGCTGTTGGCGGTGGCCATGCCCAGATCATTATGCATGTGAACGCCCAGCCGGATCTCCGGCGCGGCGCGGCGCACCTGCCGGATCACTTTTCCGACCGTTTCCGGATTCCAGCAGCCGACCGAATCGGCCAGCCGTACGCGGTTGGCACCGAGCCGCTGCGCGAGCTGCGCAAAGCGGATCAGCATCGAGGTATTGGTGCGCGACGCGTCCTGCGCCCCGACCGAAACAAAGTCATTACATGACGGCACAGATTTTTTTCCAGACATTGGAAAATTCTGTGCGTCCCTATGCAACAGGGTTTCCAGGGTTTGGAAAACCCACTCCTCGTCGCGGCCCATGGCGTTGAGCAGGATGGGGGACACGGGCAGCGAAATGTGGACGGAGCGGTAGCCGCAGGCGCGCGCGGCCTCCAGATCTTCTTTCGTCGCGCGACACCAGGCGGTCAGCCGGACGGGCAGCCCGGCGAGGTTGAGCTCGCGCAGCGCGGCCTGCTCGGCCGCCCCCATGGCCGGGATGCCGCTTTCAATTTCCGGCACGCCGCAGGCGGCCAGCTGCCGCGCGATGGACAAGCGCTGCAGCGGCGTAAACACCACGCCGGGCGCCTGTTCGCCGTCCCGAAGCGTGGTATCAACTATTTGGATTCGCTTCACTCTTACTCCCACTCCTAATCTTACTCCCACTCCTAATCTTAATCTCACTCCCGATCAGAATCTTCCAGCTGACGCAGAGATTAAGAGTATGAGTAAGATTACGATTAAGAGATCGCGTTAAGGCGACAGTTATTCGATCTCAAATTCGGATGTATCCTCCCCGTCTTCGATGGCATCGAGGATGGCTTCGAGCTTTTCTTCATCGACTTCGCCGAACCATTTACCGGCCGGATACATCACCATGACCGGGCCCTGGGTGCAGACTTTCAGGCAGCCGCATCCGGAGACCTGCGCGTCGAGGCCGCGATCGAGGATTTCGCCTTCGAGATGTGCGAGCAGGTCGCCGGCCCCTTTGGTGTTGCAGACTCCCTTGGCCTCCCCGGCCACCCGGTAGGAGTTGCAGATGAAAAAGTGCATTTCTGGTTTTGCAATAGGCATGATGGATCTCCTTATATTCTTACTTTACTCTTGCTCATAATCTAAACTTAATCTTACTCTTAATCTCACTCTCACTTCCTCCTGCTCAATCCGATATAAGATTATGATCAGGAGGTTGATTATGAAAAATCAGCCGCAGCCTCCGCCGTCGCCGGTGCAGCCGACGCCGCATTTGAATTCGCGCACGGGCGCTTTGATTTCCTGTCCCGCATAAATCGCGGAGAGCGCCTCGTCGATCAGTCCCTCCATGACGATCACCTTGACTCCCTCTTTGGAGAGCGCGTCCGTCGGCTTCGGCCCGGCGCTGGAGACGAGGATGGCGCGGCAGTCGCTGAGCCAGCGGGCCATGGTGCTCCAGCGGACTTCGCCGCAGCCGGCCGGGGGGGACTTGCGGGTGTCGATCAGCACAAATTCGCCGTCGGCCTCGCCGTAAATCTGGAACTCCTCGGCTTCGCCGAGATGCAGGTTGACCAGCACCCCCTCGCGGGTAGCAACCGCGACATAGGGCCGGTTCTCGTCGGGATTGATCGGCGCGTTGGATGCCTGCTGCAGCATGTCCATGGTCTCCTGGGTGGTGCCTTCGCACAGCAGGCCGCAGGCATCCGCCCGGCAGCGCTGGCAGTGCGTCATCTGGGTCACCAGGTCGCCGCACTCCGCGCGCAGCTCTTTCACCAGTGCAGGCGACGGCTCTTCGAGGTCTTCGAACGCGGTGCCTTCAACCGGGCACAGCGGAATGATGTTGTGCAGGTCGACGCCCATCTCCTTGCACTTTTCGGCAATTGCGACGATGTGGTGGTCGTTGACGCCGGGAATGAGAATGGAGTTGACCTTCACGGTAATGTCGAACTCCTTGAGCTGCCGGATCGCGGCCATCTGTTTGGCGATCATGCGCTCGGCGGCCTCGATGCCGCGATATACTTTTTTGCCGTCGCGGATCCAGGCGTAGACGTGCTGACCGATTTCCGGGTCGACCGCGCTGACGGTGATGGTGACATGACTGACGCCGATCTCGGCCAGCTCGGGGATGTGCGGGCCGATGCCCAGCCCGTTCGATGAAATGCACAGCAGCAGGTCGGGCAGCTTGCGGCGCAGCAGGCGCATGGTTTCCATCGTCTCTTCGGGATTGGCAAAAGGATCGCCCGGTCCGGCGATGCCTGCAACGGAGATTGGCTTGCCCATGTCGAGGAGACGGGTGACATAGTGCAGCGCCTGACCGGGCGAAAGCAGTGAACTGGTGACCCCGGGGCGGCTCTCGTTGACGCAGTCGTACTTGCGGTTGCAGAAGCGGCACTGCACGTTGCACTTCGGCGCGACCGGCAGATGCACGCGGCCGAACTTGCCTTTTGCGTCGGGGTTGAAGCAGGGGTGGTTTTCAAATTTTTTCATGCGGGTTCCTTTTTATTCAATCAGTTGCCGTCTCTCTATGCAACAGGTGTGCCAGAACAGAAGTCAGGAGTCACAAACCAGGCGACAGGAACCTGCACAAAGCACTGCAAATAAAGGAGGAGAAGAATGTTTTTCCAATGCTCGAAAAACTCAGTTGCGACACCCTCGCTGCGTTTCCATCCTTTGGAGAAGTGAAATATTTGTTACACGGCAACTCGGCATTTCAGGCTTGAACTCTCCAACCACAACCTTCAGAGCAACTTACAAAACAAAGTGACAAATATTTCATCCGCGATATCGAAGGTGAAAAATTTGTCACCCGGTGCGTTGAGTTACCGACCGCAGTAATGCACGAGCTGGAAACTCTTATCGGGAATGTGCCGGGAATGCGGCGGTAAATTCGCAGGGGGCAAAGATTTTCTCCTGTGATTGGAAATTCCACCGCTCCGAATATCTGCTATTATTCTTTTGTTTACTGGCCTCTAACGCGTCCAAAGGCGGAAAGGGTGTCCCGGCAGCAATGATCGGATAAACAAAATTGGGACAGCGTCGATGTCATGCGCAGAAGGCGCAAAACAACCTAGCCTTGGGCAACGCCCAGGGATGATTGATAAAAGAAACAGTTGTCCTGGAAGGACAAAGACTTGGTGTCAAGACTTGGCGTCAAG
This sequence comes from Tichowtungia sp., assembly GCA_041584215.1. Classification (GTDB taxonomy): domain Bacteria; phylum Verrucomicrobiota; class Kiritimatiellia; order Kiritimatiellales; family Tichowtungiaceae; genus Tichowtungia. The sequence goes on along the minus strand of JBFHEM010000020.1, from coordinate 51,496 downwards.
ACATGGTGTCAGTCCTATTATTTAGTCATTCCTCTCAGCCGAAATAACTCCCCCTCTTCGGCTACATCCACTTCCCGAACCTGACGCGGCAAATTCGACGGATTGCCCATGACGAGTCGTTCAGCAATCCAGGCATTGCGCACGCTGGTATTCTTTCGCACCAGCCAAGCGATTACTTTTTTATGAGGGGCTCCTTTTTTCATCTCCGCGAGATCTCCATCTTTCAACCCAAACAGATTGAGTGCTCCAACAACCAACCGCTCAGCATCCAGCGCATCGTGCCGACGGGTCTCCTCGCCAACAAACGACTCCCGGCTTTTCCCCGCAAGCACACCATCCAGGGATTTAACCATTTCATCCCGAAACGAATCGTCTCCAAAACACCACCCTCTTCGGATTTCCGCCCAGCGCGTATCCGCCTCCTTTGGAGAATCACTGCTCGCAATCTCAGCCACCCGCTTCTGCATCAACAGCTCAAAATCCCGGCACCCGACCGCATCATCCTTCAACCCGTAATTACCAAGTGTGCGATCCACCGCCAGCCAGTCTGATCGTTTCGATGGATTCAGATACTGCGGAAAGCTGCTCCACGCATAATCAGACAATCGCCCTTTGTGCAGATTAAAACAGTTTGCACGGGCCGGATTCAGATGAATGTAACTGCACACCGTCTGGAAATAATCGCCGCCGGGGTCCACAAGCAACGCCTTGTAGCGGCTCTGAAAAAGATGCCCCCACACCTTGTGCCGGATATTAAACCGCTTGGTGTATGTCCCCTGCAGCCAGCGCATCCCGTCCACAAGATTCGCATGCGGCGTTTCCAGCAGCAAATGATAATGATTGCCCATCAACACAAAAGCGTGCACCCGCCATCCGCAGCGACCGCACGCCTCCTCCAGCGTATCCAGAAACATCTCATTGTCCCGGTTATCCCGGAACACCGGCTCCTGCCGGTTCCCGCGGCACATCACATGATATACCGCCCCCTCATACTCAATCCGTGGTGCTCTCCCCATGCTCCCGTTCTACTCAAAAACTCCGCCACGTCAACCTGAAATGACTAAATAATAGGACTGACACCGGTCCCTACCTAAAGTGCGGGAATCAAATGGAACCGCGGATGGACGCGGATGAACGCAGATGGAATGATTTTACGCAGAGATGCGAAGGGCGCAAAGGCTTGGTTTTAAAGGGATTTCTGCCTCACGGAACTACGACACTAAACACGAATAAAAATACCTATTTGGCAGGGGTATTTTACTCTTGCAACCTTCCGAGATCGGCGTATAGACCCCGTTTAGGGGTTTGAGGGAAATGGAGGTATGAGATGAATTTATCCGGGAATTTGTGTTCCTACATGCAGCAGGCACGGATCGACAACACCTCGCTTCTCATCCAAAGCAGCAAACATAAGTCTCAACACAATTAGCGATATATCTAACGGGAGAGAAAAAATGAAAATGATAATGATAATTGGGATAGCAAGCTCTATGGCGCTGAACCTAGCGACCGCAAGCGTAAATGAGTTTCAAAAGGTACTGCCTAGCGACGGGGCTCCCGGAGACTCTTTTGCCCAGAGTGTGGATATATCAGGAAATTATACCATTATGGGTTCATACCTTGACGATGACAATGGAGACGCGTCGGGATCTGCTTATATTTTTTCGTACATGAATGGGGCGTGGACACAAGCGGTTAAGCTGGCAGCCAGCGACGCATCAGCTTATGCTAGATTTGGAGTCAGTGTAGGCATCGATGGGAATTATGCAATCGTGGGTGCACATATGGCCCATGGAAAAACATCCTATTCTGGATCGGCTTACGTGTACGAGCTGGATGGCGGGACCTGGACCCATAAGATCGAACTTGTTGCCAGCGATGGTGAAACATCAGATGAATTCGGCCTTGTAGCTTCCCTATCCGGAAATACCGCGATTGTGGGCGCAGGACTCAATGATGACAATGGAGATAATTCGGGGTCAGCCTACATTTTCGACCGCGTCGGAGGGATTTGGACCCAATCAATCAAACTGACGGCAAGTGATGCTGCCTCCCGGGATTCGTTTGGCGAAGTCGTCTCGATCTCCGGTGATTATGTCATCGTGGGAGCACGTAACGATGATTTCGGGACGGACTCAGGATCTGCTTACATCTTTGAACGCAATGGCGGCGCATGGCCTGAAACTACAAAACTAACGGCTAGCGATGGCGCAGAAGGAGACTCGTTTGGTTCCCGCGTATGCATCTCCGGGGATTTTGCCATCGTTGGAGCTTCCGGAGATGACGATAATGGCGAAGATTCAGGGTCGGCGTATGTTTTCCAACGCCTTGATGGCGTTTGGACTGAAGTTGCCAAACTTACGGCCAGTGATGGATCCGCTAATGACGCATTCGGCATTGGAGTGGCAATATCGAGCAACTACGCCATGGTTGGAGCCTTTGCGGACGATGACAACGGTGATGGATCTGGATCAGCCTACCTTTTTCAGCGCATCATGGACTCATGGGTTGAAGTTGCCAAGTTGACCGCCAGCGACGGCGCAGAAGGCGACCAGTTTGGCATCAGCGTAGCCATGACCGAAAGCAACATGCTTGTCGGAGCCCGCTATGATCAGGACAACGGGAGTCAGTCCGGATCCGCATATTTATATGGTTCTAATGCTTTGCCCGCCATGGTTGCTGTGCAATCTGCCCACGGTGCTCCTACACCCATAGTCGGCATACATGGATATGCATGGAATGCTACGGTTACTTGCTCTGTTGATAATGCGATTGCCGAAGGGGGAACAAACTACATCTGCACCGGTTGGACAGGAACAGGAAGCATTCCTAGTTCCGGGACAAGCAACTCGACTGGTGTAATCACGCTGACCAATGCGGCGTCCACCATCACATGGAACTGGGCAGAGAGTGATTACTGGCTGGATACCGTCGTCAATGGTAATGGTTCCATTGTTCCGGGCAGTGGTTGGTATGACGCAGGAACGAACCTAAACCTTTCAGCTGATCCGGATAGTGGATGGCTTTTCATGTATTGGAGCGGCGATCTTTCCGGCGACTATTCCATGAGCGACACGACTCTGCTCGTCGACAGTGCAAAATCCATTACGGCAACCTTCTCGGCCGATGCTGATGGGGACGGATTACTGAACAGCAATGAGTGGGCTATCGGCACTGACCCGCGGAACAGCGATACAGATGGCGATGACTTCGATGATGGCTTTGAAGTGAGCATTGGGTTGTCACCTACCAATGATAGCTCATCCATCATCACCTACATCCTGAACAACCAGCCCGATTTCGGCCTTTTCACGGAAGAACAGCTTGGAGCCTTAGCAGTTGGAGATATGATGATTTCCTGCAGCAATGCCAATGCATATCTCTGGCTTCAGCTAATGAAGTCAGACGACCTAGTATCATGGACTAATGCTGGTGATGCGGTTGAGTGGTCAATACCTGCGGGAGACAAGGAGTTCTTCAAGGTCAGAGCTGAGCCTTAATTCAATCTAGCGACCGTGGACGCGGGAACCAGCGGGAGCGGAGGCCGTGGATCGGCGGGATCAGGATTTCCAGTGGAGCAGGTGTCGAGCAGGTGTCGGTCCTATTATTTAGTCATGTTCATGTTGCTCTAAACTTTGTGAATATGTTTTTCAAATTTTGGAAAAGTGCCGAAAGAGACAATTCCACAGAGGCGAGGCCTTCGACTTTCGCGAACGGTATACCGAGCCGGCCATGCCCGAGATTTACAACGCCACACAGTTTAAACAAGACTTATTTTCGTTCGGATCGGCAGGTCCTCAGAAATACGATACACCTTTATGCGAATCGCGATCTGTACGCGTGGTAAAAACATATTGATTTACTCATCCAGTTGAGTATTTTTACTCACTATGAAAAGCAAATATAAAAGACCGCAGTTTAAAACTCTGGCCAAGCGCCTGAGTGAGCCGCGCCGCTTCATACAGATTGTTTTCGGCCCTCGACAGGTCGGCAAAACCACTCTGGTTGAGCAAATACACGAAACGGTGCAACAGCCTTTTATTTTTGCATCTGCGGATGCGGAAACTCAAACCAGCGGACTTTGGATTACTCAGCAGTGGGAGCGGGCACGACTCAAAGCCGAACAGGCACCCGGACAAACCGTCATTCTTGCGCTGGATGAAATTCAGAAAATTTCCAACTGGAGCGAAACCGTGAAGAAGCTCTGGGATGAGGATTCCAGAAGCGGCGTTTTAATCCAGCCCGTCCTGCTGGGTTCATCGTCCCTGTTGATTCAAAAGGGCATGTCGGAGTCTCTGGCCGGACGCTTTGAGCTGATCCGTATCCCGCACTGGAGCTACACAGAAATGACCGCCGCATTTGGCCTGTCACTGGATCAATACATTTTCTTCGGCGGCTATCCGGGAGCCGCCGACCTGCTTTCGGAAGAAGCCCGCTGGAAGACCTATGTTCGCGATGCGCTGATCGAGCCGGCTATCACCAAGGATGTTCTGCTGATGACTCGCATCGACAAACCCGCCCTGCTCCGCCAACTTTTCCATCTCGGCGCAGTCAATTCCGGCAAACTCATTTCCTACACCAAACTTCTGGGTCAGCTGCAGGACGCAGGGAATACGACCACGCTGGCTCATTATCTGGAACTGCTGAGCACGGCTGGTTTGCTGGCCGGACTCCAGAAATTCACAGCGAATGAAATCAGAACCCGGGGCTCCAGCCCAAAATTCCAGGTGTTCAATACCGCTCTGGTCTCTGCGTTTTCCCAGGAATCATTTCAGAATGTACGCAGCGCGCCCGACCGCTGGGGGCACCTGTTCGAGTCAGCCGTCGGCGCACACCTCGCGAACCAAGCATTTGAACATGGACTGAAACTGACCTACTGGCGTGATGGAAACTACGAGGTGGACTTTGCCCTAAGCCGGGAAGACAGACACATCGGCATCGAAGTCAAAAGCGGTCGCAAGCGGGATTCGCTGGCCGGGATGCAGCGCTTTGCCAAACAATTCAACCCGCACCGCACCCTGCTGGTCGGCACCGGCGGTATGCCGATTCAGGAATTCTTCGAAACACCGGCAACCGTGCTGTTTCAATAACACTGGAAAAAAACAGCGTGCTCATATCAGGCCGTTTAGAGCGTTTTAAGTTGAGTTGTAGCCGCCCACAGCCTCCCTTCGGGAAGGCTGTCCTGCAAGTTTTTTTGTAGGACAGGGTTGGCAACTCCCGCTGGTCGTTGCTTTCCATTCGGCAAGCCTCGGTGAATCATTCGCTTCGCTCATTATTTCCTTCGGAAATTATGCGTCGCCTTGCTCGCGCGCGTCTTCGGTATTCCGAAGAGCCTGTGAGAATGGCCACACTATTTGTTAAAACGCTCCAGCTTGAGCTCCTACATATACGAAAAGCTGACGGGGCTTTCGTCCTGCCGGTGATCCATCAGCGTGTTGCAAATGCGATCAAACAGCTGCTGGGCGCCGCTGTAGCCGACGGAGAGCATGCGCGGGCCGTCGACGCGGTCGTGCACCGGGAAGCCGGCGCGCACCAGCGGAATGTTGAGGCGGCGGCTCATGGTGTAGGCCTTCGAACTGCCGATCAGCAGATCCGGGCGCGACGCGATGACGTCCGCTTCGATGTCGGAAAAATCGACCGCGTCGCGCACGACGCATTCCGTGGGGAGGTTTTCCACCGCGTCGCGCAGCGCACTCGCAAAGCGGGGCGAACGGCCGCCCGAGGCGCAGACGACCGGAATCAGGCCGATCTCGCGGGCGAAGGCGGTCATCGACACCACGAAGTCCGCATCGCCGAACACGGCGACTTTTTTGCCGGCGGTGATTTTATGGGCATCGACATAGGCATCGACCAGCCGGGCGCGCTCCTTTTTGAACTGCTGCGGCACGGAGAGTCCGGCCAGGTCGCTGAGCAGCCTGAAGAAGCGGTCGGTGGCCTCGATGCCGATCGGCAGCGGCATGTCGTGAAGTGTCGTTCCGAATTTTTTATTGAGCGCTGCGCCGGGGCGGGCCGGGACCGGCATGCAGGAGGTGAAGGAGATCAGGCTGCCGGCCTCGCCGACGCGGCGCAGCGACTGCAGCGGAGTGCCGCCGGGCGGCATTTTCATGTAGTCCTCCCACGAGCCGCCGTCGAGCGTTTCGGAGTAGTCCGGCAGCAGGATGTAGCGCATATGGAAGGCGCGCAGGATTTCATGCAGGTGGCGCAGGTCGGCCGGGGAAACCATGCCGGGAATAACGGCGGTCAGATCTTCGTCGAGCTCCGTGCGCTCGGCGGTCGCGTCGATCACCGCGCGGACCGCCCACCAGAAGCCCTCGGCATGGGTGCCGTTGTAGGCCGGGGTTGAAACCGGAATGAGCTGCGGCATGCCCTCGAGCGTGCCGTACTCTTTTTTGAACTCGTGCAGCAGCATCTGCAGGTCGTCGCCGATGGTTTCGGCCAGGCAGGTGGTGGCGATGCCGATGACTTTGGGCTGATACTGCCTGATGACGTTGAACAGTCCTTCGTGCAGGTTGTTTTTGCCGCCGAACACCACGGTTTCTTCACTGAACGAGGAGGAGGCGATATCCATCGGCTCGCGGAAGTGGCTGATGAGGTAGCGCCGGATATAGGTGGCGCAGCCCTGGGAGCCGTGCAGGAACGGCACGCAGCCGTCCAGCCCGCGAAAGGCGAGACAGGCGCCGAGCGGCGTGCACAGCTTGCAGGCGTTGGTCGTCGGCGTGCTGCAGCTCGACGGCTTGGGCGGGATGGTGGTTGTCTTTAAAAATTCTGCTTTCATGTCTGCTTTATCCAGTTGTTGCCGCCGTCTATTGCACAGGGTGTGCCAAAAGGGGTCGAAGGTCGGAAATCCGAAGGTCAAAAGTCGGCGCAAGTCGTTGGCAGCAAAGTAGAAGAGAAATCTTTTTCCAATGTTTGGAAAATGCAGAACGGTGCTCCGCGCCGTTCTTCCAACCATTGGAAAAGTGAAATAATTGTCACGCGGCATCGCCGCCTCTCAGAAGGAAGCGAGCCAATATTCATTGGGTCAACACCTTACAAAACAATGCGACAAAAATTTCACCCATAAAAACGACTGGTGATAAAATTGTAACGATTGGGCTGAGGCTGAAGAGCGCATCCATTTTGTCGCGCTCCAGACACGGCGCGGAGTGCCGTGCTGCGTAGAACGGTGCTCCGCGCCGTTTTTCCAATGCCTGGAAGAAGCTGAAACCGCAAGAACGCAAGGAACGCAAAGACAACAGCGGGCTCTTTTTGCGCTCGTTGCGATCCTTTGCGGTGAATCCATCTTCCCTTCCTCGCTGCAGGAATAATCGGGCAGGAAAAAATGGTTTCCACCCGCAAGCGCAACCATCCTTCCCAGGCTGCGCTTGCAACGGTACTGAACAGCAGTCCCTCCAAATTTCCAGACGGGGCTCATCACCGAGGCGTGCCCCTCCGAAATGTGTGCTCCACGGGAACAGAACCCCGTTGCCGGCTTCGCGAAGCATGCCGGCCAAACACGGCGCGGAGCACCGTGCTGCGCAGACCGGTGCACCGCGCCGTTTTTCCAACGGTTGGAAAATTTCAGGTTTCTCCGCCGCAGCTGCTTTCACAGCTCATGCACATTGCAGGCGTGCAGCCGACGGGCATGGAGCGCGGCGCGCTTTTATTTTCTGGCGCACGGTTCATGCGGCGCGGAACAAACTTCCACACCGGACTCATGACGCTGGCGTGCACCTCGCGGGCAAAGTTGACCAGTCCGTCGAAACCGGCCAGCGCGATCTTGCGCTCGTGGTTGTGGTCGCAAAACGCCACGCCGAGCTTGAAGGCGATCGGGCGCTCTTTGACGCCGCCGATAAACAGGTCGGCGTCTTTTTCGAGCACGAACTTGGCGAGCTCGACCGGGTTGGTGTCGTCGAGCAGAACGGCCCCTTCGTCGCACAGCTCATGCAGCTGTTTGTAGTCCTCGGTGGTTCCGGTCTGCGAGCCGGCGATCACCGATTTCATGCCGATGGTGCGCAGCGAGCGGACCAGCGAAAACACCTTGAAGGCGCCGCCGGTGTAGATGGCGGCCGTTTTGCCTTCGAGATCTTTTTTGATGGCCATCAGCTCCGGCATGATGCGCTTGACCTCGGTGGCGACCACCTCGCGGGCGCGGGCCATGACGGACGGGTCGTCCTTGAAATGTTCGGCGACGTCGTAGAGTGCTTGGGACATATCCTCGATGCCGAAGTACGACGCGCGGATGTAGGGGATGCCGTATTTCTTTTTGATCGATTCGGCCAGCCGGGTGACGGAGCCGGAGCACTGCACGATGTTGAGCGACGCGCCGTGCATCCTGCGGATGTCGTCGATGCGGCCGTCGCCCGTAATGCGGCAGACCACCTCGACGCCCATCTTTTTGTAGTACTCTTCGATCATCCAGATTTCGCCGGCGAGGTTGAAGTCGCCGAGGATGTTGATCGAGAGCTTCGGCACGTCCGAGATATCCCCCGTGCCGACCAGGTGGTTCATCAACGCGTCACAGGCTGCGTGATAGCCCGCCTTCTTGGAGCCTTTGAACCCTTCCGAGTCGACCGGGATAATCGGAATTCCCAGCTCGGCCTCGGCGCTCTTGCAGACGGCCTTCACGTCGTCACCGATGACGCCCACGATGCACGTGGCATAAACAAAGGCCGCCGCCGGGGTATACTCGCGCGCCAATTCACGTATGGCCTGCGCGAGCTTTTTTTCGCCCCCGTATACGACGTCCTTTTCCTGCATATCGGTTGAAAAACTCAGCCGATGCAAATTGGGGCCGGAAGAGAGCGCGCCGCGGATGTCCCAGGTGTAGGCGGCGCAGCCGATCGGGCCGTGAACAATATGGATGGCGTCGGCGATCGGGTAGAGCACGACGCGCGACCCGCAGAAACTGCAGGCGCGCTGGCTGACCGATCCGGCGACGCTGGCTTTTTCGCAGGCCATTTCGAAGGCGCCCTTGCCGTCGTGCACCTGCGCCTGCCGCTTTTCCAGAATTTTGATCTCATCGGAATTCATATCAATTTTTCCTTTATGGATGCCGCTGTCTATTGCAGGGGGTGTGCCAAGTTGGAGAAGAGGTCGGAAGTCAGAAGTCAGAAGTCAGCGAAAGTCATTGGGAGAGAGGGAGAAGAGAATGCTGGAGATCGGAGACCGGAGGCCGGAAGTCAGAACCCCGCCGGTCCGGGGAAGTGAAATAATTGTCACGCCGCAGCGCCGCTCCCCGGACTGATATGAGCCAACTCAAACCCGTACAGTGAGTTACAATACCGCGTGACAAATATTTCACATGCGTTTCAACCGTGTTGAATAATTGTCACTGCCCCGAACCCTTTTCGGTAAAAAGCTGACAAGGCCGCCTCGACCCTGTACACAGGGAGATCGATTGAAACAGGAGGAGAAAACTCAGCATGAAACTGATATCCTGGAATGTGAACGGAATCCGGGCCGTGATGAAAAAGGGGTTCCCGGAGTTCTTCGGCGCGCAGCAGCCGGATATTTTATGTCTTCAGGAAATCAAGGTGCACAACGGCGACCTGCCTGAAGAGATCCGGCAGACCGGCCGGGCCGACGGCTGCACCGGCTTCTGGAACGGGGCCGACCGCAAGGGATACAGCGGCACCGCCACCCTGACCAAAATCGAGCCGCTGTCCTATGAGACGGCCATCGGCGACGAGCGCTTTGATGCCGAGGGCCGCTTTCAGTTTCTGGAATTCGATTCCTTTTTCCTGATCAACACCTACGTGCCGAACGTCAAAAGCGACCTGTCGCGACTGGCCGAGCGGCAGGAGTTTGATGCCCTGCTGCTGCAGAAGATCAAACAGCTGGAACAAACCAAGCCGGTGATCTTGTGCGGGGATATGAATGTGGCGCACCACCCGATCGACCTGGCGCGGCCGAAAGCCAACGAGGGCTGCGCCGGCTACACCCTCGAAGAACGCGAAGGCATGACGAATTATCTCGCGGCCGGCCTCACCGATACCTTCCGCGCACTGCATCCGGAAGCAGAAAAATATTCCTGGTGGAGCTACCGCGGCCGCGCCCGCGAAAACAACGTCGGCTGGAGAATTGATTATTTTCTCACCAGCCAGGCCCTCCGCCGGCGAATCCGCTCCGCGCAAATCCTGGACGATATCCCCGGCTCCGACCACTGCCCCGTCGAACTCTGCATCGACTGATCAAAACGCGGTCCGCGGGCGGGCGGTTTCCCGGCGGCTCTCCGATTGCATTTGTGTCGCTCCGCCCTTACACTGAGCGGATACATCGCCTGAACAGTAGGGAGACGCCGTGCCAACATCATCCAAACCGCCGGCCGCAGAGGTTCTCAGCCGGTTGATTCAGAATATTTCCAGCGTGATTCGCGGACAGGAAGAAACCATCCGCCACCTGCTGGCCGGCTTCTCCGCCGGCGGGCACATCCTGCTGGAGGATTATCCGGGCACCGGAAAAACCACGCTGGCCAAAACGCTGGCCCTGTCGATCAGCGCCTCATTCAAGCGGATTCAGTTCACACCCGACCTCCTGCCGTCCGATGTCGTCGGACTTTCCATTTTCGACCCCAAAGAGACCGAGTTCCGACTCCACAAGGGTCCGGTCTTCACCCAGATCCTGCTGGTGGACGAAATCAACCGCACGTCGCCGCGAACGCAGTCGGCGCTGCTGGAGGCCATGGCGGAACGGCAGGTCAGCATCGACGGCGCCCGGTACCCGCTGGAGGAGCTGTTTTTCGTGATTGCCACCCAGAATCCCATCGAGACACACGGCACCTACCCGCTGCCGGAGGCCCAGATGGACCGCTTCGCCATGCGGCTCAGCCTCGGCTATATTGAAGAGGACGAGGAAGTCATGGTTCTGCTCGATCAGCAGACCGCGCCCCCGGTTGAGTCGGTGAAGGCCTGCGTCGATGTCGCCGATATCCTGGCGCTCCGGCAGCAGGTCAAGGCGGTTCACATTTCCAACGAGCTGCTGCACTACATCGTCCGGCTCGTGCGCGCCGGCCGCCACCGCGACGCGGTGGTTCTGGGGACGAGCCCGCGCGCCTCGCTGACGCTGATGAAGACCGCCCAGGCCATCGCGCTGCTGAACGGGCGCACGTATGTGATCCCGGAAGATATTCAGGACATCGCGGTTCCGGTCATGGCTCACCGGATCATTCTGGAGCCGCAGGCCCGGTACGCCGGGCGCACGCAGCGGCAGATCGTCGAGGAAATCCTGGCCGCGCTGCCCGTCCCGCACTGACCGGCCTTTCCCGCACAACCGCGGGGCGCACGCAACCCGAAGGACCCGAAACCGAACCAGCGGATGATTCATTCGGCGAAAACCATGCAAAAGCTGAACCGTTTTTTTTACAAGGTGTACACGGCGGGATCCGGCCGGCTGCGCCGGCATCGACTGACCGGCGCGGGCCGCCTGGCGGTCGGCGCAATGATCGCGTCCGCCACGTTCGGCGTCGACACCGCGCAATGCGCGGTCTACCAGCTGTTCGCCCTGCTGACATCGGTCATGCTGATTGCCCGCATCAGCACCCGCTCGTTTCAGCCGCGCGTCTCCGTCACCCGGACACTGCCGCCCTTTGCCACCGCGGGCGAAAAACTGACCTACCGTGTCACGTTGCGGAACCGGAGCCCGAAAAAGCTGAGCGGCCTGCACATTCAGGAAAAGTCCTCCGACGGCTGCCCGACCTTCGGCGAATTCATGCGGGCGCGCGCGCCGGTCGAGGCCGGCCTGACCCGCTGGGACCGGATGGTGAAATATCACCGGTTTGAATGGCTGACGGAACAGCGCCGCAAAGCGAAGCTCGCCGAGCACCCCCTGCCGGAGATCGGGGCCGGCAGCTACCTCAACGTCTATCTCGACCTCGAACCCCGGCACCGCGGATATCTCGAACTGACCGGGCTGTCCATCCGGCGCACCGGCCCGTTCGGGCTGTATCAGGCCGTCCGGCACCTGCCGCTGCCCGACCACCTGCTGATTCTGCCCCGCCGCTTGCCCCTGCCGCCCGTCCGGCTGCCCGGCACCCGCAAACACAACGCCGGCGGCGTCGCGCTCGCCTCATCGGTCGGAAACGCCGACGAGTTCCGGAGCCTGCGCGAGTACCGCCCCGGCGACCCGATGCGCCGGCTCCACTGGAAAAGCGTCGCCAAAACCGGCAAACTGATCATCCGCGAAAATGAAGATGAATATTTTGTCCGCCACGCGCTGATTCTCGACACCTTCACCGATCCGCCCGGCGGCCGGAAGTTCGAAACCGCCGTCTCGGTCGCCGCCTCGTTTGCCTGCACCATCCGGACGCAGGAATCGATGCTCGACCTGCTGTTTGTCGAAGAAAAGGCGCATTGCATCAGCGCCGGGCGCGGGGTTGACCACACCGGCAAGCTGCTGGAGACGCTCGCCTGCGTGGACCCCTGCAGCGACCAACCGCTGTCCTCCCTCTTTCCGCTGATCCGGGAGCAGGCCGCCCTGCTCAGCGGATGCATCTGCATTCTGCTGGCGTGGGACGAAGCCCGCCGGGAGCTGGTCCGCATTCTCGCTGAACACGGCATTCCCGTAAAAATTCTGGTCATCACCGACGAGGAGCCGCCGGAAAACGCCGGCCCGGTTCACTTTATCCACACCGGCAACCCGCAGGAAGGACTGGCCTGCCTGTGAAAACGCCCCCCTTTCTGATCAGTGCCGCGCTGCTCTTCTGGGGCGGGCAGACCGGGCTGCTGCCGCTGGCCATCCTCTTTGCCGCGGCACTGGAAACCCGCTCCCTGCTGAAAACCCGGCGGGAGGTTTCGCGGGCCGAATGGAGCCACCTGGCCGACATCTGCACCATCATTCTGCTGGGCGTTCTGGTTGCCGGCTTCTTCCGCGACAAAACCCGCATCATATATGATATCGGCAAACTGCTTCCCGCTGTGTTCTTCCCGATTGTGCTCGCTCAGCAGTACAGCGTGTCCGGCAAGACGGATGTCTCCGCGCTCTCCCTGATCGGCCGCAGGCAGAATAAGCCCCCGGGCGGCTGCCGGCCGAAAAACATTCTGTATCCCTATTTCTTTACCTGCCTGCTTGCAGCCGGATTCGGCGGCGCCGGCACGTATTTTGCCGGCATCTGCCTGCTCGCGGGCTGGGCGGCATACCCGATCCGCTCCCGGCGCGTCCCGCTGCTCCGCTGGATGCTCCTGCTGCTGCTGGCGGGAGCGGCCGGATTTGTGTTCCACACAACCCTCTACCGGCTGCAGCAGGCGGCCGTCGCCTTTTCATCACGGTTTTTCGAACGGGACACCGATCCGTTTAAAACCGTCACCTCCATCGGCGATATCGGCCGCCAAAAACTGTCCGGCCGCATCCTCTTCCGCGCCGCGCCCGAAAAACTGCCGCCGGGAACCGCTGCCCTGCGCCTGGCGGAGGCCTCCTACAACATCTACCGCTCGCGCGTCTGGTATGCGCTCAAGGCCGAGCTCACCCCGCTGGAGCGACCCCCCGAATTCCGCCCCGTCAGCTTGAGCCCGCGGCCGGCAAACACACCCGTTTACGCCGTCGAAATCCAGGCGGGCGTCAAACGCCGAAAAGCCACGCTGAAGCTTCCGGCGGGAACCTTCGAGCTCAACCACCTGCCCGAATGCGCGGTTCTGACGAACCGCCTCGGCTCGGCGGTCGTCCGGGATGTGGACCCGAAGCTCATCCGCTACCGGGCCGCCTTTGCCCCCGGCACCTGCATTGAATCGGCGCCGACCCCGCTCGATCTCGTCGTTCCGGATCAGGAAGCCGCCGCGATCGCCGGCATCATCGAACAGCTGCACCTCAAACAGCGCCCGCCCGCGGAGGCCGCCCAGATCCTCAAGGACTGGTTCGACGCCGAATTCAGCTACACGCTGGAGCATCGGGGAAGAGGGTCCCGCGCGACTCCGCTCGCATTTTTCCTGCTCGACCGCAAAGCCGGGCAGTGCGAACTCTTCGCAACCGCCACCGTGCTGATCCTGCGCGCCTGCGGCATCCCCGCCCGCTACACCATCGGATATGTCGCCGCGGAATACAGCCCCCTCGAACGGCAGTTCATCATCCGCCAGCGGCACGGACATGCCTGGGCGCGGGTCTTCCTCAACGGCCGCTGGCAGGACCTCGACACCACCTCACCCAACTGGCTCGAGCTGGAAGACCGTGCACAATCGCCGTTCCATTTCATCACCGACATCTTCTCGTTTATCTCCTTTTGCGCGGCCCGCCTTCGCTGGAGCCAAACGGACTACCTGGGCCGGCTGGCCATCGGACTGCTGCTGCTGCTCATCGTCCTGATCGCCAACCGCGTGAGACGGCAGAAACAATCGGGCAGGAAAAAAACCGTGCGGCGCAAGAAAAAGCCCCGCCACATCCGCCGTCCGGCTGAAACCGACATGGCCCGGCTGGAAAAAGCCATCGCCCGCGCAGGCTGGCCGCGCAATCCCGGGGAGGCGCTGCTCCCCTGGGCCGAACGGGTTGAGCTGGCCGCGCCCGCGCTGCTCGACTATCAGCTCCTGCGCACCCTCATTCACCGCCACTACCGCCGGCGCTTCGCCGACGGGAATGCGGAGCCTGCATCCATCAGGCCGCACGTCGAAAAAATCATCCGCGCCCTCAAGCAGTAAATTTCAACCATGTGCGATCCGTCTTCTTTGATATTCCTGTATGCCGGGGAGCTTTACCGCTCGATATGTCGTTTTACGGTGCGCCAGTCGAGGCCGGTGCGGCGGGCCACTTCGCCGTAATTTCCGCAGGTCTCATACAAATCCGCACAGTATTTTTGAACCAGTTCTTTCGCCGTCATCGCCGCCGCGCTCAGGTCGGGCGGCGGCTCCGGCCGGGCCACTTCGTAGGCGCCGGTGAGCAGGATGCGGCGGATGGCCTGCTCGAGCTCGCGCACGTTGCCGGGCCACGCATAGTGTTTGCCGACGCTCTCGCGCAGTTTTCCAACCATTGGAAATTTCCAGCCGTCGCCGCAGATGCGCGTCATTAAATATCCGGTCAGGGCATCCAGCTCGCGCGGCGATTCCGCGATGCGCTGCCGCAGCGGCGGAACGGTGATGAGGTCGGAGCAGAGGCGGTAATAAAAGTCGTCGCGGAACGTTCCCTCCCGGCGCAGGGCGTCGATCGGCTGGTTGGTGGCGGCGATCACCCGTCCTTCAAAGCGCAGCTTTTCGTGGCTGCCGACGGGCGAGAAGGTGCGCTCCTGCAGAACCTGCAGCAGCTTGATCTGGACCGGCACAGAGACATCGCCGATCTCGTCGAGGAAGATCGCGCCGTGCGGAGAGCAGCGCGCAAAAATGCCGTCGTGCTTTTCAACCGCGCCGGTGAAGGCCCCCTTGCGGTGCCCGAACAGCTCGGATTCGATCAGCGACTCGGGATACTGCGACAGGTTGATCGACACAAACGCGCGCGTAAAACTTTCCGTGAAGCGCTTTGTATTCGGATTAAACGGAATAAAGCCCGACCGCCCGATCGCCGCCGCGGCCGCGCCCTTCCCGGTTCCGGTTTCACCGAGCAGCAGCGTCGAGAAATCCTCCATGCGGTTCCACAGGCACTGTTCGTACCAGGCGACATCGTGCGTAAAAATATTGTTCCACAGCTGCGAGCGCAGCCGCTTCATGCAGTCGCTGCCGCCAACCAGCTGCCTGATAAAATAATAGGCCCGGCGGATCTGGTAAAAAATGCCGACATAGCGGCAGGCCTCCGCCCGCGGAAATCCATAGCCCGCCAGCGATTCCAAACATTGGAAAGCCATCGGCGCCTCGCACGGCTCATCGCCCGCCTCAATCTGCCGCTCAATCAGCCCGTCAAACCGAAGCTGATATTCCGTATACACCATGAACAGAACGCTCACGGCAACGGCCCGCGCATCCGCATCAGTCTCCCGGGCCGCCACCAGCGCCTTCACATTGTCCAAACCCCGGATATTTTTTTCCAGGGTTTGGAAGAGCGGAGCCAGCATCTCCTCCCAGCCCATCTCCTCCGGTGCACCGATAATCTTGCGATCCATCTCCACCCGCTCATCGCTGAACGGATTCGCAAACGCCGCCGAGGCCGCCATCCTGAAAAATTCAATGTTCATACATAAAATGAATATCATGAATTCATTTTTTGTCTATCCGTCATTCCACCTCTGGGGCAATTATTTTTGTAACCGCCTAAGGTCCAAGGTCTAAAGCCTAATGCCTGTCCCGTGGCACACTCCCTGCATTAAAGCACTCTGTAATTTAAAAAGGGACCCTGTCCCCAAGGAGCGGAAAAATGAAGACGACATTTAAGTGGTTGAATATTACACAGTTCACGGGGGCGCTGAACGATAACGCCTTCAAAATGACGGCCGCGATCGTGCTGGTCAACCTGCTGGGCCCGGGCAGCCTGCCGACGGTACTGGCGGTCTGCTCGGTGCTGTTTGTGATTCCCTTCCTGCTGTTTTCCAACGCGGCGGGAACCCTGGCCGACCGGGTCAGCAAGCGCAGCATCATTATCGCCAGCAAATGGCTGGAGGTCGGCCTGCTGGTTCTCGCGGTTCCCGCGCTGCTGTCCGGCCTGGCCTGGCCGATTTACACCCTGCTCTTCGGCCTCTGTGCCCAGAGCGCGCTGTTCGGACCGTCCAAACGCGGCATCGTCCCGGAGCTGGTGGACGAACAGGACCTCTCCAAAGCCAACGGGCACCTGACCGCGGCCACCTATGCGGCCATCATACTCGGAACCGCCCTGCCCGCCCTGCTGGTCGGCTACCTGTCCCTCTCCCCGCTCACCGTTATCGCCGTCAGCTTCGCGCTGGCCGCAATCGGCACCTTTGCCGCGACCCGCATCGCCAAAGTGCCTGCCGCCGGAACGGTTAAAACGTCATCGCCGTGGATTCTCCCCGATGTTGTGCGCGCCATGAAAAACCTGAAGGGCGACAACTGGGCCCAGCAGGCGGTTCTCGGCCTCGTCCTGTTCGGCGGCATTACCGCCTTCTTCCAGCAGACGCTGGTGCTCTTCGGACAGGAAGCCGTCGGACTGAGCGTTGAAAAAAGCGCCATTCTCTTTCCGCTGGCGGCGATCGGCATCGGACTCGGCGCCCTGCTGACCGGATATTTTTCCAGGCACACCATTGAGATCGGGCTGATCCCGGTCGGCGCGCTCGGCGTGATGGGCTCGGCCATCGGGCTCAGCTGCGCAACCAGCCCGGTCTGGATTGCCGGCTGGATCGTCCTGCTCGGCGCATGCTGCGGAATGTATCTGGTTCCGCTCAACGCCTTTCTGCAAAAGCGCATACCGAAGGAGCGGCGCGGCGAGGTGTTCGGCGCATCGAGCTTTCTCAGCTTCAGCACCATGATTGGTTCGTCGGCGCTGTTTGCGCTGCTGACCAAGGGGCTGCACCTGCCCGCCCGCGGATGCGTCTTTGCGACCGGACTGATGGCGGCCGTTCCGGCCGTGCTGGCCTGCATGCGCCTGCCCGGCTTCTTCACCCGCTTCTGGCTGATGCGCCTGATCCACCGCCTCTACAAAATCCGTTTCCAAGGGTTGGAAAACCTGCCGCGCGAAGGCGGCGCGATGCTCATCTGCAACCACACCGCCTACGCCGACGCCCTGCTGCTGCAGGCCGCCACCCAGCGCCCCGTCCGCTTTGTAATGTCGCGCGACGTTTTCAAAACCTGGACGTGGGCCTGGCCCTTCTTTAAGCTCACCGACTGCATTCCGATCCACACCTCCGACGGCCCGCGTGCGCTCGCCCGCTCGCTCAAGGAAGCCCGCCAGACCATGGAAGCGGGCGCCATCGTCGCCATCTTCCCCGAGGGCGAACTGACCAAAAACGGCGCCCTCATGAAATTCAACAAGGGGTTCGAAAAGATCGCCCGCAACTCCGGCTGCCCGATCATCCCGGCGCATATTGGAAATATCTGGGGCAGCATCTTCAGTTTCAAAGAGGGCAAACCCGGCCTCCGCATCCCGCGCCAGTTCCCGCGCCCCGTCACCGTCCGCTTCGGCAACCCGCTTCCGTCCGATACCCCGGCCGACGAAGCCCGCCGCGTGATCGCCGAGCTCGGCGCGGAACACGCCATCGAAAGGGCGCAGCGCCCCGGCAATACGCTCTGCCACGAATTCCTCAAACAGGCGCGCCGCCACTGGCTCCGCCCGATTGCCAAAGACACCCTTGGCAGCCAAGCAACATATGGAAAACTGACGATTGGCGCGGTCGCGCTCGCCAACCGCCTCAAGCCGCAGATTAAACATCAGACAAACGTCGGCATCCTGATGCCCACCTCGCTCGGCGGTGTCGTCGCCAATTTGGCCATTACGCTCTCCGGCAAAACGGTCGTCAACCTCAACTGGAGCGCGTCGGCCGATGCCATGCAATCCGCAGTTAAGCAGGGGCACCTGAAATATGTGATCACCTCGCGCCGCTTCCTCCAAAAAATGTGCGGGCAGGCCTCGTGCCTGCCCTCCGTCCGCTGGCTCTATCTCGAAGACCTGCTCAAAAACCTGGGGCGCATCGAGCGCTTCCGCGCGGTCCGTGCCGCGCTGCTCGGCTCGCCGAAACATCTGGCCGGCGGGCGCGAGCCGCAGCCCGGCGACACCGCCGCCATCATCTTCTCGTCCGGCACCACCGGAACGCCGAAAGGCGTTGTGCTCAGCCACGCCAACCTGCTGTCAAACGTTGAAGCCGTTCAAAGCGTTCAAGCGTTCAAGCCGTCAGATTCGATTTGTGCGGTGCTGCCGCTGTTCCACGCCTTTGGGTACATGGCGCTTCTGTGGTGGCCGCTGCTCAAAGGAACCCGCACCGCCTGCCACCCCAACCCGCTGCAGGCAGATCGAGTCATCCGCCTCATCAAAGAAGAAAAGCTGACCTTCCTGCTGACCACGCCCACGTTCCTGCAGAGCTACATGCGCAAAGCAGCCCGCGACGATTTTCAAACCCTGGAAACCGTCATCACCGGCGGCGAAAAGCTGCGGCCCGAGCTGGCCGATGCATTTGAAAAGCAGTTCGGCATCCGCCCGGCCGAAGGCTACGGCTGCACCGAGCTCTCGCCGGTCGCCCTGATCAGCAACGGACTGCCGCTGCCCGGCACCGCAATCCGCATCGTCGATCCCGACACCCGTGAAGCCCTGCCCGACGGCGAAGAAGGCCTGATGCTCGTCAAAGGCCCCAACGTCATGCAGGGCTATCTCAACAATCCCGAAAAGACCGCCGAGGTTCTGCGCGACGGCTGGTATAACACCGGCGACATCGCCCGCATGAGCGACTGCGGATTCGTCACCCTCACCGGGCGCCTCTCGCGCTTCAGCAAGATCGGCGGCGAAATGGTTCCGCACGGCGCGGTGGAAGAGGCGCTGCAGAACGCCGCCGGAACCGACGAACCCTGCGTCGCCGTCGTCAGCAAAACGGATGCCGCCAAAGGCGAGCAGCTCGTTGTATGCTGCACCGACCAGGCCGGCGACCCCGAGGCATTGCATGCCGGCCTAAAAAACTCCGGCCTGCCCAATTTATGGGTGCCTCGCCTCGCCAACTTCATCCGCATTGCGGAACTTCCAATCCTTGGAACCGGCAAGCTCGACCTCTGCGCCCTCAACGCCCTGGTGAACTCATGAAAATGACACTTATTGTTCTAATGGTCCTGATTGCTATTGCAACCGGCAGGGCGTGCTCGCCGAGCGCGCCGCTGCGGACAGCCCGGCGGTCTGTCCCTGCCAAAAACGAAACCGTTGTGCTGCTCCACGGCCTGTGCCGCACCAGCCGCTCAATGGCGAAAATGGAAAAGGCGCTCGCGGCTGAAGGCTACAACGTGATCAATGTCGATTACCCCTCGCGCTCCGCACCGATTGACAGATTGACCGAGCAGGTTTTTGAGTCTCTGGTTCCGACACTCGACACCCGGAACCCTGTCCATTTTGTGACCCATTCCATGGGCGGAATTCTGCTGCGCACCTATCTGGAAAAGCACGATTTTCCAACCCTTGGAAACGTGGTGATGCTGGCGCCGCCGAGCCGCGGCAGCGAAGTGCCCGATCAGCTTGGCAGCATCAAGTTGTATCAATGGATCAATGGTCCGGCCGGGAATCAGCTGGGCACCGGAACCCGAAGCCACCCGCTCCGGCTGAAGGCTCCGGAGTTTGAACTGGGCATCATTGCGGGCGACCGCACGATCAACCCGATTCTCTCTTTGCTGATTCCCGGCCCGGACGACGGCAAGGTGTCGCTCGCCCGAGTCCGATCCGGCCATGAGGCCGACTTCATCCGCCTGCATGTCACCCACGCCTGCATGATGCGCAATCGGCAGGTGATCAACCAAACCATCGCGTTCCTGAAAGACGGAGCGTTCAAAAAAGGAGAAAGCAGATGAAAGACTCACGGACCCAACTCGTATGCAGCGCCGTACTGGTCGCCGCCACCTCCATCCACGGAGCCGGACTGATTAAGCCCATTGGAGGCGGCGATGGGGGAGCGTTTATTAAATCACACCATGTCGAAGTGGTCATCAACAACGGCTTCGCACAGACAACCGTCGAACAGGTTTTCGGCAACAACTCGGACATGGACTACGAAGCCATCTATTCGTTTCCGATTCCAAGGAAGGCCAGCCTCTCGGAGATCAGCTTGTGGATCAACGGGAGCGAGGTGATCGGCGATGTTGTTGAGAAGGAGCGCGCCCGAAAAATCTATGAAGATCAGGCCGCCAAGGGCAACGACACCGCGCTGGCGGAAAAGAACGATTTCAAGTCGTTTGATATCCATATCGGCCGGGTGCGGGCCGGAACCGATACGCTCGTGCGCATGGTGTATTACCAGCCGATGGATATCGACCTGAATATTGGCCGCTATGTCTACCCGCTGGCGGAAGGCGGTGTTGATGAAGAACGAATTGCCTTTTGGGAAGTGGACGATACGGTTCACGAATGTTTTTCACTTCGACTGAAACTCAAGTCCGCTTTCCCGATCGCCGATGTGCGCACTCCCGGCTATGAGCAGCTCGCGATGATCACGCACACGAACGGCGTCTATGATGTGGCGCTGGAGCAAAACGAAGGCGGCGCAATGCTGTCGCGCGATATTGTGTTCTACTACCGCCTGGACGACTCCGTTCCGGCGCGGGTCGAGATTGTTCCGTACAAAGCCTCCGCACAGGAATCCGGAACCTTCATGGCGGTCATCACGCCCGCCGCCTCGCTTCAACCGATCGCGGAAGGCTCTGATTGGATTTTCGTTCTGGATGTGTCCGGCAGCATGTCGGGCGGGAAACTACAGACGCTCACGAAAGGCGTGGAGAAGGTGCTCGGAAAGATGTCCCCCGGCGACCGCTTCAAGCTGATCACGTTTAACAATCATGCCCGCGACCTGACCGGCGGGTTTGTGGCCGCCACCCCGCAAAACGTACAGCAATGGATTCATAACGTGAAGCAGATCCAGGCCAACGGTGGAACCGCCCTGTTCGACGGGCTGAAAGAAGCCTATCGCAGTCTGGATGAAGACCGCACAACAGGAATCATTCTGGTCACCGACGGCGTATGCAATGTCGGTCCTACAGAGCACAAATCATTTTTGAACCTGTTGAAGCAGTATGACATCCGCCTGTTTACCTTTGTGATGGGCAACAGCGCCAACCAGCCGCTGATGGATCGACTCGCCGCAGATTCCGGCGGCTTCGCAATGAACATTTCCGACTCCGACGACATTGCCGGCCGGCTGCTTCAAGCCAAAATCAAGGTGCTGCACCAATGCATGCACGATATGGAGCTGAAGTTCAGCGGCGAAAAAGTCCACGACCTCACGCCGGAAAATGCGGGCAGCCTGTTCATGGGACAACAGCTGGTTGCATTCGGCCGCTACAGCGGTTCCGGAGAAGCCACCCTGACTCTCAACGCAAAAATTTCCGGAGAACAGAAACAGTGGCACTGCACAGCCACCCTGCCGGAAGTGGATACAGAAAATCCGGAACTGGAGCGCATGTGGGCACTGGCCCATATCGAAAAAGCCATGGAAACCGTCCGGGAAGAGGGCGAAACCAAACCGCTCCGCCAAAAGATCGTCGATCTCGGAACCGAATACTCTCTCGTCACGGACTACACCTCCATGATCGTGCTTAGCGATGAGGCGTTGGAAAATGCAGGAATCCAGCGTCGCAACTGCGAGCGCGTTCAACGCGAACGCGCCGCCCGGCAGCAACGATCCGTGCAGCCCACCCGCAGCTATAGCGTAAGCAACGGGAACACCTTCAACAACCGCCGCTCTCCCGGCATCGGCACCGGCCCGGTCGGTCCGCTATTCATCGGAATCGTCGCCTGGCTCAACCGCCGCAAAAAGATGGCCGCCTGAACCAAAAAAAACCTCTAATCCAGATTGACGATCGTCAATCTGGATTAGAGAACTTTATTGTAAATGAGAGTCGGCATGACCGCGATATCCGGACAACCAACCCGCCCCGAGATCTGGGGCTTCCTTGCCGCACTGCTGGCCGCTAACTATATGCTGCTGACCGGTCGCGTGTGTGAACCGCTCGTTTTTCTGCCCGACCGGTTTCTTGACGGAGAGTGGTGGCGAACACTGACCTTCCCGTTTGTGCACGTGAGCGGGTATCACCTCCTGCTGGACGCCGGCGCATTTCTCTTCCTCTACCGCGGGCTGCTGGAACCCTCGGTCCGCCGCCGCCTGCTCTATGTGGTTGCCGCCGCGGCGGGGAGTCTCGGCGCGTCGTGGATTGCGTCGCCGCTCACCGGAGGGCTGTGCGGACTTTCCGGGATCGCCCACGGACTGATGGCCGTCTCCGCGCTCGAGATGATGCAAACCGAGGATCGAACCCTGCGCAGCACCAGCCTGGCCTGCTTCTGGATCGTTGTTCTAAAGAGCATGTTTGAAGGGATCTCCGGTCATATTGCTTTTGATTTTCTGCACTTCGGCTCTGTCGGAGACGCGGTCGCGATTTCTCATGCCGGTGGAATTCTTGGCGGACTCGTCAGCTTCGTCTCTTTTAAACAAACGGGAATATAAGTTTTGGCAGAATGATTAAAGGCAAAGCAGAGGCCGCTTCGCGTTCGCCGCATATTTATCCTGTATAGATAAAAAATTAAGTGTGTCCTCTTCGTGTTTTTGCACCCCTGCGGTCATTATTTTTCTGACAAAAGCTCAGCCATTGCGCGATGACCGCGCATTCCAGGCCGAACGGCAGGTAGCCGCTGTAGCCCAGAACGGGCATTTCAAAGACATGGAACCGGTTGACATAGGGCACGGTGTAGATCCACTTCGACAGGCTGTACATGTTCCACATTTCCCAGAAAAATCCGCAGAGAAGCGCCGCGAGGCAGAGCCGGAAAACGCGGCGCCAGTCGCCATTTTCAGGACCCCCAAACAATGGAGGGCAGGCGAGACGCCTGCGGTACGGTTTTCCAAGGTTTGGAACTTTTCCGTCCGAATTTTCCAAACCTCGGAAAGAGGCTGCGCCTCCATTCTTTTGGTTTTCTAAGGTTTGGAAACTAATCATTAACAGGAGCGGGGCGACCCACAGGAGGGGAAACAGCTGATCCGGAAACCAGCCGATCAAGAAGAGCCCGGCGGCGGAAACCGTGAATGTGATGCCGGCCGCGAGACGCGGGCGCTTGATGCGGACGGGCAGGAAGTTTTCCAGTCCGGCGGTCATCCGCGGGCAGGTGGCGAGACACTCTTCGGTCGAAAGCACCGCCGGCAAAACGGTGGCGAACGGAAGCGTGGCCGCGAAGAAATACTGCATACCGGACAAATCGTCGCACGCCGTGTAATACCAGTTTTGCACGAACCGGTTCAGGTATTCAAAAAACCACCAAAAGGCGGCACTGAGCGGAAACAAATGGAGAAAACAGTTTGTGCTGTGCGTCAGCAGACAGCGTCCGGTGCGGCGAAAAGTGAGTGCGTTGACCGTGATGATGTAGGCAATCCAAGGCAGGATGAATGTGTGCCGCTGAAGCGGAGAAAACCAGTCGAACCGCGTCCAGGCCAGGAGCCAGGCAGCGGCGCCGAAGAGAAGCCCCGCCCATCCCCACCACGGAAACGGACGAACCGCGCGCTGGATCGGGGAGGTGTTTCTGCTTTTCAGGATTCGAACCACAAAGGGGAGCACCGCCGCGAGAATGAAGAGAGCCAGACCGACAAAGACCGGCCATGAAAAGGGAGCGTGTTCGACCGTTCGTGTGCGCGGAGGAAATTGCAGGTAGTCCAGCGCACTGTGGCCGGCGAAGATCACGCCGGCCAGCGGCAGACCCAGCAGCAGGGCGGTCAGAAGAATGAGGTTAAGCAGTCGTTTCATTTCTGCGCAGCCTGACTGACCCAGTCGAGCGGGTTGACTTCGTAGCAGCGGCGGAGCTCTTCATAGAGCTCGGGATGATTGTCCCGCAGCTGTCCGGGTTTTTCAAAGAAGGTTTCGGTGGCGACCGCGAAAAATTCGGCGGGGTTGGTGGCGCCATAGCTGTCGATGACATCCTGTCTGCCCCGCTCAGTCGCTTTGCGGAGTTTGGCGTAATCGGCCGACAGCACTTTGGCCCAGGCGGTATAGGCGGAGCGGCTGCCGAGAATCGGGGCCCCGTCGGCGGCGCCGTCGACCTGATCGAGCTGATGGGCAAACTCGTGCATGGTCACGTTGTGTCCATCTTCCAGATTGCGGGCCCCGCCCAGCACGCTGTCCCAGGCCAGCACCACCACGCCGCACGGCCAGGATTCGCCCAGCCGGGATCCCTCGCCGTTATCGCCCCCGAACATGCCTTTCTGCCCGGAGGTGTAGGCATGCGGATAGACCAGAATGGTTTTCAACTTCGGATAAACCCTTTGTTCCCGACCGATGAGAAGCAGGCAGGCCTGCGCGGCAATCGTCACCTTGATCTCTTCCGTGATCTCCTGCCCGCCGCACCCCTCAAAGTGGAAGCGGTCCAGAAAGAGCTGCATGGTCCCGAACAGCTGTTGGCGCTGTTCGTCGGTCAGCCGCTGCACCAGTTCAAAATTCTGATTCAGAATGGCATGCCACGACGGCGGCGGCGGAGTCGCTCGCAGTTTCCGCTCACGGCGCAGCCGGTATCGCCACCGGAGAACACAGGCCGCCACAGAGGTTGTAATCGACCCCGCAACGATCAAGAAAAGTGCCGTATTCATGAGCACAGCCTATCCCGATCCGGGTGCTTTCAAAAGAAATATCAGCAGGGCGGCTTCAGGCGCAGCCTGCAAGTATTACACTTGCGCGAGTGTGATACTTGACGCGGATAACATTTGTGCAACCTCCTTCCAAGAGGTTACGCTGAGGCGATGCATTCAAACGAAACAGAACGAAGCGCGCGCCGGCAGCGGCTGTACGAAATTATTTTTGAGGCCGAGACGCGCGGCGGCAAGCTGTTCGATGTGGCGCTGTTCATCGCCATCCTGCTGAGTGTGGCGGCGACGATTCTCAACAGCGTGGAGTCCATTCGGCTGACATGGGGACCGTGGCTCAGCACGGCCAACTGGCTGTTCACCGTGCTGTTCAGTGTCGAATACGGCCTGCGCCTGTACTGCGCGAAGAACCCGGTTCGCTACGCGCGCAGCTTTTTCGGGGTTGTCGACCTGCTGGCGGTTCTGCCGGCCTATCTCAGCCTGCTGATTCCCGGCACGCGTTTCCTGGATGTGATCCGCATCCTGCGGATGCTGCGCATCTTTCGGGTGATGAAGATGGTGCAGTACGTCAACGACGGGGATCTGCTGCTCAACGCGCTGGCGGCGAGCCGGCGCAAGATCGGCATCTTTCTGTTCACCGTTCTGACGCTGGTGGTGATTCTCGGCTCGCTGATGTACGTGATTGAAGGGGCGGAAAACGGATTCACCAGCATACCGGTGGGGATCTACTGGGCGGTGGTCACCCTGACCACCGTCGGGTACGGCGATATCTCCCCGCAAACCGGACTCGGGCAGACCCTGGCGGCCTGCATTATGATTATCGGCTACAGCATCATCGCGGTGCCAACGGGGATCCTCTCGGCGGAAGTCGGCCGCGCCTCGGTCCGCAACGCGTGCGCCAAAACCTGCCCGGCCTGCGGACGTGCGGACCATGACCCGGATGCGGCGCACTGCAAGCACTGCGGAAAAAGGCTCTCGTAGAGCATTTGCAGAAACCGCGTTGCCCGCGCACGACACGAATGGGCGCGAAAAAGGGAGGAATCACCCTCCCTTCCGCATGTTGATGATCGGAACAATTATTCCGAAAGCGTCAGCTTTTTGCCGGACTCAACCCACTGCCGAAGAATGATCTTGCAGTAGTTGCTCTTGGAAATGTGCATGGAGGCGGCTCGTTTTTCGAGATCGTCTGCCATTTTTTTGTCCATGTTGATGCCAATCGTCTTGGTGCCTTTTCCAACGGGATTTGTTGCCATGATGTATTCTCCTTATTTGTCTACTTTTAAAAAAACGAGATAAGATACCTTAACCGTTAATGGACGGCAATATAACTTTCCACCAAAAAAGATATCACGGGCGCCTGGCCACAGGAGTTCCAGCGGACGGAAGTCAGAGACCAGAAGTCATTTTTTCTAAAAGGAGCACGATGCTTCGACAGGGAGAACGCCGTATGAACCCGGGATTAAAATGACATCAGCTGCCTGACTGCGGCCGGGAGGTCGGCCCGGCGCAGGAGGCTTTCGCCGACGAGGACGGCGGCGATGCCGGCGGCCTGAAGCGTCTGGATATCCTCGGCGGTGCGGATGCCGCTTTCGCTGATGAGGGTGCAGTCCGCCGGGGCGAGCTTGCGCAGCCTGAGCGTGGTATCGATTTTGGTTTCGAAGGTTTTCAGGTTGCGGTTGTTGATGCCGATGCATTTGGCTTCGGCGGCGACGGCGCGCTTCATCTCCTCTTCGGTGTGCACTTCAACCAGCGGGGTCATGCCGGAGGCTTCGACCAGCTGAATAAAGGATGCCAGCTCCGGGTCTGTCAGGGCGGCGACAATGAGCAGCACGGCGGAGGCACCCAGCGCTTCGGCGTGAAAGATCTGGCGCGGGTCGATGACGAATTCCTTGTAGAGCATCGGCAGGGCCGTTGCGGCGCGCACTTCGTTCCACTGGTCTTCGCCGCCGCCGAAGTATTTGGAATCCATCAGGCAGGAGACGGCCTGTGCGCCGGCGGCTTCGTAGGCACGGGCGATTGCGGCCGGCTCGAAGGGTTCGCGGATGGGACCGGCCGACGGCGACTTCCGTTTGACTTCGGCGATGAGACCCATTGGAACCGACGTCAGCGCCCCGATAAAATCAGGCACCGGCATGCGGGCGGGCTTGCCGTCGCACCCCTCGCACGAGGTTCCGACGTGCGGAAGTTCGTCGACGACTTTTTCCAGGGTTTGGAAATAGCCGGGCTGTTCGATTTCGACGCGCTTGTGAGCTACAATTTCTGACAAAATGTCCATTTCAGTTCCTCTGCATATTTATTCGCCGCGAAAGAACGCAAGGAGCGCATCGAAATGAGGCCGTGTATTTTTTGCGTTCTCTGCGTTCTTTTGCGGTTTCAATATTTTCTCAAACACCTCGGCTCTATTCGGGGATAGACCGGCTGGAAGCCTATCCTACCTACTTTACTTTTCTGCGGCCTCTTTTTGTTTCATTTTGAGGTAGGCCTCGATGAAGGGGTCGATTTTGCCGTCGAGCACGCCCTGGACGTTGCCGACCTGTTCGTCGGTGCGGTGGTCTTTGACCATGGTATAGGGCTGCATGACGTAGGAGCGGATCTGCGAGCCCCAGGCAATCTCCCCTTTGTTGCCGTAGAGCTGCTCGGTGGCCTTGCGCTGCTTGTCCATCTCGTGCTCGTAGAGTTTGGCTTTGAGCATTTTTAGGGCTTTGTCGCGGTTTTTGTGCTGCGAGCGTTCGGCCTGACACTGGACGGTGATGCCGGTGGGCAGATGGACCATGCGGACGGCGGAGTCGGTGGTGTTGACATGCTGGCCGCCGGCGCCCTGCGCGCGGTAGGTGTCGATGCGCAGCTCGCTGTCGGCGATCTCGATGCTGATATCGTCGTCGAGCTCGGCGGTGACGTCGAGAGCGACAAAGGAGGTGTGGCGGCGCGAGGCGGAGTCGAAGGGGCTGATGCGCACGAGGCGGTGGACTCCGCGCTCGCCTTTGAGGTTGCCGTAGGCGTAGGGGCCGGAGATCTGGAAGGCGACGGATTTGATGCCGGCTTCTTCTCCGGGCTGGTAATCGAGCACGTCGACTTTGAAGCCGTGGCGCTCGGCGTAGCGGGTGTACATGCGGTAGAGGATGTCGGCCCAGTCGCAGCTTTCGGTGCCGCCGGCGCCGGCGTGCAGGGTGAGGTAGGCGTTGCGGCCGTCCATTTCGCCGCCGAGCAGCGACTGCATTTCCAGCTTTTTGAAAAGGCCTTCGCACTCGGTGAAGATTTCCTGAATTTCCGCCTCGCCGCTCTGCTGTCCGGCTTCGTCCTCGGCTTCAGCGAGCTCGAGCATGACTTCGGCATCGTCGAGCAGCGCCTCGACCTGCTGAAAGGGATCGAGAACGGTTTTGAGGTCTTTGGCGGCGGCGATGTTGGCATTGGCGGCGGCCTGATGGTTCCAGAAGTCGGGCGCGGCGGCTTCGGCTTCGAGTTTTTCGAGTTCGGCGCGTTTTTCCGTGATGCCGAGATAGCTCTGCATATCGGTCAGGCGCTCGCGAACGGAGGCGATTTGAGGTTTGAGTTCTTCTAACATAGGGTTCCTTTTTGAAATTGAACAGCGTCAGTTTACCTGAAGCGGGGCGAAAAGAAAGCCAAGTCAAAAAGCAACTGGGCCCGCATGCAATACCAGCGATTTCAGATTGCCTGCGGTTGGCATGTCAAGCCGCACCCGCGAAGCGCGGTACGATGGCTGCGCGCCCTCGCCCCGCAGGACAAAAGAACATGGGATCATTCCAGTTCTTCGCCTTTTTTTGACCGTCCCCCTGCGGTCCGTCTGCCGCGCGAAATCCCGCGCGCGAACAGCACAGCGGAAATGAGCAGGCAAGCCTGTGCGAAGCGGTCGCCGTGGCGGGTGTAGAACGTTTGAGGCTGATTCGGGTCGGCCGGGCGCACTTCGGCGACATGAAATCCTTCGGTGCGCGGCTCGAGGGTGCGTTTGATGCGGCCCTGGGCATCGATTGCGCAGGTGACGCCGGTGTTGGTGCAGCGCACCATCGGCAGGCGGGTTTCGACGGTGCGGAAGACGGCGTGGGCCAGGTGCTGCAGCGAGCCGCAGTCGGGGTCGAACCAGGAGTCGTTGGTCTGGTTGACCAGCCAGGCGGCGCCGGCGCGGGCGGCGCGGCGGGCGAGATACGGCAGGGTGTCCTCAAAACAGATCAGGACCGAAAACGGTCGGTCGGTGCCGGGCAGGGAGAACAGGACCGATTTGCTGCCGGAGCGGAAACTCGATTCGATGGGGGTGAGCGCGTTGATGAGCGGGATTTTTTCTTCAAACGGAATGTATTCTCCGAACAGGACCAGATGCTGTTTGCGATAGGTTCCGACCAGTTCTCCGCGCGGATTGAAGAGCATGGAGGCGTTGTAATAGTTCCGCCGGCCTCCTTCGAGCCATTCGAGATCCATACTGCCGGCCAGCAGGGGGACGCCTTTTTCCGCAAAGCGCTGAACCAGGGCGGCGGAGCGGGGGCTGAAGCGGACGAAATCGGGCAGCGCGGTTTCGGGCCAAATGATGAGATCGAGATCCGGGGCGTGAGTGACCAGTTCGGTCAGGGTGTCCAGCCGCTCATAGGTGAGTTCCGGGTCGGCGGGCATCCAGTTTCCGACTTCCGGAATATTGGGCTGAATGAGCGCAACGTGAACCGGCTTCGCCGGGGCCTTCTTTGTCAGCAGGATGCCCAGTCCGTAGGAGGAGGCCATGGCCAGCACGAACATGGCGGTCATGAATTCGATGTGCATCTGATAGCCGGCGCGCCGCAGACCGGAGATGTACTGCAGCGCGGTTGCGGCGAGTCCCGCATTGACAAATACCATGAGGGCGGAGAGCAGATAAACCCCGCCGATATCCGCAATCTGGATGAGCGAGATCTGGTTGTACTGGCTGACGCCGAGCAGGTTCCACGGGAAGCCGGTCAGCAGCGTGGCGCGCAGATATTCGGATGCGGCCCAGACGGCGGCCAGCGCCGCCATCCAGCCCAGGTTTTTCAGGCGGGCCATGCTGCTCCATCCGCCGGGGCGCAGGGCGACGAACACGGCAAACGGAATGAAGTAGAGCGCGCAGTAGCAGGCCAGCGCCAGATAGCCGGCCCAGGTGACGTGCCGCAGCCAGTACAGGCTGCCGACAAAGAACACGGCGCCGGCCAGCCAGCCCAGCAGCGCGGCGCGGCGCGGCGAACGGCCCGAGCAGACCAGGATGAGCGGAACCAGCGCCACCCAGCCGAACACCCCGAGGTCATGCGGGGGAAAACTCAGGAACAGGAGCGCGCCGGACAGCACGGCAGCGAGAAAGGGAGCGGCTTTTCTCACGGTCAGCAAGCGTTCTTTAAGGCGTTCGGAGTTGGCGGTCATGGTATTGGTTATTCGTTGTTTGGAAAATAAGGGCACGATTTTAGGGCCTGATGGCCAATCGCCAATCACAAATAACGAAACTCTGCGGCAAAGGAGGGTTCTCTCACAGGTCGAGCAGCAGAACGGACGGAATGGAGGGCCAGCCGCAAAGCGCGGCGCGGCGGGCCAGGACATGGCGCAGATAATCCGGCAGGTTTTGCGCGGAGCGCGGGCGGGCGGCCAAAGACAGGCGGGACAGCCCTTTTACCGCCAGCGTCCCCTGCCCGTTTGATTTTTTCCAGACATTGGAAACTTTCTCGGTCAGTGTGCGCAAGGTCTGCAGCAGAATGATTTCATGGCGGTCCGCATCGGTCAGAAGCACCCGCCCGAAGTCCAGGACCCAGACGGTCTGCGAGCCCACGGTTTGAAGGCGGAGCGGATGGAGCGCGCGCGAACTGAACAGCGGGTAGAGCTCCGGGAACGGGTATTCGGCGGAAAGCACGTCGAGCCAGGAATCGGCGTGGGAACGGTGCGCCCGGTCGTGCCGCAAAATGCGGTCGGCCGCGGCGCGGTCGCCGACGGCGCAGAAAGAGCGGGCCATCAGCAGCGAGAGGGTATGGCCGGGCACATATGAAAACTGCTCGCAGAAAACCGCGAGGCTCTCCGAAATTTCGGCCGCGGTTTCCCGCTCCTGCAAATCCAGCGACTCGAACAGACGCTGAACGGTTCCGGACCAGGCGCGGCGGGCGGAGCGCGGGCTTTCTGTGCAGGGGTTGATCATTCGCGGCCGATCAGCCTTTCCGCTTCGTTCATGAACTGGTTGACATCTTTGAAGCGCCGGTAGACCGAGGCAAACCGGACGTAGGCCACCTCGTCGAGCTTTTCGAGCATGCTCATCACTTTGGATCCGATGACGGTG
This sequence comes from Tichowtungia sp., assembly GCA_041584215.1. Lineage (GTDB taxonomy): Bacteria > Verrucomicrobiota > Kiritimatiellia > Kiritimatiellales > Tichowtungiaceae > Tichowtungia. Next base: position 20,156 of record JBFHEM010000020.1, on the reverse strand, counting down.
GACGGGACTTCGCGTTCGTATTCGGCTTCCGCCTCCGTGACGATGGTGCCGGCCATCTGCTCGATCTGCTGCACGCTGATGGGGCGCTTCTGGCAGGCGATCACCAGGCTCTGGATCAGTTTTTCGCGGAGAAGGATTTCGCGGCGTCCGTCGCGCTTGATGATCTGCAGCGCGGCGCGCATGACTTCCTCATAGGTGGTGAAGCGGTGGCCGCAGTTGAGACAAAGCCGGCGGCGGCGGATGGCGCATCCTTCGCGCACTTCGCGGCTGTCGATCACTTTGTTTTCACGATGCTCACATTTCGGACACTTCATGCAATGACTCTCCGCTTTTTTAAATGCTGAAGGATAGCCTGAGACGAGAGCAAAAGAAAATTAAAATCAACGGACTAAAAAAACAGCCCCGGAAACCGGGGCTGTACAGGAAAACACTCGCTGATGAGTTATTTCTTCTTAGCGGCTTTCTTTTTGGCAGGAGCTTTTTTTGCCGCTTTCTTTTTGGCAGGAGCTTTTTTCGCTGCGGCTTTCTTGGCCGGAGCCTTTTTCGCGGCAGCTTTCTTGGCCGGCGCTTTTTTCGCTGCGACCTTCTTCTTGGCCGGCGCTTTTTTGGCAGCTTTCTTTTTGGCCGGTGCTTTTTTGGCTGCAACTTTTTTAGCCGGCGCTTTTTTCGCCGCGGCTTTTTTCGCCGGCGCTTTTTTCACTGCGGCTTTTTTAGCCGGTGTTTTTTTCGCTGCGGCTTTTTTAGCCGGAGCCTTTTTCGCTACCGCTTTTTTAGCCGGTGCTTTTTTTGCTGCTGCTTTTTTCGCGACTTTCTTTTTTGTCGCTTTTTTACTAGCTGCCATTTCAGCCTCCTTCTATGGGTTACAGGTTCACCTTAACTTTACCCATAAGCCGCGCTAATTCGGTACGGGTATGAAGTAATGATATAACGATTACCGGTTTCTCTTGCAACAACCTTTCACTCAAAGCGTTAAGTTTTTTTACTGCGTTTTTTGTGTTCTGCACACACGATGTTCATAAATTTTTCAAGTGCTTCGTCAAGGTTGTCGTTGACGAGGAGGTGCTTATACAACTTGTGCTCTTTCATTTCCTTCTGCGCATTGAGCATCCGTTTTTCAATGACTTCTTCGGCATCGGTGGCGCGTCCGCAGAGACGTCGGCGCAGCTCGTCGATTGAGGGCGGCGCGATGAAGATGTCGACAAAACTTCTGCGCAGCGGATCGTCCGCCGGCAGCGCCGCGCAGGCGGCGCGGATCTGCGCGGCCCCCTGCACATCGATGTCCATGATCAGATCCTTCCCGTCACTCAGCGCCTGCCGCACGGTGTTTTTCAACGTTCCATAAAAATTTCCATGCACTTCGGCATGTTCGAGAAATTCGCCTCTTGCAGCCCGGGCCGCAAATTCCTCTTTCGAGAGGAAGTGGTAATGCACGCCGTTTTTTTCCCGGCCGCGCGGCGCGCGCGTGGTGCACGAAACCGAATAGGTCATGCCCGGAAATTTTTCGATCAGCCGGTTGCAAAGGGTCGACTTGCCGGCACCCGACGGAGCGGAAACCACAAGAAGCAGCGCGTTTTTTTTTTCTGTTTGCATGAGAGAAATCTTTCACACGAGCGGGACGATGGCAACTGCGTTGAAGTTGCGTTGAGTCAAAAAATTCTGTCCCTGGAAAAAATTTGCGTATTATTTTCCGTCGAGCACTTCGCGGATTTTTCTGAGCAGGGTTTCGGCCTGGTAGGGTTTGTTGAGCAGGTGCAGTTCGCGGTTCTGTATGAAGTCGGTATGCACCTCGTTTTCGCTGTACCCGCTGGCGAACAGATGCGGCAGGCCGGGCCGCAGCGCAAGAATCTGATCCAGCGCCTGCTTTCCGCCCATGTGCGGCATGACCACATCGAACATCACCATGTCGATTTCCCGGGCGTGCTGCTTAAACATTGCGAGAGCCTCCCGGCCGTCCCTGGCGGTCAGGACCCGATAGCCGGCATGGGTCAGAAGATGCTCCGCGAGTTTCAAAACGGTCTCATCGTCTTCGGCCACCAGAATCGTTTCGGTTCCGCCGCTGACCGGGCCGGATGCGGTGCTGGGGACTTCCGCGGCCTGGCGGTCGACGGTCGGCAGAAAAATTTCAAAGCTCGTTCCCTTGCCGGCTTCACTGAAGGAATGGATATGTCCGTGATGCTGCTGGACGATTCCAAAGACTGTTGAGAGCCCGAGCCCGGTTCCCTTGCCCACTTCTTTGGTGGAAAAGAACGGCTCGAAAATATGCTCCAGAGTGCGGGAGTCCATCCCGAAGCCGGTATCGCTCACACGGAGCAGAACGTAACGGCCGACGACGGCCCAGGCGTTCGCGCGGGCGTATTCGGCGTCCACCTGAACATTCTCCGTTTCGATGGTCAGCGTTCCGCCGTCGGGCATCGCGTCGCGGGCATTGGTGCAGAGATTCATCAGCACCTGTTCGATCAGTCCGCTGTCGGCGTGGATGGTGCCGATTCCCTGACCGGTGATCACCCGCAGTTCGATGTGCTCGCCGATCAGCTTGCCGAGCATATTCCGGATCGCATTGATCAGCTGATTGAGGTCGATGTCGACCGGTTTGATCACCTGCCGGCGGCTGAACGCCAGCAGCTGATTGATCAGACCTTTCCCCCGCTGCGCCGCGATCATGATTTCCCCGATGGCCGCCGCGAGCGGGTGATCCGCGTCCATGTCCATTTGCGCCAGTTCGGCATATCCGCAGATCACCTGCAGCAGGTTGTTGAAGTCGTGGGCGATCCCGCCGGCCATTTGTCCGACCGCCTCCATTTTCTGCGCCTGGCGCAGCTGGTCTTCGAGTTCCAGCTCGCGGGTTACATCGCGCTTGGCGGCCACATAGTTGATGATTTTTCCGGCCTCATCCGTCACAGGGGAAATGGTGGCTTCTTCGGTATAGACCGTGCCGTCTTTTTTCATGTTGATAAACCGTCCGGACCAGGACCTGCCGGCGGAGATGGTGCTCCACAGCTTCTTATAAAACGCAGGAGCGTGCCGGCCGCTCTGAACCATCTTCGGGGTTCGGCCCAGCACTTCGTCGCGGGAGTATCCGGTGACGCGTTCGAAGGCGGGATTCACATAAAGAATCTTCGCATCGGCATCGGTGATGAGCACCATCTCGGCAGACTGTTCGATGGCGAACATCAGCCGCTCGCGCTCCTCCTCCGCTTTTTTGCGGGCGGTCACATCCATCACCAGGGAGGCTGCGCCGATCACCCGGTCGTGGTCATCAACGAGCGGGGTGTTGTACCACTCGCAGGCAATCCGCTCTCCGGATCGGGTGATGTTTTCATTGGCCGACCGGGTGCCGCCTTTTTTACCCATCAACTGCAAAATCGTTCGGCCGACCTGTTCGCGCGCAGAATCCGGAACGATAAACGAGGCGTGGCGGCCCAGCGCCTCCTCCCGGGTATAGCCGAAAATTTTCTCGGCGGCCGGATTCCATTCGGTCACTTTACATTCTGTATCCCATCCCACCACACCCAGGGGCGTGTGCTCGATGTGCAGGGCCAGCTTTTGCGTGGACTCTTTGAGCGCGTCTTCGGACTGCTTGCGTTTGGTGATGTCCCGGTCGATGCCCCGGTAGCCGAGGAAGCGTCCATCCGGGCTCAGGACCGGAACCGCGCTGGTCTCCAGAATGACCGGCCGGCCGTCTTTGTGCAGATTGATGTTTTCCAGCGAGACAAACGGTTTGGCGGCTGTGCAGAGCGCATGAAACTGTTTCCGGATGCGCTCGGCCTCCCTCGGGTCCATCAGCTCGACAGGCGTTTTCCCGATGATTTCCTGCGGGGTATAGCCGAGAATTTTTTCCACCTGCGGGCTGCAATAGGTATACCTGCCGTCCGCGTCCACTTCCCAAATCCAGTCGCTGGAAGACTCCACCAGATTTCTGAATTTCTCCTCGCTTTCGGCCAGCGCCTGCTCCGCTTTTTTCTGCTCGGTTATATCGCGGCCCAAACCGAGAATAGAAACGACGTTTCCATCCGCATCCAGCACGGCGGAGTCTTTCCAGGCCAGCCAGCGCCACCCGTCTTTGGTCTTCGCCCGCTGCTCCATATAGGCTTCATGCGGCGGCACGAGCAAGGTTTTCAGCGCCTGCTCGGTCGATGCCCGGTCATCCTCGTGAACCAGCGGCAGAAAGGTGCGGCCCAGCAGTTCATCTTCCGTCTTGTTGAACATTCTGCAGTAGGAGGGGCTCACAAACAGGAAGCGGCTCTCTAAGTCCACCTCAACCAGCAGGTCCGACTGGCCCTCGACCAGCTTCCGATAGCGCTCCTCACTTTGCCACAGGGCATCTTCGGTCTGCTTGCGTTCTGTGATGTCAAGGGCGGCAAATGTCATGCCCGCACCCGGCTCATCCGGATTCAGCGGCGTGGATGAGAGTATAATCTCCCGAACGGCTCCGTCCCTGCGCCGCCACTGTGTTTCCAGCGACCCGGAGCCCGTCTGCAGGATCTGCTCATCATTTTCACTGCCGACGCGCAAAAATTCCTGCCGAGTCGGATACAGCATTTCTGCGTTGTGCCCGATCAGCTCTTCGCGGCGGTATCCGGTGATCTCACAGATTCGGCGGTTCACATCCACAAGCACCCGGTCTTTTACCACCCCGATCCCGGTCGGAGCGGCGCGCAGAATACCGGCCAGTCGCGCTTCAGAGTGCCGGAGGGCCTGCTCGGCCGCGGACTGCTCATCCTGGACCATTAGGAGCCGGGCGATCAGCACCGTGCCGATCGGATAAATCAGCAGCACGGGCAGCGAAATGGTGGAGAGGACCTGCCAGCGGACGGCTTCGGGCAGCAGCAGCATCAGCAGCATCATGTTGACGTGAACAATCAGCCCGAAAACATATAACTGCGTTGTTGAAACCGGAGTCAGGGCATTGCGCCGGATGAAATGGAAGGCGGTTCCCAGCAACGCGGAGGTGACAATAATTGCGTACCCGACCGGGGCGCCGGCTCCGCCGGTCAGCGCCCGGTATGCGAGAGCCGGCAGCGCGGCAATCAGGGCGCAAAGCCCGCCGCCCATCAGGCCGGCCATGCTGATGAAGATGGATCGGCTGTCGATGATGACACCGGGAAACAGCGCGACCGGAGTCAGCATGGCAAACACGGCAGCGGCACCGAACAGCAGTCCCATAACCAGGCGCCCCGTCCGGGAGCTCCGGTCTCGCGACCGGAACAGCAGGGTATACGCCATGCTGAGAGCCAGCAGTATCGCGAGGTCTTGCAGTAACTCTAAAAACATGGATCACTCCTGCGGACGGCCGGCTCCCCCCTCCGTCACAAAGATTTACGATTCTTTTCTACCGGGCTGATGCGGGTATACTAGTAGGACTCTTTGCAAAAAACCAAAGAATAAATCATGAATTCAGGCGCGGGGCCGGGAGCCGCCCCGCCCGGTTTCCCCGTGCGGATTAGGCTATTCGATATTCTGCACCTGCTCGCGGATGCGTTCGAGTTCGGTCTTGAAAGCGACCACCTGCTGAGTGATTTCAAGATCGTTGGCTTTGGAACCGATCGTATTGATTTCGCGGAAAAACTCCTGCGCCAGGAAATCGAGCGGCCGCCCGGCCGGATCCGGCGAGCGCATCATTTTACGGAACTGCTGAATATGGCTCTTCAGCCGCGTGATTTCCTCCGAGATATCCGCCTTCTCCGCGAACAGCGCAATCTCGCGCAGAATCCGCTCATCGTTTTCAATGTTCTCGATCCCGCAGGTTTCCAAACCCTGGAGCAGTCTGTTCCGATAATTGGAAACCACCGCGGGTGCCAGCTTTTGAATTTCGGAAAGACTTGTTTCGAGCACCTTGAGCCGCTCGCGGAAATCGGCTTCGAGCGCTTTGCCCTCGCCCACCCGCATTTCCTCCAGGTTTTTGAGCGCGGCGCGCAGCGCTTTTTCCAGACATTGGAAAAACTCTTCCGTGCAGTGATCCGCCTCGGCGTTCTGAAACAGGTTGGGAATCCGCAGCAGCTCCGCCGCGCCCAGATTGTCGGCGAGCTTCAGTTTTTTCGCCGCGGCCCGCAGCTGCTTCACCGCGGCTTCGGTTTTTTTGAAGTCGAGCTGAATGCCGCCGGATCCATCCGATGTTTCCAGCTGCACTGTCCCGGAGATCCGCCCGCGCGAGACCGTCTCTTTGATGATTTTCTGGACGCGGGACTCGAACCCCGCCAGTGCCGGCGGAAGCCGCAGCGCCACATCGAGCTGCTTGCGGTTGACACTGCTCAGCTCCACGAGGATCTGCACTCCGTCCGCCTTCGCGCTGCCCGCCCCGAATCCGGTCATACTTTTCAACATAAATTTCTCTCTACTTTTGAACCGTAAGCGACGTGTGCTCACTCATTAACTGGAAGTGCTGATCGAGTGAATAGAGCACCACATCATTCTGCATCGCATTTTGCGCAATAATCAGGTCGGGGATCCCCACCTTATGAATTCCCTTTTTAATGCAGGTGACTTGAAGTTGAACGATCGCATCCCAATCAATTTTTAATGGAAGCTGAGAAATGCTTTTCAACAGCCCGGACAGCTTCTTTTCTTTTCGGATCAGCATGTGAGGCAGGAGCTCCGCGAGAATTAATTCATTCGTCAGAATCAACCCATCCTCAATGAAGACATCGAGACGTTCCGCAGAGGTCTCCCCCCGGAAATAATCAATCCAAACCGAGCTGTCAACGAGAACGCTCATGCCCGTTTGCGCAAGGAATCCAGGTCGATATCGAGATCCAGTTTGCCCTTAAACTTTTTCAACTCCTGAAGGTGATCCTTTCGAACCATCTCCTCCAGCGCAGTAATGATGGCTGCAGTCTTTGTTTTTTGATGCGAAACCTTCATCGCTTTTTGCAGCAAAGATTCCGGCAAATCCAGTGTTGTTCTCATACACCCCCTTTATGCATAAAATGAATCCGTTATGCATACCCTAGAAAGGCCGCCCTCTTTGTTCAAGCTGTTTCACTCAGCTGTTTTGCGGCCCAGACCACGCCCTCGAGCCCGTGCGGAATGTATTCATGCCCGCCGGGGGTCTCTTCGTAGTAATGGAGCTGATTACTCTGCACCAGAAACCTGTGCAGATCGCGGTTCTCGCGCAGAATCCGCTCGCTGTCGTTTTTGCCGACGGTCACGCGCAGCCGCAAATCGTGGCGGATCAGCCCCTGCAGGAAATCGCCGGGAAATGCCCGGCGCAGCTCTTCATCGCTCATCAGATCCTCGATAAAACTTCCGCGGTGATCGCCCGGCATAAAGCGCAGCGAGGCGCAGTGGATGGCGCCGACACGGAACAGCTCGGGGAAGCGGCACAGGAAATTGACCGCGCCCATGCCGCCCATGCTGTGGCCGGAAATTCCGCGAGCTTCCTTTTTTCCAATGATTGGACACTTATTTTCCAACCATTGGAAATGTTCATTCACGATGTGCGACTGATACTGCGAGTTTTTGATGCGCGGGCTGTCGAGGTACCAGCCGCGCCCGCCGTTGACGCGCACGATGGCCGTGCCGGTTTCATCGGCAATGCTCTGCAGTTTGCGGAACGGCTGCTTTTCGAAATACTCGCGCGGGGTTGGCGCGGGGTCGAACGGCCCTTCGTCGCTGAGCAGCCCGTGCAGGTCGTAGAGCACCGGGAACGGCCCGTCGCCCTGCGGCAGAACGACCGCGAAGGGAACGGAAGACTGTAAGGCGGCACTTTCGATCGTTTCAACGGTATGTGGCACAGACACCCTTCTGAGCGCATAACGAGTCATTCGTAATTGGGATTTCCCCTTATTACGTATGACTCGTTACGCATTACGTTTCGCTTTCCACTCGGCGATCTGCTGCACGTCTTTGTCGCCGCGGCCGGAGAGATTGATGATCAGCAGGTCGTCTTGGGAGAATTCCTGCGCGTTGTTGACGACCCAGGCGACGGCGTGGGAGCTTTCGAGCGCCGGCAGGATGCCTTCCCAGCGCGCCAGCCTGTCGAATCCGTCAACTACGGCCTCGGTGTCGTCGACCGAGGTGTACTCGGCGCGCTGGAGGTCGTGGAGCAGCGCGTGTTCGGGGCCGACCGTGGCGTAGTCGAGTCCGGCGCTGATCGAATGGGTCAGGCGGATCTGGCCGTCGTCGTCCTGCAGCACATAGCTCTGGGTGCCCTGCAGGATGCCGACTTTGCCGTCGGCGAAACGCGCGGCGTGCTCGCCGGTTGAAATGCCGAAGCCGCCGGCCTCGACGCCGATCATGCGGACGCCTTCGTCCTTAATAAAGGGGTGGAACAGGCCGATGGAGTTGCTGCCGCCGCCGACGCAGGCGACGAGTGCGGTCGGCAGGCGGCCTTCCGCCTTGAGGATCTGTTTGCGCGCCTCTTTGCCGATCACACTCTGAAAGTCGCGCACCATCATCGGGTACGGGTGCGAGCCGAGCGCGGAGCCGAGGATGTAGTGGGTGTTCCGAACATTGGAAACCCAGTCGCGCATGGCTTCGTTGACGGCCTCTTTGAGGGTCTGCTGCCCGGCGGTGACGGCGACGACTTTGGCGCCGAGGTTTTCCATGCGGAAGACATTGAGCGCCTGGCGCTCCATGTCGACCTTGCCCATGTAGACGACGCACTCCATGCCGAACATGGCGGCGACGGTGGCGGTGGCGACGCCGTGCTGGCCCGCGCCGGTTTCGGCGATGATGCGCGTTTTGCCCATTCGTTTGGCGAGCAGGATCTGGCCCATCGAGTTGTTGATCTTGTGCGCACCGGTGTGGCAGAGGTCCTCGCGCTTGAGATAGATTTTGGGTCCGCCGAGCTCGCGGGTCATGCGTTCGGCGAAGTAGAGCGGGGTCGGGCGGCCGACGTATTCGCGCAGGTAATAGTCGAGTTCCTTTTTGAAGGATGGATCTTTGCGCGCCTCTTTATAAACGCGCGTCAGCTCGTTGAGCGGCTCCATGAGGGTTTCGGGCACAAACATGCCGCCGTAGGGGCCGAAGTGTCCGTGTCTGTCAGGTTGGGTCGGTTTCATGGGAGCGACGATAGGTGAATACCGCGGTCTTTTCCACAAAAAGGATGCAGGAAAAGAAGCGGCGCGGCGTTGTTTTGGCCGCGCCGCGGGCCGCGGCCTGATCGGGTCCGCCCGTCAGCTCACACACCGGTTCTTCAGCATCAGGCCGATCTTCTGCAGAAACTCGTTCATTTGATACGGTTTGTTGAGATAATCCACCGTGTCATCCAGCCGCTTCCGGCTCTCTTCGTTGAGGGCGAATCCGCTCGCCAGCAGCACCGGAAGTTTCGAGCCGCCCGCCCGCAGCCGGTCCAGGCACTCCAGCCCTCCCATGACGGGCATGTTCAAATCGAGAACCATCAAATCAATCCGGTCCTTCTCCTCTCTAATGATATCCAGCGCCTCCTGCCCGTTGGCCGCCAGCAGCACGCTGTAGCCGACGCGCAAAAGAAAGTTTTTGGCGATATTCCGGATATCGGGCTCGTCATCGACCAGCAGAACGAGCTCATCGTTCCCGGTCAATATGTGCTGCTCAGCCGTCTTATCGACGGGCGGCCCGCCCTCGGATTCCAGCGCCGGCAAATAAATTTTAAATGTGGTTCCCTGCCCCTGCTCGCTGTAGCACAGCGTGTATCCATCGTGCTTGCGGATGATCCCGTAGACCATGGACAGCCCGAGGCCGGTGCCTTCGCTCGACGAGCGCGTCGAAAAGAACGGCTCGAAAATCCGCTCCTGGGTTTTCGCATCCATCCCGCATCCGCTGTCTGTCACCGACAGCATGACGTATTTTCCCGACTTCACGCTGGGGTGCATCCGGCAGTAGGCGGCATCCAGCTCCACATTCCAGGTCTCAAAAATCAGCTCGCCGCCCTGCGGCATGGCGTGCTTCGCGTTCACCGCCAAATTCATAACAACCTGTTCAATCTGGGCGGCGTCTGCATTCACCCAGTTCAGGTTCTCCGCCAGGCTCACCGCCATGGTGATCGATCTCGGGAAGGTGCGCTTCAGCAGGCCCACCATCTCCGTCACCGTCTGATTGAGCATCAGCGGAGCGGGCCGGCTCTCCACGTTGCGGCCGACAGCCATCAGCTGCCGGGTGATCTCTCCCCCGCGCCATGCCGCCTTGCGGATGGTGTCCACATTTTTCCAGAGAGCGCTCTCCGGCGGCAGCTCCTTCAGGCTCACTTCGGCATAGCCGTTGATAATCTGCAGCAGATTGTTGAAGTCGTGCGCCAGCCCTTCGGAGAGCGTGCCGATGGCATCCATCTTCTGTGCGCAGCGCAGCTCATTGTCCAGCCGTTTGCGTTCCGTAATGTCCTTGGTCAGGCAAACCACCTGACCCGGTCTGGTTTCGCCGTTCGACACCGGGAAAATCGAAACCAGAAAGATCCCTCCAAAGCAGGGGGCCGCCCACTCCAGCGCGGTTTTCTTTCCGCTGGCCAGCGACTCCTTAATCGGGCACCTGCTGCAGTCGGATCCCTCACGGCGGAACACGTCCGAACAGGTTCTGCCCAGAATATCCCCCATGGGGGTCCGCACGGCGGTGCGGGCCGCATGGTTGGCCTGAATGATACTCATCTGATCGTCGTAGACAATGACGAGCTCATCGAGTGAATTGAAGGTGCGCTCCCATTCCTGGCGGGAGAGTTCAATCTGCCGGATGGCCCCGGCGAAGCGGAGCATATTGTTCAGCCGGTAGCTTTCAACCGTCCAGTTGACCGGTTTGGTGGTGAATTCGGATGCGCCGGCGGTATAGGCAGAGTGGATCGATTCCACATCATCGAGGGCGGTCATCATCAGAATCGGCAGGGTGTCGTTGCCGGGCATTTTGCGGACCTGGCGGCAGACCTCATAGCCGTCGAGTTCCGGCATCATCACATCGAGGATCACCACGTCCGGCTGGATGACGGCGATCCGGTCAAGCGCCCGGCGTCCGTTTTCCGCCTCCTCAACCTGAAATCCGGCAGCCTCCAGGCACTCCCGTGCCAGCATGCGGACCGTGGCGTCATCGTCGGCCACAAAAACCCGCGCCTGTTTTTCATTCATTTCTTTTTCCATTCCCCCGCCCCCGTTGAATTCACGTCTTTTCATTCGATGAAAAATAGTCCTGGATCCGCAGCATTTCGGTCTTCAGGGTCTCGATTTCTTCACTCATACCGTCCAGCCGGCCGGCCCGCGCACGGGCTTCGGCCTGCCCGGCGATTTGACTCAGGCGATCCATTGAAAGGTTGGCGGCGGCCCCCTTGATCCGATGGGTCATCGCAATCACACCGGCGGTTTCGCCGTTTGCGAAGGCGGCGGACAGCTCGCGCAGGTCATGGTCGGCCTGATCGAGGAACTTTTCGATCAGCTTCTCCGCCAGGTTCCGGTTTCCCATGCACCGCTTCAGCAGGGCGTTGCGGTCAAAGCGCACCATCTCCTGCAGGTCGGCCGGCCCGGAAAGGGCCGGGCCTTGAACGGGCGGTTGAGTGCCGTCTTTTTTTTCGGTCCATTTGCGGATCACTTCCAGAGTCCGGTCCGGGTCGAGAGGCTTGCTGAGGTAATCATCCATTCCGGCCTGGAGGCACTGCTCGCGGTCGCCTTTCATGGCATTGGCGGTGAGCGCGATGATCGGGATGCGCTGCGCGCTGCCTTTTTCTTTCTCGCGAATCAGGAGGGAGGCCTGATAGCCGTCCATCTCCGGCATCATGCAGTCCATTAACACCGCATCGTACGGGCGGGCCTCCAGCGCCTCGACCGCTTCGCGCCCGTTATTGACGATCCGGCATACACACCCCGAGGCTTTCAGGATTTCGTCGACCACCTCCTGGTTGATCTCGTTGTCTTCCGCCAGCAGAATCTGCAGTCCCGGGCGCAGTGCCGTCCGGCGGCCGGACTCCAGCCGGATCGCCGTCTCCGGACCGGATGTTTTATTGACGGCATTGAGGATCGCATCATAGAGCTCGGACTGGCGGGCGGGCTTGGACAGCCACGTGGCGAACCCGGCCTGCTGCAAATGGCTGCCGTCCACTTCCCCGATCGAGCTGAGCAAAATCAGCGGGATCCCGGCCAGCAGCGGATCCGCCTGAATCCGCCGGCCCAGTTCCTCTCCGCTCATGCCGGGCATATTCCAATCGATGATCACCAGGTCAAACGGGTGGTTCTGCTTGTGAGAGCTGCGCATGAGTTTGAGCGCGGCGGTTCCGTCTTCCGCTTCGGCGGGGTGCCCGCCCCACGATTCGAGCGCATAGCACAGAACCTCGCGGGTGCCGGCGTGGTCATCGACCACCAAAACCCGCATATCCTTGATGCTGCAGACGTTGCGGCTCTGCGACACTTTGAGGAAACGGGTCGTGAAACGAAAGACGGATCCGGCACCGGGCTGACTGTCCACATGAATTTCGCCCCCCATCAGATGGACCAGGTTGCGGCAGATTCCGAGCCCGAGTCCCGTGCCGCCGAAGCGGCGGGTGGTGGAACTGTCTGCCTGAAGGAACGGTTCAAAGATGCGTTCGCGTTCACCGGGTGCGATGCCCACGCCCGTATCTTCCACGCGGAACCCGAGCTCGACGGACTCCGCATCTTCATGTTCGATGCCCACCCGAATCGTTACACTGCCGTGCTTGGTGAATTTGATGGCATTGCTGATCAGATTGCTCAGCACCTGTCCGATGCGGGTGGGATCGCCGATCACCATGGAGGGGACATCGCGGTGAAAGGAGCAGACCAGATCCAGATTTTTCTCCTCGGCCCGGAAGGCGAAGGTCTGAACCGTGTTTTCGGTGATTTCAACGATGTCGATCGGCAGCATCTCGAGCTCCAGCTTTCCCGCTTCGATCTTCGAAAAATCAAGCACATCATTGATGACGACCAGCAGGGCCTTGGCCGAAATAATGCCTTTGTTGACAAAGCGCTTCTGCTGGTTGTCCAGCTGGCCTGTCCGCAGAAGCTTGAGCATGCCGACCACCCCGTTGAGCGGCGTGCGGATTTCATGGCTCATGTTGGCCAGGAATCGGGACTTGGCTTCGCTGGCGGCCTCCGCCGCATCTTTGGCGGACCGCAGGGCCTGCTGCACCGCCTGCCGGTCGGCCGCCTCGAGTGCCAGCGCCGTCAGGTCGGCAACCGACCCGGCGAAATTCTCCTCCTCCAGCGTCCAGCGGCGCAACGGTCCGGTGTGCTCATGGCGCACCACGCCCACAACAGCCCCTCCTCTCCGGATCGGGGCATCCAGCAGGGATGAAATGTGTGCGGGCTCCAGATAGTGACCGGCCAGGCAGGCCGTCCGCGGATCGGTGGCGGCATCTTCCACCGAGAGGGTGCGGGACTGCTGCATGGCAGTGAAATAGGGTTCGCTGCCGGACCGATTGAGCCTGTCACCCAGCTGGTGAGAGGCGGTCTCGCTGTTGAACTGATCGATGCATTCGATGCCGGACAGATCCTCCGTAAACAGCCAGATTCCGGCGCGGGCCACCCCGATGGTTTGAGCGCCGGCCTCGGTGATTCGGGCCGCGGCGGAACGGATATTGCCGGAATGCAGCGCGGGGTCGGCCACGAGAGACGCCAGCGTCAGATTCTGTCTGCGCACATGCTTCTCGCGGTCCTGCACCGTCTGGGTCATCGAATTGAACGCGACCGCCAGGGCCTCGACTTCATCGCCGCTGTGGACCTGAGCACGCGCGTTGAGGTCTCCGTTCGCGACCTGCCGGGCCACATTGCGCAGATTCAGAATCGGTTTTACGATGCGCATGGCATGAACCACCGACACCAGCAGCCCGATCAGAATGCAGATTCCGCCGAGCGAGGCCGTGCGGATATAGCTTCCCCGGACATTGGCCAGGTAGGAGTCGATCGACAGTCCGATGTGTATCCAGCCCCACGGCACCCGGTTGCTGTCCAGGGGAAACGAGTATTTGAACACATCGAGATCGACCAGTTTCGGATGCTCTATATGAGAAGAGACCGTCCGGTCTCTCGAATACCAGGCCGGCGACAGCGGTCCGCGGCTGCAGCCCTCGCGGGTCTGTATCAGCGAAAAGCCGTCGTTGCGGGTCAAGACGATAAACTCGATGGATTCATCCCCGGCAACAAGATTGGCGCAGTGGTTGACCACGCTGTCGTAGTTTTCCGCGGCCACGGCACCTTCAGCCAAACCCTTCAGGGAGAGGGAGAGCACGCCGGCTTTGGACTCCAGATTTTCAAGAAAGGTCTTTTTCTGTGAAGGCAGTGTGACAGCCGCAAACATCCCGACGGTCAGAATCGTAACGACCCAGGAGAGCAGGGCGGTCTTGAACAGAATTCCAATTCGGCTGGTTCGGGGGGCTGAATTGTGTGTTTTTTTCATGATCAGTGGCGCTCTTTTAATCTGTTGCACCGGGTTCGCACAGGGATGAAAGTCCATGCGGGAGCGTGCGCGGCCGGCCCCCTGGCAGTCCGTATCTCCTGCGCCGTGCATTTGCCGGCGCGCACCGTCTGCTGCTGCGATCGATCGACAGACCCCTTGTTTTACGCATTTCCCCGCCTTTTTTCTGTTCGCCGCACGGCCCTCTCCTGCGTGAGAACCGGCTGCACCGCTTAAAAATACAAGCATGAATGGTGCCGGCGTTTACTTTCAGCCCGGAATAATTGCTTTTTGCATCGCGCCGCGATTTTTTCAATACTTATTTAAAAGGTATGTCTTTTTTATTGTATGATATGCATGTTTAGGTCAAGCAATTAAACGTTTTTTTCTTGAACACACTGCTCAACAACCTGTTCGCATCTCAAAACCTTGGAACCGGAGGAAGGGCATTGCGGACGGCGGTCCGCATTTCCGGGACCGGTTCGTCATCGGGGCAGGCAGGCCGTCAACCGGCACCGGGAACCCGGGCCGCGACCGATGCGAGGTGCCCGCGCCGGGCCGGCGGGATGGGTTCAGGCAGGAACAGGCCGCCTCAGCCGCGCGCGGCGGCGATGAATTTTTTGACTTTGCGGATGTTTTTCACACCCGGTTCTTTTTCGACGCCGGAACTGACGTCGACGCCCCACGGCTGAACCATGTCGATGGCTTCCGCCACGTTGTCGGGATTCAGTCCGCCGGCCAGCAGAAGCGGCTTGCCCAGGGTTTGCTTCATCTGCACGGCGGCATCCCAGTTGCCCAGTGTTCCGGTGCCGCCAATGGTTTTCGGGTCGAACGCGTCGGCCAGCAGAACGGACGGCTCGGGCTCCACCGCCTGCAGCACTGCGGGCGAAACCGTCTCCTCCATTTTGGGCGACAGCCAGATTTCCAGCCCCTGGAAAAGCGGGCGGTCGATTTTCCAGGCATTGGACGTCTGGTGAATCTGCAGCACATCGAGCTCACACTCGCGCGCAACCGCCTCCGCCTCGTCCGCGGTCGGTTCGACGAACACGCCGACCTTCTTGATGCCCTCGGGAATGGCCGGCAGCCACAGCGCGAGCTGCCGGGGCCGGACATAGCGTTTGGACTTCGGCCAGAGAATAAAGCCGATGGCATCAGGCCCTAATGCACAAATCTGCTCCAGGTCTTTCCTGGAGCAGATTCCGCAGATTTTGACAAAAACAGGAGACATGGATGACTGCATGGATGGATGGATTACTGGATTGGTGGATTACCGGATCGATAGATTACTGGATTGGCGGTTGAATGGATCAATGGATTACCGGCTCGGTAATTTGCCGGATTATTGACACCCATTCATCCGCCAATCCATTGATCCATTCATCCTCTTATCCTTCCGCGCTTTCCTCGGTCAGCTCTTCAGCCAGTTCCTCGGCCAGCTCTTCGGCGGCATCAAAGGCCATTTCGCGGCGGGTTTGGCAGTCGCTGCAGAACAGCGGGTTCTGGCCGTCGGCCCAGGCGATGCGGATGTCGTCAATGCCGATGAAACCGAAGGCGGCGCTCACCTGGCTGGAGAGCGCGTCGCGCTCGTCGTCCTCTTTGTAAACGCCGCCGGAGGCGACCAGCAGGACCAGCGTTTTGATTTGGTGAAGCGGTTTCGGGCCCTCTTCGCTCAGGTCAAAAACGTATCCCGGAGCCAGCACCTGATCCATCCAGGCTTTCATCACCGCCGGCGCGGAGAAGTTCCACATCGGCATCGTGAGCACGAGGACATCGGCGGCGTTGAACTGCTCGGCCTGTTTGGTGGCATAGTGGGCGGCGGCCTCCTCGGCTTTGGACGGCTCGTAGGTCGGATCAAAGACCGGGTTCCACATGCGCCGGTAAAGGTCATTGGAGTAATACGGCGGTTTATCATGATAGAGGTCGATATTGTTCAACTCCACATCCGGGTTGAGCTCCATCAGCTTTCCGAAAAACCGTGCGGCGAGCTGTTTGGAGACAGACTGCTCGGTCGGCTTCGGATTGGCACAGACATGCAATATATTCATTTGTGAGTACTCCTTGGGTTTTATAAAGACGGAGGACTGTAACAGCGGCGCGGGGCGGGGCACAAGCGTTTCTCTTTCCAGACATTGGAAAAACCGGCCGGTCCGGCGCACGCTTTGAAAATATCCTATTTAAAGTCCGTTTGATTAATTGGTTTACTGTGCTATTCTGAAGCGGTACCTCATGAAAAATACAATCTATAGGCAAACAGTCCTGGTTGTGGACGATCTGCGCTCCAATGCGCTCGCTCTAAAAAAAATCCTGGAACCGGAGTGGATTGTTCAAACCGCGCCGGACGGGGATACGGCGCTGCGGCTGGCGGTCGAAAACCCCGCGCCGCACCTGATTCTGCTCGATATCCGGATGCCGGGAATGGACGGCTACGAGGTGTGCCGGCGGCTCAAGCGACAGCCGCAAACCCGGGATATTCCGGTCATCTTCATCACGGCGATGCAAATGGAAAAAGAGGAGGCGCGCGGCCTCGACCTGGGCGCCGTGGACTACATTGTCAAGCCGGTCTGCCCATCGGTGATCCGGGCCCGGGTCCGCACCCACATCTCCCTGCAGCAGGCGCTGGCCGAGCTGGCCCTCACCAACCAGGCGCTGGCCGACCTCGCCGCCCGGGACCCGCTGACCGGCCTGTACAACCGGCGCAAGCTGGACGAAAACTTCCGCCTGGAAGTGGAGCGGGCCGGGCGCTACGGCCGCCCGTTTTCGGCCATTCTGTTCGACATCGATCATTTCAAAACCGTCAACGACCGCTACGGCCATAGCGCGGGAGACGACGTTCTGGTACAAATGTCGGCGTGGCTGCAGGCGGCGCTGCGCACCACCGATATTCCGGGCCGCTGGGGCGGCGATGAGTTCCTGGTCCTCTGCCCGGAAACAGGGCTCGATACCGCGCTGCAGCTGGCGGACCGGCTGCGGCACGACTACGAAGGGTACGATTTCCCCGGGGCGGTCCGCCTGACAGCCAGCTTCGGCGTGGCGGCCCACCGCAGCGGCCGCACCGACAGCGACATTCTTCAGAGCGCGGATGCGGCGCTGTACCGGGCCAAGCAGGGAGGTCGCAACCGGGTGGAAAAGGAGGCGTTATGAACCAGTCGGCAGATTCGGAAAGACCCAACCCCGCACGGATTCTGGTGGTCGATGACGACCCCGGCATCTGCAGACTGTTCGACGTGCTTCTCAAAGATTCCGGCTACCAGGTCGACACTGCAGAAGACGCTCACTCCGCCCAGCAAAAACTGAGCGGCGGCAGCTTCGATGTCGTCGTCGCCGATATCATCATGCCCGGCCTTTCCGGCATCGATCTCCTTAAAAAACAGGATGAGAAAGCGCCCGACATTCCGTTCATCCTGATCACCGGCAACCCGAACCTGGAAACCGCATCGGAGGCCGTGCGCACCGGATCGGCCGTGGACTACCTGACCAAGCCCGTTTCCTCGGCGCAGCTCTTCCGCTCCGTGTCGAGGGCGGTGGAAATCAAACGGGTTCGCGACGAAAACCGGCGGCTGACCGCCGAAAACCGGCGCTATCAGCTGCACCTCGAAGACATGGTGCAGGAAAAAAGCGCGGAGCTCGTCCGGGCCTGCCGGGAAATCCGCGAATCGTACAACTTCAGCCTGGAGGCGCTGGTCGCGATGCTCGACGCACGCGAGCAGACCACCGCCCGGCACAGCGTGCGCGTCCGGGAATTCGCCCTGATCCTTGCCCGGAAAATGGGCATCTCGAAACCCGAACTCCATGATATCGCCCTCGGAACCCTGCTTCACGACATCGGAAAAATCGCCCTGCCCGATGCGATTCTGCTCAAACCCGGCTCGCTGACTGAGCCGGAGTGGGCGGTGATGAAGACCCACCCGCAAATCGGCTACGACATCATCAAGGCGAGCGCCTACCTCGCCGGGGCGGCCGCGCTGGTCCTCTCCCATCACGAAAAATTTGACGGATCGGGATATCCGCGCGGGCTTGCGGGCAATGCCATCTGCCTGGGCGCCCGGATTTTTGCTGTCGTGGACGCCTACGATGCCATGCGCTCGGTTCGGGTCTACAAGCCCGCCACGTCTGCGGAACAGGCGCTGGAAGAAATTCTCCGCTGCAGCGGATCTCATTTTGACCCGGAAGTGGTGAATGTTTTTCGGTCGTGCCAGGCGGCGCTGGAGGAAATCGCCGTCCGGGACACGCTGGAGACCGCGCAGGCCTGATGCCTCCTGCCTGGAGCGGGCCCGCAACCGCCGGCCGGCTTCTGCTTGCCCCGCCGACCTCTTTCATTTAAGCTCGACCTCTTGTTTTTCCATCATTGTTCATTAGGGAGCCGAATCATGAAAAAAGACTACAGCGACTATTTCGACCACACACCCGACGCCGGCGGCAACTTCGGAGACTACGGCGGCGCGTTCCTTCCCCCGCAGCTCGAAGGCCCCATGAAGGAAATCAACGACGCCTACCTCAAAATCAGCAAATCGGCCGACTTCATCAACGAGCTGCGCGCCATCCGCAGGCACTACCAGGGCCGCCCGACCCCCACCTACCACGCCAAGCGCCTCTCGGATCTGTGCGGCGGCGCCCAGATCTACCTCAAGCGCGAAGACCTAAACCACACCGGCGCTCACAAGCTCAACCACTGCATGGGCGAAGGCCTGCTCGCCAAATACATGGGCAAGAAAAAGCTGATCGCCGAAACCGGCGCCGGCCAGCACGGCGTGGCCCTGGCCACCGCTGCCGCCTACTTCGGCCTCGAATGCGAAATCCACATGGGCGAAGTCGACATCGCCAAAGAGCACCCTAACGTCATCCGCATGAAACTGCTCGGCGCCAAAGTGGTCCCCGTCACCTTCGGTCTGAAAACCCTTAAGGAAGCCGTCGACTCCGCCTTCCAGGCCTATTTGCAGGATCCGGAAACCTCCATCTACTGCATCGGCTCGGTGGTCGGACCGCACCCGTTCCCCATGCTGGTGCGCGACTTCCAGCGCGTGGTCGGCATCGAGGCGCGCGAGCAGTTCCAGGAAATGACCGGCAGCCTGCCCGACCTCGTCACCGCCTGCGTCGGCGGCGGATCGAACGCCATGGGACTCTTCACCGCCTTTCTCAACGACCCGTGCGAAATCTGGGGCGTTGAACCGCTCGGCCGCGGGCCGGGGGTCGGCGACCACGCCGCCACCATGACCTACGGCATGCCCGGCATCATCCACGGCTTCAAATGCTACCTGCTGCAGGACGAAAAGGGCGAGCCCTCCCCCGTCTACTCCATCGCCAGCGGCCTCGACTATCCCGGCACCGGCCCCGAACACTGCCACCTCAAAGACGAAGGCCGCGTCCAATACACCACCGCCGACGACCAGGAATGCCTCGACGCCTTCTTCAAACTCTGCCGGCTCGAAGGGATCATCCCCGCGCTCGAAAGCGCGCACGCCGTCGCCTTCGCCATGAAAAAGGCAAAAGAAATGGCCTCCGGCTCGATCCTCGTCAACCTCTCCGGCCGCGGCGACAAAGACCTCGACTTCGTGGTCGAAAACTACGGCTACGGCGATCCGGATAATTCCTCCGGCGCATAATTTCCAGCCATTGGAAAAAAGCACCCCGGAGTGTCCGACCATTGGACTCTCCGGGGTTTTCTTTTGTGCGCCGCGCCGCTATGCTTCCGTTTGCTGAAAGCGAGAAACATCGGGTTGGAGAAAACTTCAACACAAAAAGGGAGGATCGCATCATGCGCATAGCAAAAGAAGATGTACCCGTACGGATTGACGTACCCGGCGCAACAGCCCGCCAGCAAACCGGCTTCGGCGATGTCACGGGATACGGACCAATGGGTGCCG
>JBFHEM010000019.1:0-72859 GCA_041584215.1 Tichowtungia sp. | reverse complement strand
TGAATGCCGTCCTTTGACTGATAGATCAGACCCGGCCGATATCCGCCCTTTTTGAGCCGGTCCCCGGGGATCGGACGGCCCTCCAGCAGATCCTTCACCCCCTGCCGATCCTCGACGATCATATAGTACATCCCGTTGTAATAGAAGGCATAGGGATCTTCGATATCCACCTTCTTCTCGATATAGCTGATGACCGGGTTGCCGGCATAATTTGCATACGGCCCTTCAATCCTGTCACTTTCAGCAAAGCAGATTTCACGGAACCCCTTTTTGATCGGCAATTCATCCGTCATCGATTTGTAATAGATTCTGTATTTTCCTTCCGGCGTCACGACAAAGCTGGGGTTCGATGCGTGGACGATATTGGCTCCGCGCATTTTTCCAGCGGCTGGAATCACCGGATTGAGCGGACTTTCCGTCCAGGGGCCGTCCAGCGACGTGGCGGTGGCCAGGCCGACCTCCTGCTTCGAGCCGTTTTCATCCTGATGGCGGTTCAGAAGGAACACCAGCACGTAGGTATCGCCCGCCTTGGAGATCTGTGGGTTGTGGTAACTCGCCTCATCACTCACAAACACATCGCCCAGAAACGTGTACGGCCCCTGCGGTCCGTCAGCCACCCAGTGTGCAATCCTGCTGTTTTTGATCCAGCTGCCGTTCTCCGGAATAATGGAGTTGAAAATATGCAGCCTGCCGTCCTCATCGTAGATCGGCGCCATGCCCCAGGTCCAGGATCCCTCCTCGGCCTCCAGAACATAATCCCCCGGCACCTGGGCCCGGCAGAAAGACGACATCTCAATACCCAAAGCGCAACTGCACCACATTCCCGCCAGCAGGATGCCGGACAAAAAATATCCCAACCAATTCATCGCATGATTCCTTGTCTAAAAAACAGGTGGATTCTCAAAAAAACCGACCGTTCACACGCGCAGTCAACCAATGTGCGCCGGCGGGTCTTTCATCAACGTCCCTAACAGCCTACGAAATCAATAAAACCCGTTGCATCCCTATTATTTAGGATAGCCTTTGGCCGGCCTGACGAGACACCGAACAGCAAGCCCTGTGTTCCGAGCTCCATGGTGATGAAATTCTTCTACCGAACGCAGCTGACGCGGCGTTAAACTCAGCGGGCAGTTGATCTCAGGTGGATTCAATAAAGACCGGCGCAGGGCGGTGTTCTGCGGCAGAATCCGTTCATAATCCTTGCCGGCTCGCGCGACACATACGGTTCGCTTCCAGCCCTTGGCGAAGCACCTCGAGCAAACGAATCCGAAACGTCGGCGTTTGACACGATGAGGGAGACCGTCAGAGCGCCACAGCCCGGGAAAAAGGGCGTAAAAAATCAAAAGGCGAACCCGGAACGGGTTCGCCTAAAGAAAGTTGGTGCACCGGGCAGGATAGGAATACGAACCGTTCTCTGTTCACCGTATCCCCGCAGGTACCGAAGGGGATAGAAATACGAAAAGCGAAAAATCGACACTAAACACCCGCCTGTAAACGGCTTGCAAAAAATCACTGTTCGATTTAGCGAATAACGATGAATTCTGAATTTGAGACGAAGCTTCCATCGGGAGTTCTCAAGGGAACAAACCTCACTCTCTGCTCCCGCATGTTGTTTGACCGTTTACAAAGATGCTTTTACCTTGATCGAAAACGTCACTTCATCCTACATTCACCCCATGATTCAATCAGCTGACAGAACTAAAATACAACAGCTTGCGGAAAAATATTCTGCGAGCCGTGTTCTGCTATTCGGATCTTCTACTTCGGAATCTGATGCCCATGACATTGACCTTGCTGTCGATGGGGTTTTGCCTGAGCTTTTCTTTAAATTCTACAGTGAACTGATGTGGTCCCTTTCAAAACCGGTCGACCTGATTGACCTCTCTGAAAAAAGTATTTTTTCAACCTTGGTTGAAGCTGAAGGGGATCTTCTCTATGCCGCCAATTGAACAAAAGGTTGCAGCAGAACTTGAGAATATTGATAACGCCTTGCTCCTTATCCCGGACGACATTCTGTCTCTCTCCGCTCTGGAGCTCGCCGGACTCGGAGCCGTCTGCACTCCATCTACAACGGCATCGAAAATATTATCAAACAGGTTCTCAAAGAGGATATGTTTGAAATCCCAACCGGTACATTCTGGCATCGGGATCTGCTTCTACTCGCCGTGAATGCAAAAATTATCAGCCCGGCGGTTTTAGAACGAGCAAAAGAATACATGGCATTCCGCCACTTTTTCACACACGCCTACGCCCTAACCCTCAAGCCGGAACGCATGCGTCCCCTTGTCGAATCAGCACCCGATCTGATCGATGAATTCAAAAACGACTTGAAAGAACACGGGATCGCCTGACAGAAAACTTACCGCCTATAAAGGCTGGCGTTCCGAGCCGTAGCAACGAGCGGTTCGGCTGGATGGCAATGAAAACCAGAGCTCTAACTCTTCCCCTGTCGCGAACACGGCGAGCAAAATTCCCCACAAACATGTCGGTCAGAGCTTAATATAGATTTGGCGAATGGAGCGCGGTTGAATATTTGCAGAAACCGGTTCGCACCAAATTGAACCGTTCCGTCAGCTCGCTCATCCATAGCGGCACATCACGGTACGTTTTCATCTCCAGAATCACGCCGGAAAACGGGCAATCCATGGCCATGGCCGAATCCATTGATCGCCAGCGGACACCGGGCGGCGGGAAATCCCACTCCTGAGTGCGGCGGTAACATATATATAAGGAATACAGCCCGTGAAAATCCGATCTCCAGAGAACTGGCCAAAACATGCGCCCGGATCGACTGGGCCAAGACTCGGCTTGCCGTTTTAAAGGAGGTAGCAAAGGAACGCTATTTTGAAACGGAGCCGCTCACTGCCACCCGCATCAGGAAACTGATGCTGCCAACACACCCGCTGGAGCTGAACCATGTGCTGGCCGCACTGGTGTTTCTGGAAGAACATGACCTGGTAGAAGTGGTGGACTTCACTAACAAACGAGAGCTGAAAGTCTATGACATCACCAATCGGGGCCGAACTGTCTTAGAAAAGTTGCAGCCGTCAGATTAATAGTGATAGCGGGCCTGTGCGATCAACAACTGATTGTCCTCAACCATGTAAACCAGCCGATGTTCATCAGTAATGCGACGCGACCAGAAGCCGGCCAGATCATGCTTTAGAGGCTCCGGCTTACCGATCCCCTCAAACGGATTCCGCTCAATTTCTTTAATCAGTCGCAGAATACGCTTTGCGATCTTGCGGTCATAAACAACCCAGTAGGAAAAATCCTCCCACCCTTTATCCGCAAAAACGATTTTCATGACAGCTCTGGAAGCTCCCGTTCCGTGCCTTTGCCAGCGCGTAGCTGATCCACTGCATCGCGCAACCGACGTGCATTTTCAGGACTGCGCAAAAGATACGCGGTCTCCTCCAGAGAAGAAAAATCATCCATCGACATCATCACAACGGCCTGATCCCGGCGACGCGTAATCACCACAGGATCATGGTCATCACACACCTGCTGCATGGTTCCGGCAAGATTCTCTCGGGCTGCGGTATAAGTCATCGTTTTCATAATGGACAGCATCGCGTACATGTTCGGAAATTGCAACGCTTTTTTCGGAAAGAACCCCACACGTTAACCGTGTAATGGGACAGATCAGATTTCGGCGCAAACAGCCACAAACCGACGCATCTTTTCTGTCCCCGTTTTCAGGCCTGAAAACCGAAAACTTTATATACCACCGTTCTCTCTCAAATGTACTCAGAAGGGTGGGAGTGCGATCCTCGGCTGGATTTTACCCCGGCCAAGGCGTCCAACCAAATGTCAAAGGCCCGCACGTTTCCCACTCTTTGAGGACAACATTCAAAAACGAAGAGAGGATTCAAAGAAACGTGCCAATCGCAAACTATAAAAAACGGGCTCAGCGAGCCGAAGAATACATCCTGAATGATGACCGAATTCCGGAAGAAAATATTAAAATTCCGAGTCGCTTCCTCACGGCTTATGACGTGAGTGATGCGCGCCGAACCATTTTCCTGCAAAAGATTCGTCCCCTTCTGGCAGAATTCAAACCCATTGAGTCCGCATTGACAGAGCGGGATCACATATCGGCACAACCAAACCAATTTACTACCGTTCGGTAACGGAATATCCCGTTGTCACCCCACCGATCCGGTGCAAACCATTAAAAGGATTCTGAGTTCTGTTACTCCTATGAAATCAACCCACCCCCTCCAAAACACGCAGAGCACAAGCAAGCCCGCTGCCAGCTCGGTTGCTGACCTGTCCGGCCATTTGGCTGACATCGAGCTTAAGCTCGATCACATCATTGAAAGCATTAAGGATTCACTTCATCGCCTGAATCTTAAAGAGAAGAGCGACAGGGAGGAGTCCCCATGAACTCGGCCCTGCTACCGGGTCATCAGAGGATCGGTCATGAACTCACAGGGACTAATTGGGTTTAGATGCCGGGAACAGGTCAATCGGCTGGATTATTTTGACGGCTATCCCGTCGCGGAAATCAAAAGGCGAACCCGGAACGGGTTCGCCTAAAGAAAGTTGGTGCACCTGAGAGGAGTCGAACCTCCACGCCGTTGCCGGCACAAGGACCTGAACCTTGCGTGTCTGCCATTTCACCACAGGTGCATCCGGGAAAGCGCGTAATTAAACAGGAACTTTTCTCAATGTCAACGCTTCCAAATCATTTTCTTTCCATCTTGCCACCGTCCCCGGCACAACCTATACTGCGGCTCTTGCTGGAACAGGCTTCCAGTCGAAACAGAAAGGTTTCAAAATTGTGGAGAAAATAGACGAAAAAACATGGCAGGCCTTGAAAACAAAACTGGCCCGCTCCAAGCAGATCGAAAAGCTGGACATGGGCGACGCGGAAATTGAATACGTCCAGTCACGCGGCGTCGACATTCTGCAGCTGCATGCAGCCGACTTCGTTCGCAAACGCCTGGCTCCCGCCGATCCGAAAAACGACGGTCGCCAGACCCCGCTCAAAGGACACCCTGTTTTCATTGCCCAGCATGCCACCGGGACCAGTGACCGCGAAAAACTGGCCAAATTCCACGGCATCCAGAAAGGCATGGAGCTGTCCGAAAAGGAAATCTCCTATATCGTGGATGTCATCATCCGCTGGATAGAAGAACAGGCCGGTGAACCCGTCTAGACGCTCCAGGATCCGAACATCCCAACGGCCCCTCTCGTCCATCCCCGCGCGCCGGGCTGCGCCTATTCTTTTGCATCCAAAGGCGAGTCAAAAGCATCTCAAACCGCCGGGACGCGGCGGTGCCGGAAATGAATTTATCCGGACCATAGGCACGAAAAAGCCTTTCCCCGCCCCTGCAATCCCTCTACATTCCCCCTTCTTTATGTCGCGCCGGCGCTTTCGCGCGGCGCATGGAAACCTGATTGATAATTTATGGAACCGAAAATCACAGCCCGCCCGGACCACAACGTCAGCCGCAAGCAGATCAGCTCCGCGGCAAACAAAGTGCTTTATGGCCTCAAAGACGCAGGCTACACCGCCTACCTCGCCGGAGGCGGCGTCCGCGACCTGCTGCTTGGACGCAGCCCCAAAGACTTTGATGTGGCCACCAACGCCACGCCGGAAGAAGTCAGGAAAACCTTCCGCAACTGCCGCCTGATTGGACGGCGCTTCCGTCTGGCCCACGTCTATTTCCACAACGAAGTCATCGAGGTCGCCACCTTCCGCGCCCCGGTCCCCGAAGAAGACTCGGAGCCGGAGGAAACCCGGTTCGCCTCCAAAGACGGCCTGGTCCTGCGCGACAATGTTTTCGGAACCCCGGAGCAGGACGCCCTGCGCCGCGACTTCACCGTAAACGCCCTGTTCTACAACATTGCCGATTTTTCGATCATCGACTACGCCAACGGCATCGAAGATCTGGAAAAACGCATTATCCGCGTGATCGGCGACCCGCAGACACGCTTCCTCGAAGATCCGGTCCGGATCCTGCGCGCAATCCGCTTCGCCGCAACGCTCGGCTTCTCCATCGAAGCCTCCGCCGTCGAAGCCATCCGGGCCCAGGCCGCCCGGCTCGAGGACTGCTCATCCTCCCGCCTCTACGAAGAAATCCAGAAACTGCTGAGCTGCGGCAAAGCCGCCCGTGTTTTCGAGCTCAGCCATGAGCTGCAGGTATTCGAACACCTCTTTCCCGAAATCGGGGCCTGGCTCAACGCCCCGGACGGCGATCAAAAAACCCACTGGCTCCAAAAAACCACCAGGCAGATTGATCGCTGGTGCAAAGCCGGATTAAAAGTCAACCCGGCCCTGCTGTTCGCCCTGCTGTTCGGCGAATACCACGAATGGGCGGCCGAGCAGCTGATGAAAAACGAAAAACTATCCCACGGCGAAGCGCTCATCGAGGCCACCCATCGACACATCCGCCAACTGTGCGACCGCATCCGCATCCCGAAAGCCGTCACCGCGCACATCGCCTCCATTATGGCGGCGCAGCCCCGCCTCCTGAAAACCACGTCGAAAAACGCGGCCCGCATGATGCGCCACCGCGATTTTCTCGACGCGTTTCTCTACTTTAAATTCGCCTGCCGCACCACCGGACGCCACGAAACCGAGCTGGCGTTCTGGGAGGAGCAGCGGAAGAAGTAGCAGCAGGGACGTGTTGGAGTGTTGGAGCATGGGAGTCGTGGAGTATCGGGGGAATGCAGTCCCGAAAATCTCCCCGCTCCCATCCTGCAACTTTTCCCTCTTTGCCGCTTGCCCTTCGGGTCTGAATATCATACACATTTTGTTTCCGCGGAGAGGTGGCTGAGTGGCTTAAAGCAGTGGTTTGCTAAACCGCCGTACCCCCAACAGGGTACCGGGGGTTCGAATCCCCCCCTCTCCGCCAACTTTGACCCCGTTATTCGCAAGGATAACGGGGTTTTTTTCGTCAAAAGACAACATATTCCGGCAAAGGGTTCGATCATCCGGCATAGCAATCTGATTGATGTCGCGGTCCAGAAGGGGACAGGAATGTCCCCTCTCCGGAGCGGGGGCATTCCTGCCCCCGACTTACTCCATCCGGCTTATCCACCTCTTTTCCAGCTGATAGAGGCGCTTCATTCCAATGTGGTTGAAAAATCATATATCATTATTATTTTCATTTGTTCCAATGCCTGGAAAACCACCGAACGCATATTCATACAAACTGTTTTTGCCGTCGCTGTCGGGGTCGGCGGAGCAGGCGGCAAGGCCCACGCTGGGGGTACGCTCGAAGTGCTTGACGCGCCAGGTTTCGAAGGCAGCTCGGAGAGGGCCATGCGGACGATTCGGTTACAGGTCTTCCCGCCAGCTTGCAGCCTGGCTGCGGCTCCGCTGCCTTGGTTAATACGAATCCCTGCTGCAAATCTCACATGAAAAAGGATTCGTGTGTTTCAACGAAACCCTATTTTTTCCGGCGGAACAGAAGCCAGATGCGGAAGCGGATGCGCTGCCAAAGGGACGGTTTGCCGGGACGGCAGTGACGCGCCGGCCCCGCCCTCATGTAGTCTCTGTCATAAATACCCATCCGCAGAGTATGCCGCAGAGAAAGAAGCGAACGCAACAGCAGATTTCGGGGGGTTCTCATCCCTTTCAACAAAAAAACCGCCATTCGGCGGTTTTTTGGCGGAGGAGGAGGGATTGCCACTTCACTTCGTTCCGTTGCTTTGCTGCGCAAAGCCTCGCTTCGCGTCAAACCCCCTCGGGGGTTCTCATCCCTTTTTAACAAAAAAAACCGCCATTCGGCGGTTTTTTGGCGGAGGAGGAGGGATTCGAACCCCCGGTACCCTTGCGAGTACAACGGTTTTCGAGACCGCCACCTTCAACCACTCAGCCACTCCTCCGCATTGGATTGAAAAGGGCTCAGCAATGTAACACCCCGGAATTTAAAAATCAACCGGTCAGCGCGAATTTATTTTTGTTTAAAGCCGTATAAGGTATTGATGCCCCCTCTTGCGGCAATTAAGCTCCGACAAGCAGTCAAAACAGCACTGCAGTCATAAACGGGAGTATTTGCACTATGAAAATCAAGTTCCTGAGCCTGTCCATCGCATTCGTTTTGCCGGTCGGTCTGTTCGCTCAAACAGATGTTTCCGCAATCTTTGATGACCTGGGCGACCTGAAACCGGCCCCCGCCGCAGCCGCTCCGGCCGCGCCGGCCCCGGCCCCGCAACCGCTGTCCGCCACCATCCAGATGCCGCCGCAGGACGGCCCGTCCGTCTACACCGCCGGCACCGCCCTGCCCGCTCCGCCGGCAGCCGCCGACGAGATTCTCCCGCTCGACATTGAAAAAGCGGTCCACCGCGGACAGGAGGCGTGGAAGGCCGGCGACCTGGCCCAGGCGCAGAAATATTTTGAAGCCGTCCTCTACACCGACCCGCTGAACAAGGATGCCATCCGCTGGCTGCGGCGCATCGCGGACAAAAAAACAGCCCTTGAAGAACAAAGCTACAGCACCACCCGCACCCGCATGCTGGAAGATGTGCAGGCGGCCTGGAACACCCCGAAAGCGGAAGGCGAGCACCCCGCCGACAGCACCTCGAGCCGCGAACCGACCGAGGCCGAACAAAAGACCGCCGCACTGAAAAACAAACTGACGGCCATCAAGATTCCCGCCATCTCCTTCCAAAACGCCGATATTCAGCAGGTCGTGCTCGAACTCTCCGCGCTGTGCCGCAAACTCGACGGCGAAGGCCGCGGCGTCAATCTGGTCACCTACGGCACCACCGAAACGCTGCTGCCGCCGGTCACCTTCTCGGGCACCGACCTCTCCGCGCTCGAAACCCTCGACATCATCACCCAGATGTCCGGCATGAAATACGACATCGGCCCGAACCTGGTCAGCCTGACCCCGGTCAACTATGAGCCCCCCCAGCAGATGGTTTCCACCGAGTTCGACGTGATGGCCTCCGTCGGGGCCAAAATGGCGATGATGGCCGGCGGCCAGGCGGGTGCGTCCGGCCTGATCGATGTTACCGGCTTCTTCAGCACCATCCCCTTCCCGGCCGGATCCAGCGCGCAGTACAACCCGGAATTCGACCTGCTGCTCGTGCACAATGTCCCCAGGCATATCGATCAAATCGCCGCCCTGCTTCAGCGATACAACCAAAAGGCGCTTGAAGCGCGCTCGCGCCAGGTGGAAATCGAAACCAAATTCATCGAAGTGGCCGAAGGCGCGCTCGACGAGCTCGGCTTCGAATGGACCGTCGGCAAAGCGGGCACGTATCTCAACGACGACCGCTGGAGCATCCCCGGCGGACAGAAATTCTTCACCGACACCCTGCGCACCGGCTCGGAGACCTATGGTTCCGATGTCGGCGCGAGCAGTCGGGCGACCTCCTTCAACACCTACGCCGGCTCGGCCGCCTCCTCCCTCGCGGACGGGCTGGTCAGCGACGCCGGCGAACTGCTGATCCAGAAACTGAGAGGCGACATCCAGATCGACCTGCTGATCAAGGCCCTCGAACGGCAGGAGGGCTCGGATCTGCTCTCCGCGCCGAAGGTGCTCACCCGCAGCGGCGAAACCGCCACCATCCACGTCGGCGAAATCCGCTCCTTCCCGACCGCCTACGATGTCATCATCGAACGCTACTCCCAGCCCAGCCTGCTGCCGCTCGACTACGAACAGTATAAAACCGGCGTCATGCTCGAAGTCACCCCGGAGCTGGACGCGGAAAACGGAACCATCGAACTGGATCTCTCCCCCGAAATCACGGAGCTGGCCGGCTTCGACGAGCAGCATGCCGCCACCATCTGGCCCGACTTCGGCGACGAGCAGATCGACATTGGAACCTCATCGTCCATCACCGAAAGCACGCCGTCGCTGTTTGATTTCCTCACGGCCCGCGAAGACAACCGCACCGTCAATGCCGACCGCCTGATTGCCCGCCAGCCGGTGTTTAAGACCCGCAAGGTGCAAACCTCCGTCACCATTGAAGACGGCAGCACCATCGCCATGGGCGGACTGATCAAGGAAAGAATGGAAACCTTCACCGACAGCGTTCCAATCCTCGGAAAAATCCCGTTCATCGGCCGCCTCTTCCGCTCCGAAGGCGAGCGCAGCGTAAAGCGCAACCTGATCATTTTTGTCACCGCCAATCAGGTCGACGCATCCGGCCGCAAAAAAAGCGCGGAGTAAAAAAAGCGGAAGTTTCCAATGGTTGGAAAAAATACAGAACGGGAACGACGCCGTTTTCCAAGGGTTGGAAAACCGACGAAAGGCGCGCCCTGCTTTTTTCCAATCATTGGAAAAGCAATCACCATCCTGCTGTTCACCTGTTCTTTTTCGGCCCATGCCGCGCTGTTTGACTTTCGAAACGATGCCGCAGTCTACGGCCCCCTGGATAACCAGGCCGGTCCTGTCACAGTAACCGTTGACGGCATTGAGGCGACCTTTACGGCGTCCAGCGGCGTCATGAACCAAACGACCAGCGGATTCGGGCTAAACTCCACCATTTCCGGCGACGATACCGATGCCATGGACAACGGGGAGTGGATCGACATCACATTCGGTGCGGCAGTTGTTCTCAGCAATGTTACTGTATCGAGCTGGAGCACCGCCAATGGTGATGAAGCCACCATTTATGTAAACGGGGTCAGCAATGGTGTCATTGCATCCACCGGTGAACACGCCTTCAACATTAACGTGCCTCTCGGACAACAGCTTCGCATTGCCGGCACAGCCGGGTCCATCGGCAACGGCTGGAGCCTGGACAGCATCACGGTTGATGCGGTCACCGTCCCAGCCAACAGCCCCCCCGTGCTCGACCCGATCGGCGGCCAATCGGTCAATGAAGGACAGGTGCTGATGTTCATGATCAGCGCTTCGGATGCCAACAGCGACCCGCTGACCTACACCGCCTCCAATCTGCCGCCCGGCGCAACCTTCTCGACCAACACCATCACCCCGCAATTCACCTGGGCCCCCGCCGGGCCCGCCGGGGTGTACACCAGCCGCTTCACCGTCGCAGACGGCTTCACCAACGATTTTGAGGACGTCGTGATTACGGTCAACCCGCTCCCGCCGAACAACCCGCCGGTTATCGCCCCGATCGGCAGCCAGGCGGTGACCGTCAGCAATTCGCTCAGCTTCGCCGTCGTCGCCGGCGATGTCGACAACGACACGGTGACGCTCTCCGCGAGCAACCTGCCGCCGGGCGCAGTCTTCAGCACGGTTTCCGCCGCCGGAGTGGTCTCCAACACATTTAACTGGGCGGTCGCCGCGCCGACCGGCACCTGGCACACCACCTTCTACGCCGATGACGGCACGACCAATGTGTTCGAAGAGATCACCATCACCGTCACCAACCTGCCGGCGCCGCCGGCGCTGACCGGCGCGGTCTGGAACGTGGTCTACAACCTGCCCTACCAGTCGGGTTCCGGCAGCGACTATCCCGGCCAGTTTAAAATCCGCAACGCACTGGTGAATCGAATCAATGCGCTGGAAAGCGGCGACTCCGCGATTCTGGCCACCTTCACTTTTTCAGCCGAAGACGGCGCCGGCACCATCATGAATGCAGTGAGTTCCGCGCTCGACAGGGGAGCCGCTGTCAGCTTCATTGCGGACGGCGACATCAACCTGGGCACGGTCTACGGCGGAACCAATTCGCTGCTGAGCCTTTCCACGCGGCCGGTCAATCCGCTGACACTCGCAGTGGACGGCTCCACCAGCGGCATTCTGCACGATAAACTGGGCCTGTTCGACTATGGCGGAAGCAGCCAGTGGGTGTTCATTGCCTCCTGGAACTTTACGCTGGGCGCCAGCGCCAACCAGTGGAATATCGCGCTCGAAGCGCGCAGCCCGTCGCTCTACAGCATTTATATGGCCGAGGCCGCCGAGCTGCTCGACGGACGCTTCCACGACGACCCGGCCAAGTCGCACGCGCACGACGGCTCGACCTTCCTGCTCGACGGATCGTGGGGCACCAACTTCGCCCGCTTCTCCCCCCCGCCGGACAGCCGCACGGTGGAGGACGACATCATCGATCAGATTGACAGCGCACAGAACAATATTGTTTTTGCGCTCAACAAGCTCAACCGCGAACCGATCCGCGACGCGCTGATCGCCGCCGCCGGCCGGGGCGTCATCATTCAGGGGGTCATGCCGCGCAGCGACACCGATCCCGGCGGCGTCTCCGAGGATGTCTACAACGCGCTGACCAATGTTGTCGAGTTCCTGCCTGCAGCCGCCAAAG
The DNA here is from genome assembly GCA_041584215.1 of Tichowtungia sp. Lineage (GTDB taxonomy): Bacteria > Verrucomicrobiota > Kiritimatiellia > Kiritimatiellales > Tichowtungiaceae > Tichowtungia. The sequence continues at coordinate 60,667 of JBFHEM010000019.1, read as the reverse complement.
CGGATTATTCCACACTGGACAGCGGTGAACCGGATCTCGTCCACGCCAAATATATGGTCATCGACGCCGGTTCCTCCAACGCAACCGTAATTCACGGCTCGGCCAACTGGACCTACTCCGCTCTGGTCGACAGCAATCAAAACGATGAAAACACCGTCTTCCTGCGCCACAATAAAATTGCCGCGCAATTTTATAACCATTTTGAACGGATCACCGGCACCGGCGCGTACAGCGAAGGAAGCTCCACCCTCGTTTCATGGAACTTCACCGATCAGGATCAGATTGCCGACGGCGGGATTGCCGCCAACGCCGCCCAAACCGTTGTGCGAGCCCCTGCGCCGGCCGGCTACAGCTACACCGACAATGCACTCTCCTGCAGCGGCTGGAACGACGGCAGCGGGACCACCTACTGGGAAACATCGTTTGCCACCACCGACCACACCGACATCAAAGTGTCGTCTGTACAAAAAGCCAGCTCCACCGGACCGTCCGACTTCAAGCTGCAGTACAAAACGTCTTTCGGCGGCACCTATACAGACGTTCCGTACAGCGAGGTTCATGTGCCCGACGGCGGCAACGGCGTGCTGACCCGCGTGCTGCTCCCGCAGGCATGCGAAAACCAGGCAGAAGTCTACCTGCGCTGGATCCTGACTTCCAACTACAGGGCCGACGGCATCACGGCCATCGGTGCCAGCGGCGCTGGCCGCATCGACGATATCCTCATCACCGGCACCGCCTACAACCAGCCGCCGATTCTCGACCCGATCGGCGGCCGGACTGCTTTTGAAGGAGAGGCACTCACCTTCCCCGTCACCGCATCCGACCCGGTCGACGGTGATCCGGTCAGCCTGAGCGCCGCCGACCTGCCGGCCGGTGCGGTCTTCACCAACAACACCTTCGTCTGGACCACCGCGGCCCCGTCCGGAATCTACAGCGTGACCTTTACTGCAAGCGACAAGGACGGCGCCGACAGCGAATCGGTCACCATCACAGTTCTGCAGAAGCCGCTCCTTCTGATCTCGGAAATCGCCGATCCGGCCGGAACCGGCGGCGGCGACTTCCGTTTTATTGAGCTCTACAACGCCGGTTCAAACACCATAGATCTCGCTGCGGACAACTGGGTGCTCAGCCGGCAGAACAGCGGAAGCACCTGGTACGACATTGAACTGACCGGAACCATCGCCGCATCGGAAACATATATCCTGGCACAGGACAGCGACAATTTTGAGAACGCATACGGTTTTCCGCCGAACCAGGCGAACAGCAATGCGGATGGAAACGGCGATGACGGCTATTTCCTTTACCGCGCGGGAGGACATGCCGCCGGGTTGCTGATCGACAGCTACGGTGAAATCGACACGGACGGAACGGATACAGACTGGGACTACACCGACAGCCGGGCCGTGCGCAAAGGATCCATCACCGAACCCAACCCGGTCTGGACGGCATCGGAATGGATCATTCTACCCAATGCGGCCGTCAACGCGATGAACCCCGGCGTGCGCCAGTCACTGCCGCAGTTTGACGGCCTGAAAAACCAATTTGCGGCTCTGGGCCGCCCGGTGAGCTTCCCCGTCAGCGCATCCGATCCGGTCGACGGCGATCCGGTCAGCCTGAGCGCCGCCAACCTGCCGACGGGCGCCCTTTTCACCAATGGTGTTTTCAGCTGGGACACGGCGGCTCCGCTCGGAAGCTACACCGTTACGTTCTCTGCAGCCGACAAGGACGGCACAACCTCTGAAGACATCGTGATTACGGTCATTGAGGCCCCTCTCCTGATGATTTCCGAAGTGGCCGACCCGGACAGCACCCTCGATGAGAGCGGCGAAGAGCTGGAAGATGGAGCGCTCTTCCGTTTTGTGGAACTGTATAATGCGGGCCTCAACGCCATCGACCTGACCGACGGAAACTGGTATCTGTCCAGACAGATCAACGGGGTGGACAGCTGGGATGACATCCAGCTGACGGGAACCGTTGCCGCAGCAGGCACCTGGGTGGTCGCATACAGCGCTCCTGATTTTGAAGAAGGGTTTGGGTTCGCTCCCAATCAGGAAAGCAGCAACATCAGCGGGAACGGCGACGACGCCTACGTGCTGTATTACGGGGGCGATCATGCATCCGGAACGCTGATCGATATTTACGGGCAGCTGGACACGGACGGGTCGGATACCGACTGGGAATATGAAAACGGTTACGCGGAACGCGAGCGTGCAGTCCTGATGCCGAACACGGTCTGGACGGCATCGGAATGGATCATCCGGACCGGAAGCAAAGACAGCACCTCACCCGGTGTGCACGGGCCGGTTCCGGTTTTCCAGGGCTTGGAAGATCAATTTGTCTTTCTGGGAGATGATTTAAGCCTGATTGTCACAGCCGTCAACACGGTGCGCACGGATACCATCACCCTCTCGGCGACCGCCCTGCCCGATGGCGCAAACTTCCCGACGGTTACGCGAACGGACGCAGTCAGCAGCACATTGAGCTGGAGCAAACCGCCCGCCGGGGTCTACACCGTCACATTCGCCGCCGCGGGAGCGGCCGACACCGCAACCGAGTCGATCACCATTACGGTATCGAGCACCACCGCAATCGACGGATACTTCTACGGCTGGAAAAGCGATACAATCGTTAAACTCAAAAACGGCCAGTTCTGGAAAAACACCGGCGGGGTCGGCTCGACCGTGTCGCGCCTGCGCAGCCCCGATGCCACCATCACCAATGTGTTCGGTTCCCGCCGCATGATCGTTGAATCCGTGCCAAGCTACACGACCGTCGAACAGATCGACATCACGGAAAGCGGCCTCGACAGCACCTTCAGCGGCCTGCACAGCGGCAACATCTACGAGCTGGCCGACGGCACGGTCTGGAAGCAGATCAGCTACGAAAACATCTCTTCGTCGGCCAGTCCTGTCACCGTATGGCGCTGGACCGACGGCGCCGAAACCTTCCTGCGCTTCCTCGACCGCTACGACGCGGTGATCGGCACCTGCGAAGCGGCTGCATCCGCGGTGCCGACCGGCGGACCGGTCGTCACACAGATCGACGGCTGGTTCCGCGGCTGGAAAAACCATCGGGTGTACGCGCTGGCCAACGGCCAGTTCTGGCAGCAAATCACGGCGGACAGCTCCGTCGACACGCTCTACCGCCCGACAGTCACCCTGACCAATTTCCTGGGAACCGGGACCTGGCGGCTGTACGTCGAGGGCGCCTCCGCCCCGGGCTACGTGGAAGTGCAGCAGCGAACCGATGTGACCCGCACCGCGATTGACGGCACCTTCTACGGCTTCGGCAGCGGTGAATTTTTCCACCTGCAGAACGGCGAGTGGTGGCGGCAGACCTCGCTCGACACCTCCGCCTCCACCCGTTCCGGCCCGGACGTGCTTCTCTGGAGCGAGTCCGGCTCCGTCACCCTGGAGATGCCCGATGAAGGCCGATCGGTTAGCGCCGAACAGCTGAACGTCATCAGCGAAAGCTCCATTACCGGAACCTACAGGGGTCTGCGCTACGCCCGCTGCTACATTCTGGCCAATGGACAGGACTGGGCGCAGATCAGCTTTGAAAACATCCCGTCCGACCAACAAAACCCCGCGGCCATCCTCTGGACCGCCGACGGCGAAACCCGGCTGCTGGCGCGCGACCAAACCGACCGGACCATCGGAGACTGCACGGTCATCAGCCCGTGGGCGGACGACGACGGCGACGGCATTGCTAATATCGACGAAATGATCGCCGGAACCAGCCTGCTCGATCGCAACGACCTGTTCATGATCGCACTGGGCAGCCCGGACTCTGAAGGTCGAGCCGTTCTGCGCTGGGTCCCCGTCCCCGGCCGCACGTACACCATCGAGTGGACCCCGTCTCTTCTTCAGGGTTTCCAAACCCTGGAAACACTCACCGACTGGACCCGGGACAGCTGGACCGACACCATCAACCTGCCCGGCCGCGGCGGGTTCTACCGCGTCCGCGCCCAGCTGACGAATTAACACGCTCTATTGATTGAAAATTCACAAAAAAGGAACAGAATCCCGGTCAAAAGCAAACACAGCAACCTCCCGGTGCTGTGTAAAATAAACCAGGGGAGAGATCATGAAGAAGCTGCTGACCACCTGTCTGCTCACGGCCATCCTGTGCGCTGCCGCTCATGCCGAAGTCCTGTTTGATTTCAGAAACAATGCCGCCCTCTACGGCGCGCTGAGCGGCCAGACCGGACCGGTCAGCGTAACCAACAGCGGCGTCGTCGCCACCTTCACAGCCTCCGACGGAACCATGAACCGTACCGGCAGCGGATTCGGTCTCAACTCCAACATTTCCGATGACGATACCGATGCGTTCGATGTCGGCGAGTGGATTGATATCACATTCGAGGCCGCTGTTTCCCTGAGCAACATCGCCGTATCGAGTTGGAGTGCAGCTAACGGCGATCAGGCCGTCATTTATGTAAACGGCGTCAGCAATGGAGTCATCACGTCCACCGGCAGCCATAGTTTTGATATCAGCGTGCCGACCGGACAGGTTTTGCGCATCGCCGGTACCGCCGGAGTCGTCGGCAACGGATGGAGCCTCGACAGCCTGACGGTTGAACCGGATGCGCCGCCGGCCAACCTTGCGCCTGTGCTGGCGCTGATCGGTGACAAGTCGGTAATCCTCAGCAATTCGCTCAGCTTCGCTGTCAGTGCCACAGACGGCAACGGCGACGACATTGTCCTCTCCGCCACCGGCCTGCCGCCCGGCGCGGTCTTCAACACGGTCACCAACGCCGGGGCAGTCACCAACACCTTCAGCTGGGCGGTCGCCGCTCCGACCGGAACCTGGCAGACCGTCTTCACCGCCGATGACGGCACCACCAACGACTCCGAAACCATCACCATCACCGTCGGCACCCTGCCGGACAGTCTGGTGTTCGATTTCCGGGTGGATGCCGCACTATGGGGCGCGCTGGATGATCAGACCGGCCCGATTAACTTCACGAACAGCGGACTGGTGGCCACCTTCACCGCTTCGGTCAGCGAAATGAACCGCACCACCAGCGGGTTCGGAATCAATGACACCAGTACAACGGCTGACGACACCGATGCACTCGATATCGGCGAATGGATCGATATCAGTTTCGATACCACGATCACCCTGACCAACGTTTCCGTGTCGAGCTGGAACACAAACGGCACAGATAAGGGAACGATTTATGTGAACAGCGTCAGCAACGGGGTCATCACCTCCAGCGGAGGGAACCCCTTCACCATAATCGTGCCGGCGGGAGAGGAGCTGCGCATCGCCAGCACCGGCGGCGATTACGGCAACGGCTGGAGCCTCGACAGTCTTGCCGTATGGATCGGCACCAACCTGCCGGTACCCGTTGTTTCCCCGCTGCTCGCGCTGACCACGGACGGCACACAGCACACGCTTTACTGGGATGCGGTTGCCGGGCTCTCCTACACGGTTCTGTGGACGCCGTCGCTGCTGGAACCCTTCCAGCCCGTCGCAACCAACAACGCGCCGACCGACAGCTGGACCGATACGGTGAACACAACCAACAAATCGGCCTTTTATCAGCTGGAAGTTGAACGCATCGGAAATTAACGCGATTCAACCAAACGGGGACTGAAGAGTCCCCGTTACCACCAGATGCGGTAGCCGCCTTCGAGCTGGAAGGCGTTTTCGATATGGCGGATTTCAGCAGGATTTTCGATGACTTCGATGATGTCGAAGCGGATGTAGGGCGGGCGCAGCCTGCGCCGCTGCAAAAAGGTGACCGCCGCGCGCGACAGCCTGCGGCGCTTGTCGCGCCCGACGGCCGCAGCCGGCCGGCCGCGGTCCTCGTTCCGGCGGGTCTTGACCTCCACAAAAACCAAAGTGTCTCCCTGACGGGCAATCAGGTCGATTTCATCGTGCTTGCCGCAGCGGACGCGGCGGCCCAGGATTTTGAAACCCGCCTTTTTTAGAAATTTCTCCGCCTGCTTCTCGCCCCGCCGTCCGGTCTCCAAATGAGCGGCTTCGGGGGATTTCCCAAACATTGGAAAAATCCGGCTGAAAATTATTCTGCCATCCATGGGTTTGTCACTTCCTTCCCCGCATTGTAGGACAAGGTTGCCATTCTCTTCAGTCATTTCTTTCGTTCCGAAAGCCTCGCTTCGCGTCTCTGTATTCAGAGAGCTTGTGTCAGGAAAACACACGCTCCCGAATACGGGAAGCGCGTCCTACAAAAAATCCAACTCTCCCTGATTCAGGTCGGCAATGGGGCGAAAGGTTTTGCGGTGGCAGTCCAGCGGGCCATATTTATGAATGGCTTCGAGGTGCGCCTTGGTGCCGTAGCCTTTATGGCGGGCAAAGCCGTACTCGGGATGCGTCGCATCCAGCTCAAGCATGATACGATCGCGGGTGACTTTGGCGACAACAGAGGCGGCGGCGATCGACAGGCTTTGGGCGTCGCCCTTGATAATATTTTTTGACTCGCAGGGCAGGCCGCGCACCGGGTTGCCGTCGACCAGCGCCAGCTCAGGCATTTTGTCGAGACAAGAGAGAGCGGCCGCCATCGCTTTCCAGGTCGCCTGAAGAATGTTGATGGAGTCGATCTCTGCCGGCTCGATCACCGCAAAAGCAGTATGCGCGAACGGACAAGCGATCAGCTGCTCAAAAAACGATTCGCGTTTTTTTTCGGTGAGCGCTTTGGAATCGGTGAGCCCGGCAAAGACATCCCCAGCCCCGAGCGGCCCGCGTTCGAAGGCGACGGCGGCGGCGACCACCGGGCCGGCCAGCGGACCGCGGCCCGCCTCATCCACACCGGCAACAAAAAAGAGGCCTGAATCCCAGGCCTCTTTTTCGTATGCGAGCATGTCCATCATCATTGCTGCATCGCAGCAATCAGACGCGGCGTTCTTTGATGCGCGCTTTTTTACCGGTGAGGTCGCGCAGATAGTAGAGTTTCGCGCGGCGAACCTTGCCCAGACGAACCACGTCGATCTGAGCCACGTTCGGGCTCTGCAGCGGAAACACACGTTCAACGCCTTCACCGAAGGCCACACGGCGAACCGTAATGGTTTCGGCCACGCCGGAACCGTTGCGGGCGATCACCACCCCGGTATAATTCTGGATACGCTCTTTTGCGCCTTCTTTAATATTCACATGCACACAAACGGTATCCCCGATCCGGAAGGACGGGATTTCTTTGGTGCATTGCTCAGCGCCGATTTTTTTCACGGTTGCGTTCATAATTCTTCTCTTTCTTCAGATTCTCAAAAGCGAGCAGTGGATAGTACCGAATTGCGCCCGACGGTCAAGCGGGGATTCGCTGTTTTCACAGCGCCAAATCACCGTCCATCAGTTCGCACCGGCCCGTTCCCGTCACCGGTGCCGGATTTCAGGCATTTTACAGGGGTTTAACAGCCTTCAGAATGACCGCCAACCCGGTTCAGAGCGAGCACAACCCGTCTCTTTTTTCGATCCGATTGACCGGCTGCAGGCACACCGCATATTTTTTTGCATTTGCCGGCAAGTTGGCGTAGCGTCCGTTCAATGAAAAGCAAAACGGTCATACTTGGCGGCGGTTTTGCCGGCCGCCAGGCTTGTCGCGCATTATCCCGGACCGGTGCCGAGGTTCTCCTGTTCGACCCGAACAGGCTCTCGGTGATGCTGCCTGCCCTGCCCGATCTGGCCGGCGGCTGGGTCTGCGAACACCTGCTGACTCATCCGCTGAAGAGCCTGATTCCCCGCAACGTCCGGCACATCCGGCAAGCCGTCACCTCCATCCAGCTGGATGAAAAAACCGTTACCGCCGGCGACACCGTCTATGCATTTGATCGACTGCTGATCTGCAGCGGCTCCGTGGCCGACTTCCACGGCTTCGACCAGCACCTGGAAGCGGTCCACCGCCTGGATTCACTGGAATCCGCCGTGCGCATCCGCCGCGAATTCAAAACATACCTGTCGGACAGCGCGCACCCGCACCTGGTGATCGCCGGCGGCGGCTACACCGGCCTGGAACTGGCCGCATCGCTGCGCTTCCGGTCCATCGCCGACGGCAGGCCGTGCGAGGTTACGGTTGCAGACCCCTCCGAACAGATCCTGTCCTTCCTGCCCGAGGCCGAACGCCGCCGAATGGAGGCCTTTCTGAAAAAAAACGGCATCCGGGTGCTGAACCGGTCCCGGGTCAGCGCGTTCGACGGCCAAAACGCAACCGTCGGCGAGTTCGTCCTGGAAAAGGTGTTCTTCTGCTGGGCCGGTGGCTCCAAACTGGCCATCCCTGAAATCAACGGGTCTGTCACCCGCCTGCGCGACGGCCGGCTGACGGTCCGGCCGGACCTGTCGCTGCCGGGGTATCCGGATGTGTTTGCCGCCGGCGACAGCGCGGCCATCCTGCAGCGCGGGCTGCCCCTGCGCAAGGCCGTCAACTTTGCCTGGTACAGCGGACGGCGGGCCGGCAAAAACATGGCGCGCCGCGCCGCAAACCGGCCGACTCGGAATTTCCGCCCGATCGACCTGGGCTGGGTGATTCCGCTGCACGCGGAAAGCACCGGCTCGATGCTCTCCCGCCTGCCGCTGCGCGGACGGCCCGGCCTGCGGCTCCATTATTTCATGTGCGGAGCGCGCAACTTCAGCATTGAGAATTTCATTGGATTCACCAAAATCAGCCTGAAGCTGTTTGGAAAGGAGACACCATGAAACTGAAAAAGATCCTGTTCAGCACCTCAACGGATTCCAACCCGGGGACCCTGCTCCTGCGGCTGTTCATCGGAGCCGCCCTGATGACCCACGGATTCCCGAAACTGTTCGGCGGCCTGGAGGGATTCACCGAATTTGTCGCCTCCCTCGGGGTGCCCGCGCCCGGGCTGATGGCCTTTCTGGCCGCATTTTCGGAAAGTGTCGGCGCCCTGCTGCTCCTGCTGGGCCTGCTGACCCGTCCCGCGGCCTTTCTGATTGCCTGCACCATGGCAGTGGCCGCACTCGGTGCCCACGGAGCGGACGGATTCGCCAAACAGGAGCCGGCCTGGCTCTATTTTGTTCCGGCCCTGTTCTTTCTCCTGAAAGGTGCGGGAAAATGGTCATTCGACGCCCTGATCAGCCGCAAATGAGCACGCCGAACAAACTGTCCGTGTGGTGGCGATCGCTGCGGGCCTATTCGTTGCCGATGACCCTTCTGCCGATTCTGTGCGCGTTCCTGTATGCGCAGGCACTGGGAGAAGAGGTTCGCTGGCCGGTATTCCCGCTCATGCTGCTGTGCGGGATTCTGCTGCACGCCGGCACCAACGTGATGAACGACCATTACGATTACGTCCTCGGCTTCGACACGGAGGAAGCCAGCGGCTCGAGCGGACTGCTGCTGCAAAAACTGGTTCCGGAAAACTACATGCTGATGCACGGACGCATTTATCTGGCGGCCGGCTGCGCAGCCGGCGCACTGCTGATCCGGCTCTGCGGATGGCCCCTGCTGCCGATGGGCGCGGCGGCGGCCTGCGGGGCGTTTTTTTATTCCCACCCCAACGGATATAAATACAAAGGTGTCGGCGAACCGGCGGTGTTCCTGCTGATGGGACCGCTGCTTTTTGCCGCCGCCTTCTACACCGCCTGCGGAACCCTTTCGGCTGTGCTTCTGCTGCCCGCCTGCGGCCTCGGCTGCCTGGTCACCGCGGTGCTGCTGGCCAACAATATCCGCGATGAAGAAATGGATCGCAGCGCCGGATTTGTCACCCTGCCGATGCGGATGCCGCCGGCGGCAAGCCGCCGGCTGTACCTGCTGCTGGTCGCCGGCGCCATGCTGACGCCCCCCCTGCTGTTTTTCAGCAGACGGCTGGGATGGACGGTTCTGCTGCCGCTGCTGAGCCTGCCCATGGCCGTCCGGCTGATCCGCCGGGTCCAAACCGCCCGGCGGCCGGCCGCTGACCTGAAAACCGGTCCGCAGCAGACCGCGGCGCTCTATATGCTCTACGCAGGACTCTTCGCAATCGGACTCTTCCTCTGCGCCTGATTCCACAGTCCAACTATCAGCAACAGGAACGGCGCCGCTCCGGAGTGGGGACATTCCTGTCCCCTTTTTCATAGGTTCAATATCTGTCAGGCTAATTTCGTATGACTGCGGCAGGCAGGAAAGCCCGCCCCGCCATCAGTTCAGCAGATCGGGCCGGCGCTGCGCCGTTCGCTTTTCGGCCTGAGCGCGCCGCCAGGCGGCGATGGCGCCGTGATCGCCGGACAGCAGCTCCTCCGGCACCTTCATGCCGCGGAACTCTGCAGGCCGGGTGTACTGCGGCCCTTCCAGCAGGGGTTCGGAAAACGATTCCGACTCGGTGGCGCCCTCGCCGCCGAGCACGTCGGGGATCAACCGGACAACCGCATCAATCACAACGGCGGCGGACAGCACCCCGTTGGTCAGAACATAGTCGCCGATCGAAATCTCTTCGTCGACGAGCTGCTCACGGATGCGCTCATCGATCCCTTCGTAGTGCCCACAGATAAAGATCAGGTGCTCCTCCAGGGACAGCTCCTGTGCGCGGGACTGCCTGAACGGCGCACCCTGCGGGCACATCAGGATCACCCGGCTGTTTTCAGTGCGCAGCGACTCGACCGCCTTGAACATCGGCTCGGGCTTCATCACCATGCCGGGGCCGCCGCCAAAGGGCCGGTCATCGGTCTTGCTGTGCCTGTCCTCGGCAAAATCGCGCAGATTGACCAGATTGAACTGCACATGCCCCGCCGCCGCGGCGCGCTTCATCATGCTCTGGCCGAGAAAGCCTTCGAGCATTTCAGGGAAAATCGTTATGACATCAATACGCATGGAGGAAGAATGGAAGATTGGAAGATTGGAGTACAGGAGTATTGAAGGCTTAAAAAAAGCGCCCCGCAGAACGAGGCGCTTACAGCAAAGGGAGTTTCAGTACTCCAATACTCCCCTACTCCATTACTCAACGACCTCTAACATGACCCGGTGGCCGTCGCGCGCGGCGATGGCGCCGAGCAGCGTGCGCATGGCACCGACTGTTTTTCCGCTGCGGCCAATCACTTTGCCCACATCCGTGGCGTGACAGCGCAACTCATACACAATACTTTTGTCACCTTTGATTTCGGTGACCTTGACCTGGCGGGGATGATCAACCAGTGCGGTGACCATCTGCTTAACAAGTTTCTTCATGATCAGGCCTCCTGTTTTTCAGGAGCGGCCTCGCCGGCAGCCTCTTCGGCCGCAGCTTCGGGCGCTTCTTCAGCAGGAGCCTCTTCGGCAGCAACAGCTTCTTCGACCGGCTTTTCAACCGGTTCCGGGACCTCGTTCATCAGAGCCTCGGTATCGACCTGCGCAGCGTCCGGGGCGGAACCCGGCTCCACACCTTCACCGGCGCGGGCTTTTTTGACCAGGCTTTTTGCGGTGGCGGACATCTGAGCGCCCGTTCCGAGCCAGTAATCCACACGGTCCACTTTGATGCTGAAATTCTTCTCAGCTTTCTTGGGGTCGTACCAGCCCAGCACTTCGAGGTAGCGGCCGGTGGTTGCAAAGCGCGAATCGGCGACAACCACACGGTAGAAAGGGTTGTTGCGGGCGCCCATGCGACGTAAACGTATTTTTGTAGCCATAATATTTGTATCTCCAGTCCAGTAGTGCGGGCCTCTGCCCGCGGAAAAAGAACGTGCTTTCTATCCCAATTGCCCCGCCCCTTCAACCTTTTTGTTCCTTTTTTACATCGAAGCAGCGCCCATCCTCATCATAAGCATTTCACGCTGATTGCCGCTCGACTCGAACAAAAGCCCCGGGTGTTAAACACGCCAGCAGGCCGATTCACATAACATAAAACGGCCTGCAGCCGTTTTATACGCGCTCTTTTTTTGCATACTTTGTGTGCAGCAGTTCGTGCGACAGGTGGCCGAGCGGCGCTCCGAGAAAATCCTTATAGAGCCGGGCGACCGCTTCGTTCTCGTGCGACTTGCGCAGCATCTTGCCTTCGTCTTCCTTATAGATGGCGGCCATGCGCTTCTCGCGCACCTCATCGGTGGTGATGCGCGGCTGCCCGCCGCCGCCGATGCAGCCGCCGGGACAGGTCATGATCTCCACAAAATGATAGGTGGCCTCGCCGGCGCGGATTTTTTCGATCAGCGCACGGGCGTTGCCCAGCGTATGCGCCACCGCGATTTTCGCACTCACCCCTTCCAGGAAACGCCACTCGGGCACCGTCCCCTCGATCTTAATTTCGGCCTCCTTGATGCCGTCGAGCCCGGCAACCGGCGCCACGTGCAGGTTTTCGAACGGCAGCTCGCGGCCGGTGACAATCTCGTAGGCCGTGCGCAGCGCGGCCTCCATCACCCCGCCGGTATTGGCAAAGATATCGGCGGCGCCGGAGCTCAGGCCGAGCGGCGCGTCCATTTCCGATTTCTCCAGACGGATAAAATCGATCCCGGCCTGATCAATCATGTGCCCCAGCTCGCGGGTGGTGAGAACAATATCGACGTCCCGCACCCCGCTGGAGTTCATCTCTTCACGAGCGGCCTCAAACTTTTTGGCCGTGCAGGGCATCACGGAGACCATAACGATCTCCTCCGGTTTTTTTCCGATCTTCTGCGCGTAGTAGGTTTTCACCATCGCCCCCATCATCTGCTGCGGCGATTTGCAGGTGGACAGGTTGTCGAGCATGTCCGGATAGAAATATTCCATGAAAGAGATCCATCCGGGCGAACAGCTGGTAAACATCGGCAGCGCGACCTCCTCCTTGTCCACCAGCGCCTTTTTGAGACGGGTCAGCAGCTCGGTGCCCTCCTCCATGATGGTGAGGTCGGCCGAGAAATCCGTGTCGAACACGGCATCGAAGCCCATGCGCCGCAGGGCCGTGGTCATCTGTCCGGTCACCAGGGTGCCAGGCTCCAGCCCGAAGCACTCGCCCAGCGCGGCGCGGATGGCCGGCGCGGTCTGCACCACCACGGTCTTGCCCGGATCATCCAGCGCGGCCCACACCTCCGCAGTCTGGTCGCGCTCGGAAATCGCCCCGACCGGACAGACCGCGGCGCACTGTCCGCACTGCACGCAGGTGACGCTGTCGAGCCCCTGCGCAAAGGCCGGGCCGATGGTCGTCTTGAACCCGCGCCCCTGCGGAAACAGGGCGGACACGCTCTGCATCTGCGAACAGACGGCCACACAGCGGCGGCAGGAAATGCACTTGGCGCTGTTGCGGACCAGGCCGGCGGTGCTGAAATCCTGTGTGCGCGGAGCCTTTTCGCCCTCGTAACGCAGCTCGCGGATGCCCATGGCGTGGGCCAGGTTCTGCAGTTCGCAGTCCTCGTTGCGGTCGCAGGTCTGGCAGTCGCCCTCGTGCTCGGAGAGCAGCAGTTCCACCACCAGCTTGCGCGCCTCGCGCACCCGGCGGTTGCTGCTGTGCACCACCATGCCCTCGGAAACCGGCAGCACGCACGAGGCGACCAGATCGTTGACCCCTTCGATCTCCACCAGGCAGACCCGGCAGGCGCCGATCGCCTGGACCTTTTCGAGGTAGCACAGCGTCGGCACATTGATTCCCGCCTGGCGGCAGGCCTCCAGCACGGTCGTTCCCTCTGCAACCTCCAGCGGCATATTGTCAATCGTCAGATTTATCATGGCTTCCCCTTATCGTTCTATATTCTTTTTATCCACCGTCTTCGCTCGATTACACCGATTCACAGGATTACTTCCTTAAAACGTCCCTCTACTAATCTGTGAAAATCTGTGTCATCTGTGGATAAACTCGTTCCTGCTCTTTTTTTCATCCACCCGCTTCGCTCGATTACACCGATTCACAGGAGTACCTCCTTAATGTGCGGGCTCTCGCCACTACCAGGTTGCGACCTCTTCGCGGAAATCACAGCGCAGACAGCGTTTGGCCTGCCGCATGGCGGTGGCCTCGTCCCAGGGCTGCTCCACCTCGTCGAAGTTGCAGCGGCGGCGCTCCACCGGAATCAGCGGCTGGCGCTCGCGCTCCGCCATCAGCGGATCGGCATCCGGATCGAAGAAGGTGTCGTTCTTCTTCTCCGCGCGCCAGAAGGCATTGTTTTTTCCAGTCAGCATCAGGTCGATTCCCGCGGCCGCTTTTTCGCCGTCGGCAACCGCTTCGATCACCGAAGAGGGGCCGCTGGCCACATCCCCACCGGCAAAGATCCAGTCGACCGAGGTCTGCCTGGTCACCACATTGGTTTCGAGATACCCGTCGCGCTTGATCTCGAGGTTGACGCTGCCGGTCAGGGACGGCAGGTCGACGCGCTGGCCGATGGCGGCGATCACCTGATCGCACGGAATCACGAAATCATCCTGACTGCCGGCGACCGGCCGGCGGCGGCCGGAGCGGTCGAAGGTGCCGAGCTCCATCGGCCTGCAGCGGATGCCGGTCACCCGGCCGTTTTCGGCCAGGATCTCCTCCGGGGAGGTGAGCAGCTTCAGCTCGACGCCCTCGGCTTCAGCCTCTTCGATCTCCTCCTCATAGGCAGGCATCTGGTCGCGCGTGCGGCGGTAGAGAACCGTCACGCTCTCCGCATCCAGCCGAGCCGCCGTGCGGGCCGCATCGATCGCCGCGTTGCCGCCGCCGATAATCACGACGTGTTTGCCGACCGGCACCGAACCGCGGATGTTGTACTCGCGCAGGAAGCTGATCGCTTCGCAGACGCCCTCGGCATCTTCGCCGGGGAGCCCGAGGGTGAGCCCGTCGGGCGCGCCGACGGCGATGAAAACCGCGTCGTACCCCTGCTCTTTCAGCCCTTCGAGGGTGAAGTCCCTGCCGAGCACCTTGCTGCACCGGATATCGACGCCGAGGCGCTCAATCATGCGCACTTCGCGGGCGAGGATTTCACGCGGAAGACGATAGGACGGAATGGTCTGGGCCATCATGCCGCCGGGCCGCGGCGCGGCTTCGAAGATTTCGGGTTTGTAGCCGAGACGCGCCAGGAAATAGGCGCAGGAAAGCCCGGCCGGGCCGGCGCCGACAATGGCGATTTTCTTCGCGGCGTTCTTTTTGCTCTCCCTGCACTCCGGCACCTGAATGATCATTTCCTGCTCGACCATGTAGCGCTTGACCCCGCGAATGGACACCGGACTGTCGAGCGTGGACCGGCGGCAGTGCTCTTCACAGGCGTGGAAGCAGATGCGCGCGCAGGCCGCGGCAAACGGATTGCGCTCGCGATGCAGCTTGAGGGCATCGGCATAGCGCTTTTCGGCGACCAGCGACACAAAGCCCGGGATATCCACCGAGGCCGGACAGGCGCTCTGGCAGGGTGCACGCACCAGCCCGGCGCAGACGCCGGCGGCGCACTTTTTGTCGCGGATGTGCTCTTCGTACTCTTCGCGGAAGTGGCGGATGGTCGACAGCACCGGGTTGGCGGCCGTCTTGCCGAGGCCGCACAGCGCGGTCTCCTTGATCTGCTGCCCGAGCGTGAGCAGCTTTTCGATATCGCCCTGCTCGCCTTTTCCGTCACAGATGCGCTCGAGGATTTCGAGCATGCGCTTGGTGCCGACGCGACACGGAGTGCATTTTCCGCACGATTCCTCCTGCGTGAATTCGAGGAAGAAGCGTGCGACGTCGACCATGCAGGTGTCATCATCCATCACGACCAGCCCGCCGGAGCCCATAATGGCGCCCAGCTCGCTGAGCGATTCGTAGTCGAGCGGCACATTGAGGTGCTGCTTCGGAATGCAGCCGCCGGACGGACCGCCGATCTGCGTAGACTTGTACTCCTTGCCGTTCGGGATGCCGCCGCCGATGTCGTAGATCAGATCGCCGAGGGTGATGCCGATCGGCACCTCGACCAGGCCGACGTTGTTGATATCGCCGGTCAGCGCGAAGATTTTGGTCCCCGGGCTTTTCTCCGTTCCAAGCTCGCGGAACCACTCGGCGCCGTTGCGCAGAATCGACGGCACATTGCCGAAGGTCTCGACGTTGTTGAGCACGCTCGGCTTGCCCCACAGGCCGGAATAGGCCGGAAACGGCGGGCGCGGACGCGGCTCGCCGCGCTTGCCTTCAATCGAGTGAATCAGCGCGGTTTCCTCGCCGCAGACAAACGCGCCGCTGCCCCGGGCCACGTGCAGGCGGAAATTGAAATCCGTGCCGAGAATGCTGTCGCCGAGCAGCCCGGCCGCTTCGGCATCCTTGATGGCGTGCGCGAGGCGCTCGAGCGTCAGCGGATACTCGGCGCGGCAGTAGACATAGCCTTCGTCGGCGCCGATGGCCCGCGCGCCGATCATCATGCCTTCGATCACTGCGTGCGGGTCGGACTCCAGCAGGCTGCGATCCATAAAGGCGCCGGGATCGCCCTCGTCGGCGTTGCACAGGATGTACTTTTTGTCGCCTTCGGCTTTCTGGCAGAACTGCCATTTGAGCCCGGTGGGGAAGCCCGCGCCGCCGCGCCCGCGCAGACCGCACTCTTTCATGGTCTGCACAATCTCCTCGGGCGTCATTTCGGTGAGCGCCCGGGCGAGCCCGAAGTAGCCGTCCCGCCCGATGTATTCCATCAGGTTTTCGGCGCCGATCAGCCCCTTGTTGCGCAAGACGCGCAGTTTTTGGTGGGCAAAAAACGGAAGCTGGCGATAGAACGGATAGACCGCCCCGTCCTTGTCCGTATACATCAACCGCTCGACCGGCTTGTCGTTGAGAAAATGACTTTCGATGATTTCCGCCACATCGTCAGCGGTGATGCGCAAGTAGAGGTATCCGCCGGGATAAACCGCCATAATGGGACCGGCGGCGCAGAAGCCGTTGCAGCCCGACTGAATGAGGTGAACCTTTTCCTCCAGCCCGCGCTGCGCGAGCTGTTTGAGCAGTTCATCTTTCACCTCGGCCGCACCGGACGACAGACAGCTGGTTCCGAGACAAAGGGAGACATCGTAGTCTCCTTTTTCAAAGGAGTCCCGGGCCTCCGCATACTGAGCCGCATTGTCGCAGACACAGCGGAGCTTCAACAGCTCCTGGGCCTCCTGATGAACGTTTTTCAGATCCGTCATGGAAGAAATTTTCGGGCAGCTCATCAGTCATCCTCCTCTTCGGTTTTATATGCGGCCAGCAGCTCGCCGGTTTTAGACGCTTTGACGCGCCGGTGGGTGTCGTCGTTGACCATCACCACCGGAGCGAGTCCGCAGGCGCCGAAACAGCGGCCGACCTCAAGCGTGAACTGCTGATCCTCCGTGGTTTCCCCGACATCGATCTTCAGCTTTTTCTTGAGCGCATCGAGAATCTGTTTGCCGCCGCGCACGTAGCAGGCGGTGCCGAGGCAGACGCGGATCACGTTTTTGCCGCGCGGCTGGGTTGAAAAGAAGGAGTAAAAGCCGACCACGCCGGCCACCTCACTGTAGGGCTTGTCCAGCCCTTTGGCGATTCTGCGCAGCACCTCCTGCGGAAGATAGCCGAACAGCCCCTGCGCAATCTGCAGGACGGGAATCAGTCCGCCCGGGTTGTCCGCGTATTCCTCCAGCACCTCATCCAGTCGGCTCATCAGCTCCTGCTCATCGACTTCGTCACAGCAGGCACAGGTCGGTTCCAGCACATCACTCATAGAAGCTCCCCTTCTTTATACTGCTCATCCTATCTGCACGGCATACGCGTCGCGCTTTAATCAGTTTAACGGAATAACTTCAAGTCTCAAGAAAACTCCGCACAAATAACCCGTATTTAGATGAAATCGCGCTAAAAACCGTTTCTTTCCAATCCCTGAAAAAAAACGAACTGCCTTCCAGCCTTTGGAAAATCGGCGATTTCAGGATTCCTAAGCCTGGAGAAATTCATCCACAGATTACGCCGGTTTGCACAGACAAGGAAAAATCCAGAACATCCGTGTAATCTGTGGATGAGACGGAATGTTTTTCCGCCAATATTCTGTCTGCTCGTTTCCAATGTTTGGAAAAACTGTACGCCCCATGTAATAAGGTTTCCAAGGTTTGGAAAATCCGGTTGAATCGAATGATCCATGAAAAACGTGCAGCAGCCGAGAACCATTCTGATTGTTGAAGATGAAGCCGCCATTGCGGAGAACATTGCGTTTGCCCTCAGCACCGAAAACATGACCCCGGTCACGGCGGGAACCGCCGGTGAAGCGCGTGCCGTGCTGAGAGATCAGACGGTTCAGCTGATTGTACTGGACGTCGGACTGCCGGACGAAAACGGATTTGATTTCTGCCGCGAGCTGAGAAAAACATCCGATGTGCCGGTCATTTTCCTGACCGCGCGAAAAGAAGAGGTCGACCGGGTGGTCGGCCTGGAGCTGGGCGCGGACGACTATGTCACCAAACCGTTCAGCCCCCGGGAGCTGACCGCCCGGATCCGGGCCATCCTGCGGCGCATGCCCGACACCGCACCCTCCCGCGAGCCGACAGCCGGCAGGCCTGCATTTGAGATCGATCAGTCCCGCAAGCAGATCCGCTACCGCGGACACCCGCTGGAGCTGTCCCGTTATGAATTTCGAATCCTGGAAGTCCTGATTGAACACCCCGGACAGGTGTTTTCGCGCGCCCAGCTGATGGACTCCGCATGGGAAGAGCCGGAGGCGAGCTTTGAGCGCACAGTCGACACGCACATCAAGACCCTGCGGACAAAGCTGCGTGAAATGAATCCGGATGCCGACTGCATCCAAACCCGCCGCGGCTTCGGATACAGCCTGAAAGAAGAGTCATGAGGATCCGAACCCGGCTGCTGCTCACTTCTCTGATCCTGTTCGCGGCGGGCTCCTACTGGCTGGTCGACTGGATCCTCGAGGATTTCCGCTACCACTATTTTATGACGATGGAGGAGTCGATGAACGACTCCGCCACGGTTCTTGCATCGATTGTGTCCCGACAGGTCCGCGACGGCCGGGTCCAGCTCAGCGCCGATGTCCGCGACGGAATTACGGACGCGGGATCCCGGTCCTTTTCCGCCGGAATTTATGAGTTCATCAAAACCAACAGCAACCTGCGCGTCCTGATTACCGACCGGGAAGGAATCGTTGCATTCGACTCCATCGGGCAGGATGAAGGCCGCGACTATTCCGGGTGGCGCGACATCCGGCTCACGCTGGCCGGGGAGTACGGCGCGCGCGCCACCCAGGAAGTCCGGGAAGATCCGGACACCCTGACCTTCTATATCGGCGCCCCGCTGCTGGTGAATGGAGAAATCCAGGGGGTTCTGTCGGTCGGCAAACCGGTCAGCAGCGTGCTCCCCTTTATGGAGCAGGCAAAAAACCGCCTGATCGTCACGGGCATCATCGCGGTCAGCTTCATCCTGCTTCTGCAGGTGCTGGTCTCCTCATGGGTCACCCGCCCGATTCGCCTGCTCATCGCCTACGCGCGGGCGGTGCGCGACGGGGAAAAAGCGCCCCGCCCCGCCCTGAGCCGGGGCGACATGGGCGATCTGGCATCGGCGTTTGAGGAAATGCGCGACGCGCTGGAAAACCGAAAATACGTCGAAAACTATGTGCAGACGCTGACGCATGAAATGAAAAGCCCGCTGGCGGCCATCCGGGGCGCCTCGGAACTGCTGCAGGAAGACATGCCCGACGAGCAGCGGATGCGCTTCCTGGCAAACATCCGGACCGAAACCTGCCGCATGCATGATCTGGTCGATCGGATGCTGGATCTGGCCGGGGTTGAAAACCGCCGGGAACTCCACGACCCCGGGCCGATTGATCTGCCGCAGCTCATCCAGGAATGCGTCGACAGCCTGCAGCCGGCAGGCCGCAAAAAGAATCTGCACATTGAACAGCACACCCAGCCGCTTCAGGTGAATGGAGAACATTTCCTGCTGCGCCAGGCCGTCGGCAACCTGCTCCAAAACGCCATTGATTTTTCACCGGCCAACGCAACCGTCCGGATCTGCGCCCGGCCGGAAGGCGGCAGGGCGGTTATAACCGTCACCGACGAGGGGCCCGGCATCCCCGAGTACGCGCGCAAACGGATTTTTGAGCGGTTTTACTCCCTGCCCCGCCCTGACAGCGGAAGCAAAAGCTCCGGGCTCGGTCTCAACTTTGTCCGCGAAGCCGCCGCACTGCACGGCGGCAGCATCGAGCTCAACAGTCCCCCCTCCGGCGGAACCGCAGCCCGTCTCGAACTTCCGATTGATCAAGGATAGATCGAATCGGATCCCCCGGAGAATCCCGGCGCCATCGCGATCATCCCCGGCCTTTATGTTATGCGCATATGCGCATAACATGATTTTCTGCCCTGCCGTTTTTCACGTCCATTTCACACAGAGTTCAAACTTTCTTCAGACGAGTCCTTCACTCTTCCGGAAACCAAACGCAAGGAGTGATCGCATGAGCAAACAGGGAATTCTTACAGCCGCCGTCATACTGAGTGCCGTACTGACCCAGGCGCAATCTGAAATTGCAGGCGTGCTGTTTTCAGTCGAAACCACCAACCGCCCGGCCATGGCGCTGCCGCTGAAAAAAACAGATGTCCGCATTGAGGTAACGGCCGGAATCGCCCGCACCGAAGTCGTTCAGCGATTCTGCAACGATCTCGATGAACCGATGGAAGTCGTCTACATTTTCCCGCTGCCGTCCGAGGCCGCGATCGATGATTTTGAAATCCAGCTCAGCGACCGCATCATCCGCAGCACGGTCAAAGAGCGCGAGGAAGCGAAACGAACCTACGAAACTGCCAAACGCGAAGGCCGGAAGGCGGCCCTGATGGAACAGGAGCGGCCCAATCTGTTCACCACGTCCGTCGCCAACCTGCTCCCCGGCGAAGAGGTCGCCATTCGATTCACCTATGTGGAAATGCTGCGCTTTCGCAGGCACCGCTACGACCTTTCCTTCCCGATGGTGGCCGGCGAGCGCTACATTCCGTTCCGGTTCACACCGCAGGGCGACATCCACTGCCCGGTGGACGATGCCGCCCGGCTGAACCCGTCCGTCCTGCACCCGAACCTGGACTCCGAACATCGCCTTTCGATCGAAGTGACCCTCAACGGTCTGCCCATCGATAAAATCTCCTCCAACACCCACGCCATTGATGTGCAGAATCCCGACCGGGACAGATGGACCGTCTCCCTTGCCCGCAAGGTGACCTTACCCGACAGCGTTTTCAGCATTGCGGTGGAACTGCTCAAGAACAGCACGCCGGCCCTGTCGTTCGTGCACTCGCCGGGAGAGAACGAAGCCTATGGGCTGCTCAGCGTATTTCCTCCCGTTGAAAATCTGGAAAGCCGTCCGATTGCCAAAAATGTGGTCTTCCTGATCGACACCAGCGGCTCCATGTCCGGCGAATCGATCGGTCAGGCCCAAAGCGGGCTGCGCCGCTGCCTGAAGGTTCTCAAACCGGAGGACCGCTTCACCATCGTCCGCTTTGCGTCGGACTGGTCCGCCTTCAGCCCGGAGCTGCGCGACGCGACGCCCGACCGGATCGATGCCGCACGGGAATACATTTACGGCCTGGATGCCGATGGCGGCACCGAAATGCAGCCCGCGCTGAAACATGCCATGGAGCTGATGCCGGATGACGGCCGGATGAATATGATCATCTTCCTGACCGACGGAGACGTCGGCAACGAGGACAGCCTGCTCGCCCTGCTGGCCCGGCAGCTGGACAGAACCCGGCTGTTCACCTTCGGCATCGGCAGCGCACCCAATGAATATCTGCTGCACCGCATGGCGGAGTCCGGCCGCGGCCAGTCGCGCTTCATTCGATCCCACGAAGATATCGGCGACGTCATGTCCGACTTTTTCCTCACGCTGAGCTCACCCGTTCTCACCGATGTATCCGTCGAATGGGACCGGGACGGCATCCAGATGTACCCGGAACACTGCCCCGACATCTACCGCGAACGCCCCCTGCAGATCGTGGCCCGATCCGGGCAGCCGTTCAGCGGACACGTCAAAATCACAGGAACTCTCGATGGACTGCAGCAGGTGTACGTTGTCGATCTCGACCGGCAGGATGACGGCTCCCGCGACGCCATCAACCGCCTGTACGGCCGAATGGAAATCAAAGAACTGATGGTTCAGCGGATCCAGGCCGACTCGGAAGAAGAAAAGGAAACGCTGAAACAGGCCGTCATTCAAAGCGCGCTCAAACATCAGCTCATGTCCGCGTTCACCTCCCGCATCGCGGTCGAAGAACGCGTTACAGTCGAAAACGGGGAGCTCGTCACGGTCCGCGTTCCTGTCGAATCACCCAAAGGCTGGCAGCTGCACGCGACCGCCACGCACGATCCGCTCCTGCTGCTGGTCGGCCTGACCGCCCTGTCGGGGGCCGCCCTGCTCCGGAGAAAAACCCGTGCCGCATAACGCGGCAGGGCAGGCGGGTCGCCTGCGGTACATTTTCCGCACCGGCCCGTTACCGCTGGCGTCCCGCCGGCTTCCCGCACTCCGCATTGCATGGATCGGACTCGCGCTGTTCGGACTCGCGATCCTCGCCCGGCCCCTGGCCGGGCACGTCAAGCGGTTCTGCCTGCATCAGCTTGCAAAACACCGCTGGGAGGAAATCCGCTCGCAGCCCGCCGCCTGCAAACCGGGATCGCCCATGGGATGGCTCACCATTGACGACGCCGCCATCGACACGCTGGTTCTGAACAAAATCACCGGGGAACAGCTCAACCGCTTTCCCTGCGGCGAACCGATCAACCGGGCCACGCTGATCATCGCCCACCGCGACACCCACTTCCGCGGGCTGAACAATGTCCGTCCGGGAAGCCGCATCGAACTGGAGCGGCCTGGAGGAGATCAAACCAGCTACCAGATCGTCGACCGGATCATCACCGAAGCGCAGCAAACGGAAGAGCTCATCCGGCAGCTCGCAGCCCCCGGCCGCCTGCTCCTGCTCACCTGCTACCCCTTCCGCTACATCGGCCCCGCCCCGCAGCGCATCCTCTTCATTGCAGAACCTCTTAAAAGCAGAGCAAGCGTCCCGCTTGCTTAAACGAGCGGGACGCTCGTTCTACTTTTAGAGATCATCCACAGATTTCACCGATTCACACAGAGTACATTTGGTTTTGTGTAGAACGGTCCTCCGGGCCGTTTTTAACGCAGCAGACATTCCCAAAACCAGCGGCCTTGATCAATCGCTCTGCGAGTGCTGTCAATCGACAGTGATTGCTGCCGAAGAACCCGCGGCATACACAACGCGAAAAGACCACCGCGGGAAACAATAGATCCGCCAAGCATTGGCGCACGCGGGGCAAGTGTCTCCAGCTCATTTTTGTCAGAATAATTATTCTGACGACATTCTTCTGCCATCGAAGTCATTTTCCTGTCCTCCATATTTCTGTCATCATTCTTCCGACCTCAAAAATCATCTTGTTGTCCATCATCTTGTAAAAATCCGACAGAGACCTCATGCTATGAGTTCCAATGGCTGGAACCGGCCGTGCCGGGTTTCTGAGATTTATTCCAGGGTTTGGAAAAAGATTTTGAGCAATGCCTAACGACAAACAGCGCACAATTCTGCATATCGACATGGACGCATTTTTCGCGGCGATCGAACAGCACGACCACCCGGAGCTGAAAGGGCTGCCGGTCGTGATCGGCTCGCCGCGCGACCAGCGCGGCGTGGTATCCACCTGCTCGTATGAGGCGCGCAAATACGGGATTCATTCGGCCATGCCGTCGCGCACGGCGGCGCAGAAGTGCCCGCAGGCGATTTTTCTGCCGGTGCGCATGGCGCGCTATCACGAGGTGTCACAGCAGATTATGGAGATCTTCGAGAACTTCACCCCGCACGTGCAGCCGCTGTCGTGCGACGAAGCCTTTCTCGACGTCACCGGCTCCATGCACCTGTTCGGCGACGGGCCGGCGATTGCGAAAAAGATCAAGGCGGCCATTCTCGAAAAAACCGGCCTCACCTGCTCGGTCGGCGTGGCCCCCAACCCCTTCCTGGCAAAGATCGCCAGCGACATGAACAAGCCCGACGGCCTCACCCTTGTCCCCTTCTCCGAAAAGCTGATCCCGGCCTTCCTCGCGCCGCTGCCGATCAAACGCATGTGGGGCGCGGGCGGCAAGACGCAAAAAATTCTCCAGGCGCACAACATCCACACCATCGGCGACCTGCAGAAGTCCGATCCCGAAAAGCTGGCCGCATGGATCGGCGAAAATGCGGCGGCCTCCTTCCGCCGCCGCGCCTTCGGCATCGACAGCCGTGCCGTTGAAACCGGCACAGAGGAAAAGAGCATCTCCAACGAGATCACCTTCGGCGAAGACGAGCGCAATGCACAAATCATTGAGCAGCGGCTGATGGATCTGGCCGACAAGGTGGGCGGACGCCTGCGCAAAGCGGGCTTCTACGCATCCACCGCGCACATCAAAATGCGCTGGACCGATTTTTCCACCATCACCCGCCAGCGGCGGCTCGATCCGGTCTGCTGCGACGACCAAACCCTGCGCGAAACCGCACTGGAGCTGCTGCGCAAGGAAGGCCTGCACTCGCCGGTGCGCCTGATCGGCTTCGGCGTCAGCGGCCTGCGAGAAACATCGGAATCCCCGCAGCTCGACCTGTTTGCCTCGGAGCAAAAGCATACATCGAAAAAACGCGAAGCCCTAAGCCGTGCCATCGACACCGTCCGCGAACGATTTGGCCGCTCCAGCATCCACCGCGGCTCCGCCTTAAAAGATGGAAAGTGACCCGGCTCATGAATGTGCCAAAGAATTTTTCACCACAGAGGTTTTCCGAATCCTGGAAAACATCGCTGATGGTGACCGGCAAGATGTCCTTGCTAATTTACAAGGCTGGAATGGCTGAGGCACGATGCCTTCCCGCCGAGCGGCGGGACTTGACCAAAGGAAGAGAGGCTTCTGTATTCAGAAGCAACGACTGCAAGGAGTGGCAACGTCTCCTTCGTCAACCGTTCCCGCCCTGCAATCCTTTTGCGTTCCATGAGCTCCTTCGAGGCCAAAACCAGATCCGCACCGATCTGTGAAAATTAGTACTACTATCCGTCATTTTCTTGTTTTTTGAACACGCTTTTATAGTTGCGGGCACTCCAACGGATGACAAAAAGCAACGAATTTAAATTCTGGGTCAATGGGCTTCCCTGATTCGTTGCTTTCTTTCATTCGTTGGAGAACTCATTGGTTGCGGCTACGCCGCGCCAGGCAATCTGTGGATGAAAACTCTTTCGTTGCGGCTTTGCCGCGCTGGCTGTTCCGTGGTTAAACTCCCCCCTCATGAATCCACCAATCCAACACTCCCATTCTCCACACATTCTCCTTTGCCCGGTCTGCCGCGAAGCGCTTCTTCTGGAAGGGCGCACGGCCCGCTGCGCCAGCAACCACTGCTTTGATGTGGCGAAGGAAGGCTACCTGAACCTGCTGCTGAGCCATCAGCGCAAGTCGAAACACCCCGGCGACGACAAAGCCATGATCCAGGCCCGCCGCCGCTTCTTCGACTCCGGCGCATTCGATCCCGTCACAAAAGCCATCCAACATTCCACATCCAACCTTCCACATCCCACCGTCCTCGACTGCGGCTGCGGCGAAGGGCATTTTCTCGGAACACTGAGTGAAAACTTAAGTGCATCCCTTCGATTCGGCTCCGCCGGAGGCCTTCGCGGACGTCATAGTCCGGGCCCACCTGTAAATCCCGAACGGACAGGTAGGGCGAGTCTCTCCGAGCGAGCCGAGCAGTTGTTTGGGATAGACATTTCAAAAGAGGCCGTCCGACTGGCGGCCAAGCGCTATAAGGACGCCATATGGATCGTCGCCAACGGCATGCGCGAACTGCCGTTTGCCGACGAATCCATGGACTGCATCCTGAGCGTGCTGGCCCCTCGCAACACCGCAGAGTTCGCCCGCATCCTGAAGCCGGGCGGCGCGCTGATTCTCGGCGTGCCCGGCCCGAACCACCTGATCGAACTGCGCACCCTGCTCAACGCCAACTCCAGCGATTTTGAGGAAAAAGCGGACGAAGCCGCCGCCAAATGCACGCCGCTGTTCACAGAAACGGCCCGCGATCATGTTGCGTATGAAAGCACACTCAACAGCAGCCAGATCGCCGACCTGATTCAAATGACCCCGATTTTCTGGAATTCGAACCCGGAAGCGCAAGAAAAAGTTCGGCAGCACAGCTGCCTGCGCGTTACGATCTGTATCGCACTAATCACGTTGAGGAAAGCGTCATGAAAAAAAGAACCTTGGGAAAAACCGGCCGGCAGCTGTCGGTCATCGGATTCGGCGGAATTGTAGTGACCGATACCACCCCGAAAGAGGCCGATCAGTTTGTCGGGGAAGCCATTGATAAAGGCATCAATTATTTTGATGTGGCCCCGCAGTACGGCAATGCCGAAGAGCGGCTCGGGCCGGCGCTGAAGCCCTATCGAGAACAGTCCTTTCTGGCCTGCAAAACGGAAAAGCGCGACGCCGCCGGCGCACGGGCCGCGCTGGAAAACTCGCTCAAGACCCTGCAGACCGACCACTTTGATCTCTACCAGTTTCACGGCGTCCCCAGCGTCGAAGACGCTCGACAGATCCTGGCACCCGGCGGCGCGCTCGAAACGGTTGTCAAAGCGCGCGATGAAGGCCTGATCCGCCACATCGGTTTTTCCGCCCACTCCGAAGAGGCCGCCCTGCTGCTGCTCGACTCGTTTGAGTTCGACAGCGTGCTCTTCCCGATCAACTATTGCTGCTGGAACGAGGGAGGCTTCGGCCCCTCGCTGCTCGCCAAAGCGGTGGAGCAGCAGATCGGAATCCTCGCGCTGAAGGCCCTGGCCAAGCGGCCGGTTGCCGAAGGGGAAACCAAACCGTGGGCCAAGAGCTGGTACGTGCCGATCGACACGCTCGAAGAGGCGATTCCCGCCCTGGCCTTCACCCTGTCGCAGCCCGTCACCGCCGCGGTCGCGCCGGGTCACATCGAACTGCTGCGGCTGGCCTGCGAAGCGCTCGATGCGCTGGGCGATCCTCCGTGGCGTATTGAAACAACGGCCAGCGGCACCCCGATCTTCCGGACCGAGTCATAACCCTGCGGCCCGGGTTCCGGGTTGAAGCCGCTGCGCACCGGAAGACCGCGCACCGTGCAACCGGTGCGGGTCTAACAAATGCTGTGCAAAGAGCAGGCGGGACGCCTGCGGTACACTTCGGCAGAGCAGGCGGGACGCCCGCGGTCTATTTCAGCACGTTCTCGAGCAGACCCTTCACCGAGTCGCCACCCTTTGACTGAACAAACGACAGGATCGTCGGCACGAATTTCTGAATCATCCCCGCGTCCAGATTCAGGTTTTTAAACCCGCCGGCCAGGGAGGCGAGCCCGCCCAGCTTTCCGGCACCGCCGCCCAGCGAAGAGGCCAGACCGCCGAGCATGCCGCCGAGTCCTTTTGCCTCCGGCGCGGAGTCGATCAGACCATCGACCTCCGGCACGGCATTTTTGATCTGACCGAAGTCCCCTGCTCCGAGCTTGTCCTTCACGAGTTTAAATATCAGGCCGGCTCCGCCCGACGCCTGTTCATCCGAGACCCCCAGCTGATCGACCAGCAGTTTAATGAGTTCCATCTCGCCCTCCTTCCGGCGTGTTTGTTTGCTGCCGCCTCGCGGCGAAGGGCACCCTACCAGAGAAGAGGCGGATCGCAAAGCCCCGTGTTCCCGGTGTGGATGATTTATGGCCGGCAAAAATATCCACGGAGATTATCCCCCGCAAGAAGAGCCCGCAGGGAACGGCAACCTGAACCGCGCCGCCGAATAATTTTTTCCAACGTGTCAGGTCGCAGCCTTGCCGTGCCTTCCGTAGCTTTACGCGAAGGATGGAGCGAAGACTGATGCCTGGAAGGTTGTGACCGCTGAACTCGCGAAAGCAGCGCGAATCGGTGCGGATCATGTTTTGCCACAAAAAGGCACAAAAAGCTCAAAGAATACACGAGGTGGAATGTGCCGTCCCGGCGCGTTTTCCAATGATTGGAAAAAATGAAAACGAAAAGTTCCAATGTTTGGAAAGATGCTCACCACGAAACACACGAACCACACAAAAGTTTCCGATGTTTGGACTTTATGACGCCGTAGGCGTTACGTAGACGCGGTGTCCTCACCGCGTTTTCCCAAGGTTTGGAAAAATGCTTCCAGACATTCGAATATCATAAATCCAGGGCTGAAAATCAAAATAACGATTTAGGCGGCCTGACCCTTTCGTTTGACCCTTTCGTTATGACCCTTTCGTTATTAGCTTTACGCGAAGGATGGAGCGAAGACTGATGCTTGGAAGGTTGTGACCGCTGAACTCGCGAAAGCAGCGCGAATCGGTGCGGGTCATGTTTTGCCACAAAAAATGTAATCTGATCTTCCTCACCAGCCTGATCATTCTGCTCTCCACCAACCCGACCGGCCTAATCACCGTCCTGAAAACCATCACGTCCTAGATTCGATAAAGTTCGGTTGTTCAAAATCATAATTAAACTGTTTTATTTTCAGATATTATAAGTTCGAATGGATGTTCTTTTCTTGATCTATCTATGAAGGAGCAGTACGGTTTTTGCGTTCGCAACCCGAGGGGGAGATGCTTATGAAACGATTCTTGTGGTCGGATTTTTTGTGTGGGCTTCTGAATGTGTCGCTTGCGCAACAGTTTCGGATTACGGACTACAACGGAGAAAACCTGACGATTGAATATCCCCCGAGTTTCGATGGTGCTTATTTGTTCGTTGAAAAGAAAACCAACCTTACCGAAGGGGTTTGGGAGGCGGTCGACTATTCTCAAATAACTCTGGTGAAGGGCGATCCGGTGTCCTATACGCCGCCTGCAACCAATGGCGGATCGGCCTCTTCGTCGACAACCAATGTGCCGTACATCATTACCTCGGAATATCTCGAAGCGGTTGCCGCCGGAGAGGTCGAAAACACGGAATGGACTGCTGGGTCGCTGTTGAGCGCTCCCCAGAACGGGGTGAAGGCATTTTTTCGGATTGTCGGCCTTTCGTTTGTCGATTCGGACGGAGACGGCGTGGATAATGTGAGCGAATATGGGCTCGGGACGGATCCATATATCAGCGACTCTTCTACTGTGACGTTGCCGGCGGATGACGGCGACCCTCAACCGGTTCCCGGTTCGGTGGACAGCGCCCCGGGAGACTGGAATACTCCATCGCTTGCTGATTATCGGGCAACGACTGGTTATCACGGTGCAATCAATAAACTGATCCTTGCGCTGGACGGAACCAATGGAACGTTTACTGCGAGCAATACTGTTGCTCAACTCGGAGCGTGGGTCGAGGCGCAGTGCGGGGCATGGACTGCGCCGAAAACGGATGAAATATACCCGACGGTGACCGGCGGACGTTTTTACCGCACGGAGACCAACGGCTTCGCCTGGGCGGGCTTGGAAAACATCTACGCCCTGAGTTTCCATCCCTATAACGGTTCGGAACAGTTTATCAATCATCTGGTTCAGTCAGCAACTAATGACCCCGCCGGGCTGGCCTCTTTGCCAGGCGGGACTCCGGTTCTGATGAATGCGACGGATTCGTGGACTCCTGAAAAGCTGGCGGCCTGTCTGAAGGTTCTGATTACCGTTCCGTGCCGGGTACAGCGAATCATCGGTTCTGGGGAAACGGCCACACACGACAGCTCAGATTCCACTTATTTGGCGCAGTCGGTGTTTCAGCACTATCAAAGGACCCCGTACCCTGCGGGCGCGGTGGAAGATCCGTACAATTATACCTGGCTGAATTTTATCTATCAGTCTGGAGTGTGGAATTTCAGTGATGTTGCCGGAGATACCCTCAACCAGCATTTTGAATTTTCGGACAAGCTGCGCGCGCACGGCTTCGGCCCAACGATTCACCGTGGTTATGTCAAAGTGCGCCCTCCGCATGACTGGATGATTGACGGCTGGTGGGATAAATATTCCCTGCTGAGCCCGATGCCGCAGTCGGTGACCCCGGGCGTAGTCAGTAAAACCCTTACGGCAACAGATGGGGAATCCGGGTGGTTTATGGCCGCCGAATCGAATTATTGCGAATCGGCTCAGCTTGCCAGCGTCTATGACTGGCCGGCATACTCCCCGCCATCGCTGGCAACCCACTGGACAGGGTTCTTCTGTGATGATGCCGAGATGCTCAGCACCCTCAGTCCTCCGCCGCTGCCTGAAGCCGCCACGTTGACGATGGATTATGATCGAGACGGGATCATCGCTACCAACGACGTTGACCGTTTCGATACCGCCCATCCATACCGCTTCTGGGTCAATGAAGATGGCAATGCCGCCACGTATCCCGAAGCCGATCTGGAGGATTTCTTCCCGGCAAAGATTTCGTGGCCGGAGGGGGCGGGGCAGCCGAATATTACTTTCAAACTGTCCGCCAATGTTGATTTAAATTATATTCCGACGTCGATGTCGCTCACCGGTACAGATGAGTATCTGACCGACCTGTCGGTGGCCCAGACGCTTGCTTCCGGCATTCAAACTCTCTCTTCCGGATCTCAGACATCGGAAACCTTCAGCGAAAATGACACGGTTCTGCTGGCTGCCTCTTCGGGTAACACCAACGCGCAGATCTACGTTCATATTCTTCAGAACGGCTCGGAAATTGCCGTTTCCACCAACTACTTTTCCTTTTCCTCCGTCACGAACATGTACCGCACCAAAAACCTGCGGTCCGGTGACGGCAGCTCGCTGGATGAACCATCCAACTGGCCGGACAATTTGACCAACGGCAGGGACTTTGTCTTTGTCCACGGCTACAATGTCGATGACGCCGCCGGGCGCCAATGGAACTCCACCATCTTCAAACGCCTCTGGCACTCCGGCTCCAATGCCAGGTTCCACGGCATTCTGTGGGACGGTACGCCAAATACGGAGACTTGGTTTGATTTGGGGCCGTATCACTATCACAATGCGGTCATTCATGCATTCGCGACGGCTCCTGATTTTGCAACGTATCTGTCAGGTTTAAACGAACCGGTTGTGGCAGCGCACAGCCTTGGTAATATGCTTACCAGCGAAGCCATCGCCGGGAATCACGGTTTAAGTACCTATGATGTAAAGCAATATTATGCACTGGATGCTGCGGTGGCGCTGGAGGCATATGGCGATGTAAGCCCCGATGAAGCCCTGGTGGCGGACAACTGGTTTGACCGGATGGATGAGGGACTGTTCAGTGATCTCATTCCCTTCTGGTCGGATATCAATGAATATGACTGGAAGGACTACCCGTATCTCTCATGGAGCAGCGAGTGGTACAGATTGTTTACAAATAATGTAAGTGATGCGAGGGCAGATTTAACCTGGCGGCATCGTTTCGCGGATATTCAAGACAAGACCGACGCCTTCAACTTCTATTCCAGCACAGAAGAGGTTCTGCGAATTGACACGAACTTTGTTTCATTCATCAGTGGAGCATCCACCAAATATGTTTGGCAGATTCAGGAGCACTTCAAGGGGCGGCTGAATGGGAGTTTCATTACCGGCATCTACGATAGCCTCGGGGGTGCCGCCAGTGAATACTGTGGATGGGGATTCACCGAGGAAGCTGACTCGGCACACATTTACGACACATGGGGTGTGATTGCATGGGCGCCGGTGCGTCCGCGCAACCTCCACGAAACGCTGGCCAACGAGAATCCGGATCAGGAGGAGAACCTGCACGACCTTGCTGTCGACCCGCTGTTCCGCCCAAAACCGGTAGAGCTGTTTGGCGCGAGTGCCGCAGCCTTCGCTGGAGGAACTGTTGCCTCTCACGGTGGATCGCTTGATTACAACACCTCCAATGACACTTACCCCATCGATGACGTTTTGATGACTGATTGGTTGTTGGTAAAAGCCTTTCCGTCAAGAACTGGACCAATGGGTAGTAGTGCAGTTGATAATATTGGTGGAGGTTGGGTGGATGTAAATTTCAACATGTCCTCATCGGTGTTTCTGAATCCAACTACCGGTTTTTTTAGCGGAGAGAACAAAGATGAATGGCATCACAATGACATTCGTGAAGCACCCTATATCTACGTATACAAACTGTTTGACAAACTAACCGAATAATTATTTGGAGGTATTAAAGATGAAAAAGTTGAATGTGCTGTTCCTGTGTCTTTTTGCTACACTTTCGACGCAGGCCATGGGAGATCTTCCTCATACAAAAGTAACTGTTCGAGTTGTTGATTCAGAGACCGGTCTGCCTATATCAGGCGCAGAAGTTAATACTCGATTTTTAGTAAAAGATTACTGGGATAGGCCAGACGAATACGTGGAAAAAAATGTTTTGACCGATGAGGAAGGAATCTGTGTTTTGGAAAATGAAGACCTGTCGCCTGGGCAAAGCGGACGAGTCTTGTTAGATGGTTTCTATACCTCAAACTTTAAAGCAATGTGTGCGGGGAAAAGCAAAGTATTTAACCGCTGGGAGCCGTGGAATCAAAAAACAGAAGTCAAAATGCGACAAATTAAAAATCCTGTGCGTATGATATATCAGCAGATTTTTCGCAAAAAAATTCCCGTAAAAGAAGGGAGAGTGGGCTTCGATTTACAAGAAGCCGATTGGGTTTCGCCCTATGGTCAAGGTAAAGAATCTGACTTTATCTTTACCCTAACCACTGTGACCGAACCCAAGCAAGGCCTCGAATATTCGATCACTTTTACAAATCCGATGGATGGAATTCAGGAATATACCCCCGCAGAAGAGGTAAACAGCACCTACATCTTCCCGTATAACGCCCCCACCAACGGATATGCGTCCATGTTGACAAAATATCGATTGCTAAAGTATCCCGTACTGCCGGATCACCCAGCGAACAACTTAAAAGAAGATGTGAGCTATATATTCCGTGTCCGAACGGCGGTTGATGAGGGGGGCAAGATTATTTCAGCTAATTATGGTCGCATTCAAGGGGAAGTGGTTTTGTCCGACACTCCCTTGATTGATATGCAATACTGGTTCAACCCCGACCCGCAAAGCCGCAGTTTGGAGTCGGACAAGGAACCGTATTGATCTTTGACAACTGAACACGGCGTTCCAATGTCTGGAAAAATAGAAATAAATTTTTCCAGGCATTGGGAAAGTCGCTGGGAAGAATATCCGCACGAAACATGGGCCAGTGAGTGGAAAAGGGGCAAAAAGGGGTCAAAAAAGGGGTCAGCCGATGAATTTTAGAATCTCCTTTTTTTCTTTTCCCCACTTCCCTTTTGCTTCATCGTAAAATTTCACTTCTTTACTCACGGTTGTAAAATGTCCCATCACCAGCTGTTCGCTCACCCATTGAGTCCGGACAGGATAATGATAGCGTAACAGTCCGGCCAGCAGAAGTGCACCGCCGGTGTCAGCACCGCCGGTGCCGCCGGTGTCAGTCCTATCCTTTTACCCTTCACCCAAACCCGAAATATTGCCGCCATAGCGGCGGCGCGAAATACGGGATGTTTTTACAGCTTTGGCCGCTCCTCTTCGAGTCATTTCTTTTGCAGAATACCAGAAACGGTGACCGGAGGACGGAAGTCAGCCGTCTTCGCGCAATGCGCTACGCCGAGCCACGGGAGGACGGAGGTCAAACGGCGGATCACCCAACTTGTCCTCCGTAGCTTTAGCGAAGGGGGAAGGATCAGAAGACGTCCCGTGAAACAACCCTATGAAAAAACCCAGCTCAATAGGATCACACAGGCCTGGAGGTTTCATGGGTCAGGAGGCTTCACAGGATAAAGTGAAAACGGCGCAAAGCGCCTCGTTAAAGCGTCAAAACGGCGCGGAGCGCCTCGTTCAAATCGTTAAAGGCGTTAAAACGGCGCAAAGCGCCTCGTTCAAAACGTTCAAATCGTTGAAACGGCGCGCCCGGCGGTCATGCCCAACCTTCTCATCCGCGGGCTCCGTGCCCATCCGTGGCTGATTTTTGAGTTCTATGCGTTCTTGCGGCTAAACATCTTTCTCCTCGGAGCCTCGCGGCTGTCTCTCCAGCGTCAGCGGTTGAAAAAAACGGCACCGGCACGGACAGATCCGCCGGAGGCGTCGCCCTACCCAACATCCTGTTCATCGGCGTGATCTGCGGTTCCTCCTTCGTTGAAACTACGGCGGACAAGCAAAAAACTGCATTTCACCGTGCGGCGCGCCCGGCGGTTTCGCCCTGCCTTTGCTATCTGCATTGCTCTGAGTCTCTCGGAATTCCTTCTAGCGATAGCGGGTGGTTAAAAAATTGACCCGGCACCGTGCGGCGGGGTCATCCTCCTTCGCCTTCCTGGCTTCGGCGTGACAGGCTGGCCCCTGCCCTGCAATTCCAGCGTCCGCCCCTTCGCGTCTTCCCTTCTTCGCGGTCAAAAATATTGACTCTGCACCGTGCGGCGCGCCCGGCGGTCACGCCCTACCATTGCTATCTGCATTGCTCGGAGCCTCTCTGAGTTCCCTCTAGCGATAGCGGGTGGTTAAAAAATTGACCCAGCACCGTGCGGCGCGCCCGGCGGTCACGCCCTACCATCACCGGTGTCAGTCCTATCTTTTTACCCATCACCAAACCCGGAACATTGCCGCCACCAGCCCTGATTGCCCCAGTGGCTGTGACGGTGGCATTGCCGCTTTCAGGGGAAAACGGCCAGCCGGGCCAGCCGCCCGTTACCTTGTATTTCCCCGGCTCCTCCGCGACGCATTCGACCACCCGGATACCTGATCACAGTGTCCAAACATCATGTCACGCCGCAGCCGTGTGAAGGCGGATTGAAACTTCGTCACCGTCAGCTTTGCGCTATTGACCCTCCAAAAACTTGATCCTTGAACCTCAAAGATTCCGGCGTAATCTTCCCCCATAACTGTTAAAGAAAAGATGCTCCGCGCGGTAAACGATCTCCCCGACGATGCATTCATCGAAGGTGCGATGGAGCGCCTTCTTTTTCTCAGCAAGGTGAAAAAGGGCCGACAGCAGGCCGATGCCGGACAAACCATCCCTCACATGACCGTGCGGGATAGGATGGGAAATATGACCAGCGAATGAATAAAATCTACGAATACAAAATCTCCAAACGCTATTCATTCGCAGGTTTCATTAATTCGCTGGTAAAACTCTTTGCGGTCATTAAAAAAGCGGGGATACGGCAACCCTTCTATCACCGCACTCCTAAAGGGAGCGTTCCGCAAACAACCCGGTCGAGTCCCGCGTAATCTTTGATAATGCGGACGTTGTCAAACCCGCCGTTTTCCAAACATTGGAAAACCGCTGCGCCTTGATCGAAGCCGATTTCGATGAAGAGCCCGCCGCCGGGCTTTAAGACCCCCGCGGCCTGCTCGACCAGCGGGCGGATCAGATTCATGCCTTCCTCCCCACCATCGAGCGCGAGTTTTGGTTCGTGATCGCGCACACACGGCTCCAGGTTTTTCCAGACATTGGAAAGAATGTAGGGCGGGTTGGAGACGACGATGTCAAACGAAGCCTCGCTGAGGCCTTCCAAAAGGTTGTTTTCCAAACATTGGAAACGGTCACTTAAACCAAGCCGCTCCGCGTTCTCCTTTGCCAGCGCCAGCGCTTCGGGGGAAATGTCGATGGCGGTCACCTGCGCGTTCGGCAGCTCATGCGCCAGCGCCAGGCCGATGCAGCCGGTGCCGGTGCAGACGTCAACAATGTCGATTGCCGATTGCCGATTGCCGATTGAAGAAAGGACTTGCTCGACAAGCAATTCTGTTTCTGAGCGAGGGATCAGCGCGCGGGGATCACAGGCGATTTCCAAGCCCCGGAAATCGACGCGGCCGATGATGTACTGGACCGGCTCGCCCTGCTCCGCGCGGGAAACCAGCGCGTCAAGCTCCGCCGCCTGCTCCGCGCTCAGCTCGCGGAAATAGATTTCGAGCGGCTTGCAGCCGAACACGTGCGCGGCCAGCTCTTCGACCGAGCGCTTCGGATTGCCGTTCCCTGCATCCGCCAGCCGTTTTTCCAATGTCTGGACCTTTTGCATCATGCTCTTCCAAAGGTTGGAAAAATGTGAACCTTAATTTTTAAAGGACTGGAAACCACAGGCTTTTCGGAATACCGAAGAAGCCTGTCCTGCAAGCTTTATGCAGGACAACCCTCCCGAAGGGACGTTGTGAACAAATCGTCGCCCTTATCCAAAAGTCCACCAATCCCTGCTTACTGATCGTGGATTTCGTCGTAGAAGGCGACGAGTTTGTTTTTGTCCGCGCTCTCGCGCAGCCTGATGGCGGAGCGCGGATGCTCGTTCATCTGGCCGGTGATCATGTAGGGAATGCTGTAGCCCCAGTCGATCTGATCGCGCAGCGGCAGCAGGAGTTTTTCCACAGCTTCGATAATCGGGCGCTGATGGAACTTCGGGTTGCGCAGGAAGCCGAGCAGCAGCTCGGTCGGACAGTTGCCCGCCCCGCGGCCCAGGCCGTCAATCGTCGAATCGAGCATGGTGGCGCCGTTGATCGCGCAGCAGATGGTGTTCACATACGCCATCTGCTGGTTGTTGTGGGCGTGGATGCCGATCTGCTGGCCGTGCTGCATCGCTTCGGTGTAGCGGCGCATCAGGTCTTCAATCTGCTCGTAGTAGAGCGAGCCGAAGCTGTCGACCAGATAGAGCATGTCGGCTTCCTGACATTTTCCGATCAGCTCCAGTCCTTTATTGAGTTCAAATTCCGGAACGGTGGAAATGGCCATCAGATTGACGGACGTTTCGTAGCCTTTGTCTTTCGCCATGCGCACCATTTCAAGCGCGGCGGGAATCTGATGGATATAGCAGGCCACGCGAATCAGGTCGATCATGCTCTGATCGGCCTGCAGAATGTCATCTTCGTCCGTGCGGCCGATGTCGGCCATCACACTGATTTTGATGCCGGGATCCTCCTCGCCGAAGAACCGGTTCATGTCGTCTTCGGTGCAGGATTTCCACGGACCGTACTCGTCGGGGCTGAAGAGCTTTTTGTCCGCCTTATAGCCGATTTCCATGTAGTCGACACCGGCAGCCACCAGCGCGCGCTGGACTCCCTTTACAAATTCATCGCTGAAGCGATGGTTATTCATCAGACCGCCGTCGCGGATGGTGCAGTCGAGCACCTTGAGCTGCGGCCAGTAATCGATCGATTCGGCGCTGATATCCTTGGGTTTTGTCATTGTTTTCTCCTTTAAAACTGCGCTGCTCCTGGCAGCCTCGGCTTTCTGCGCCATTCGGCTCACAGCCTCTGCTCGGTCACGGGTCTGCAGCGATTCCGAAAACTGCACCCCGCCGATCTTCTGGCGCCAGTAGTACACACCGCCCCGCTTTTTCAGATTTCTGATCCCCGTGCCTTCAAATGTACTCATAAGCGCATCACCTATCTGATGCGACATGATGCGCCTTCGCAGAAAAAAGTCAACTTGCGATTTAAACTGATTGCGTCGCATCACAAGTCGGGAGATAAAGTCGGAATCATGTACGGGCAAAACACTGCCGGCTACAGCGGCCAGCTCAGGCAGGTCTTTTCCTCGGAGATCGTCCAGAGCCGGGCCGCAACTTCTTTATCTACAGCATGGGGTTCTAATTTACATTCCCCAACCGGACCGGTCCAATACCCTCGGCCTGCAGGGCCGTAAAAACCCCTTTCGTCCAGGTGTTCCTCAGTGGCACACATCAACGATGGATAAGATCCTCGTTCTGCGGACTGCACAAACGGTGACAGCGTCATCAGATACCATGTGAACCGCATCATGAAACTGCCGCTGGTTTTGATCAGTGATGTTCTGGAAGCACCCGGATGGCACGCATAGACTTTTACCCCTGTTTTGCCTGCTTTTCTCAACCGATCCTGCAATTCATAGACCGACATGATCTGCGCCAGTTTACTCTGGCTGTAAACCGCATTGGCATGGTAGTTCGCATCCCAGTTCATATCGTCAAACCGGATGGTTTTTATGCCCATGCTGTAACCCATACTGCCTACCGTCACGATGCGACCATGGGACTTTTCAATCAGCGGAAAGAGCAGGCCCTGCAGCAGGAAATGGCCGCACAGGTGGGGATGAGCCGGGCTGTGCTCCACCGAAAATTCAAGCAGGCCACCACGATGTCGCCCATCCAGTTTGTAAAATCGATGCGGCTGAACAGCGCCGCCATGAAGATTGCCGGCGGAATGACCGTGAACGAAGCGGCGCTGGAAGTGGGCTACGCGAGCTGCTCTCAATTCAGCCGGGAGTTCAAACGCCTTTATGGGCAGTCTCCCAGACAGTGGAGCCACTCCAGACAACCCGTCGCGACACCGGCATGACGGACGATTGACACGAAATCGCTTTTGTTGGCGATTGCGGCACTCACCCCGGCAGGTCGTGGTCAACGCGGAAACCGACAAACTGCCCGGCGTATCCGCGATCGGCTCCGTCTGTTCCGTAATGATCTTCGGCGCGGCGGTACTGATTGAGCATCCGGTGAGAGCGACGGCTCAGAATGAGGGTTTACCATTTAACAAATTAGCGCGATGAGTGTTTAACCCTAAATCAGCCTGACTGATGTTGATTCAAGTATCGGCGACAGGAATGTCACCGCTCCGGAGAAGGAGATGCCTGTCCCCTTTTTTCACAGGTTCAAGATCAGTCAGGTTTATTTCGTGTGCCCCCTGCTCTGCTGATCATCGTTTTTGATCCCATTGCGCGGGATAGCCCCGGTCTCTCACAAGACTCTCCAGCAGCGGATCGCCTGTTCGGGCCATCTCTGCGGCCATCGTTTTCTTCATCTTTTCGAGCTGCCGGCTGTACTCAGGAGATTCCGCCAGATTGTCGCAGCTGTACGGATCCCTGCGCAGATCGAAGAGCTCATCGCGCCGGCGCAGCAGGATATAATCCACGCGTTTCTTCATTTCCGGATCGGTTTCGGCCGCCTTTTTCATGGCGGAAAAGGTGAGACCGCCCTGGTTTTCGGTCGGCTGGCCTCCGGCCCGCTCGCGGGTTGTGACCCCGTCGGACCAGGGGTTGAAGACATAGCTCCACTCTTTGGTGTGAATGGCCCGCATGGGGAACACCTGCACGCCGGGCTCTATGTAGTTGTAAGTCGTCATCACAAAATCGCGGCCGGCCTGCTTGCCGCCCTGAAGAATCGGAAGCATGGAGCGCCCGTCCTGCTTTTCCGGAACCGGCACCCCGGCCGCCTCCAGAACGGTCGGCATCAGATCGAGCGTGGAAACCAGATGTTCGGCATCCACGGAACCGGCCTTGACGGTTCCGGGCCAGCGGACCATCAGCGGAACCTCAGAGGAATGGCGATAGGTATTCTGCTTGGCGGTCGGCATGGCGGCATCGTGGTCGCTGAAGAATATGAACAGGGTGTTTTCCGTCAACCCCTCTTCATCGAGCAGCTTCAAAATTTGACCCAGCGTATCGTCGGCGCGTCTGACGGCGGTGAGATACTGAACCGTCTCTGTGCGGATCTCCGGCAGATCCGGCAGGTACGGAAGCAGCGGAACCTCCTCGCTGGAGCAGACAGGGATCATCACCGGGTAGTCGGGCACGGACGGGAATTTCCCGCGGAGTTTGTCGACGGCCTCTTTTTCCTGCTCACTGCCGGGCCACGGCCGGTGCGGATCCGAGGTGTTCACGCCGAGATAAAACGGCTTGCCGGCCTTGCGCGCCGCCCGAATGGCTTTTTGAGCTTCCTGGAAGAAGCTTTCCGGCCTGCGGCTGTACCATCCGTCCGCCCCCAGCCCGTCTTTGCAGTAATCCCACGGGACCGCCTTATAATCGCGCCCTTTTCCAATGGAGGCCGCATAGTATCCGTGTTTCATCAGGAGCCCGGAGAGCGACGGGCAGGCGCCTTTTTCGACCTCGACAAAACCGAACGATCCGTTGTGGTGGGAGTGCAGGCCGGTCATCATGGACTGCCGGCACGGCATGCAGATCGGCGAGCTGACATGTGCGTGCAGAAAACGCATGCCCTGCGAAGCCAGCCGATCCATATGGGGCGTCAAACCGGGCAGCGGATTGCCGCAGCAGTTGACCGAGGTGATATCCATGTCGTCCACGGTAAACACGACGACATTGACGGCCGGTTCCTGCCCGCCGGCTGCCGATTGAAGCCCGGCGAGCAGCAGCAAGCTCACGATCCATTTTTCCATCTCAGCATCTCCTTTTCAGCGCGTTCCTTGCGGGGCAGGCCGTCGCGGCTTTTCAAGAACGTTTACATGTCACAGACAGGAAACCGGTTACCCCTTCTTCATCAAGGGCTCCCGGGCAAGCATCCGGTCGAGCAGGCCGGCCTGCTCCGGAGTCAGGATTTTTTTCATCTGCTCCGCGGTACTGATCATCGCCTGCTCCCAGTCGTTGCGACTCGAGCCGCGCTCGCGGGGGAACCCTTTTTTGTCATATAAACGGTTATAAATTCCCGGCAAGGCGGCAAACTGCTCGGGCGTGAGCTTCAGGCGCATGGCCATGTGATGCAGCGGAATGCGCTGCGCGCCGTCAACCGCCTGCTGAACAATGCGGTCTTCGAGCGGCATGCGGCGGTGCGCCTCGCTCACAAACGGCAGTTCCGCTTTCGCCAGCCACTGCTCCAGCTCGGCATGCATCGCACGCTTTGCGTCCGCATGGGCCGGGTCGCGGATCAGATTGTTCCGCTGCAGGGGATCGTTCCGGTTATCCCACAGCTCCCACTCGCCCCGGGTTCCGACCGTGTAGGTATAGCGCCGGCCGCGCACCCCGCGAAAAAACGGCGCATCCTGATACTGCCGGGCAAACTGCGCCAGCGGGGCATCCCCGGCTTTCTTTGTGGCCTTCAGGCAGGCGACGTGCATCAGGAGCTGCGTCTCCGGATCGCAGGTGCCGGGGCGGTTTTGAATGTTGGCGGAAAAATCCTGTCCGTCGCAGAAGTCCGGAATGGCGATGCCGGCCAGCGCGCACAGCGTCGGGAAGATATCGATCGTTCCGAACAGCTCACGGCGCACCTGCCCCTTCGGGATCCCCGGCCCGCACACCAGGAACGGCACGCGGCAGGATTCATCCTCGGGATGGCGCTTATTGCCCTTTCCGTGCGAATTCATCATGGAACCGTGGTCGGCGCTGTAGACCACAATCGTGTTTTCCAGCTCTCCGTTTTTTTCCAGGGCCTGGAAAATCCGGCCAATCTGCCCGTCGATGGCGGTGATGTGAGCGTGGTAGCCCTGATAATCCTTCCACCACTTTTGCTTTCCGCTTTCGTCCGCATTGTCACGCCAGGGAAGAGCCGCCGCGTCGGGATAGAGCGCCTTTTCCTGATCGCGGGCGTCGGTAAAAACGGCATGCGGCGGATTCCAGGCCACCATCAGGAAGAAGGGGCGGCCCGCGCCGGCGTTCGCATCAATAAAGTCCAG
Organism: Tichowtungia sp.; assembly: GCA_041584215.1. GTDB lineage: Bacteria > Verrucomicrobiota > Kiritimatiellia > Kiritimatiellales > Tichowtungiaceae > Tichowtungia. The sequence goes on along the minus strand of JBFHEM010000019.1, from coordinate 19,604 downwards.
CGCCTGGTCGGTCATTTTAACCGGCTGGTAGGTTTTGCACGGATTTTTTTGTCCGCCGTCTCCATGCAGGTCGTCCCAGCTGCTGTCCCAGTGAGCATTGGTATTGTTCCAGAGCATGTGCCAGTCGAAACCGGCCTGCCGGGCGAAGGCGCCGGCGTGCCACTTGCCGGTGTAACCGGTCGCATAGCCCGCCTCGCCGAACACATGCCCGAGCGTTTTGTCGCCCGGCGCCAGCCCGCCTTCGTTTTCCACGGCTCCGGTGCGGTGCGGCCACTGCCCCGAAAGCAGCATGCAGCGGTGCGGCACGCAGACAGGATTGTTGCTGATCGCGAACTCAAAGGACGTGCCCTGCTGCATCATACGCGCCATATGGGGCGTCTTGAGCGCCGGCATTTCCGTAAAGGATATCGACTGATAGCGATGTTCATCGGAGAACAGATAAACGATATTCGGCCGTTTTTTCAAAGAGACCGAACCGGATTTTCCGAACCCCGCTCCCGGCAGCGCCGACAGCACCGCGGCGGCCCCGGTTGTCTTGAGGAAATCTCTTCTGGAACCGTTCATTTTTCCCATCACACACTCCTTTTCAGGAAACCGAAACCCGCGGCGACGCAATCCGCTGCGCCATCCGCTATGCGATCAGTGCGCCCACGGTGAACTTTTTCAGCGGGAGACGGCTGACCATCTCCACCGTTCTGGCTTCACCGGGGATCAGGTCGAAGTAGTTATCGCTGAGCGTGACCTCGCGCGCCTGCTTCAACGGAATATCGACGTGAACAAACCGGGCATAGTTTGCGGACGTGACCTTGATGCGGGTCTTCCAGCCGTTCGCGGTCTTGACCGGCTTGCCGGCTTTCCACGTCAGGCTTGCCGGCTCGAACGCCACATCCTTAAAGAGCTGCGGGAAACAGTTTTCCGAGAAGGTCTGTTTGCCGACGGTCCATTCCATGCGCAGGAAAACGTTGTCGCCTTTCACCTTCGACGGGGCGTACGACTTAATCTGAACGGCACTGTTTGCCGGACAGCTTCCCTCCAGCTCCTCCTCCCAGAAAATTCTGCCGGAGATATCCATGCAGGTGACCTTCACGGTGCCGGCCGCGTCGTTGAGGGTATCGTTGAGCAGATGCAGGGTGTAGTTTTTGCGAATGTGCTTGATGGTGACGGCCAGCGGGGCGAAGAGTTTTTTCTCCATCCAGTAGGCGGGTTTCAGCGCGCCGTAAAAGTCGACATTGGCCCAGTTGGAACAGGGCCAGCACTCGTTGAACATCCACAGCATGGCGCCGCTGTTGCCCCATTTGGTGGAGCGGTAGAAGCCGAGCTCCTCGCGCACCATTTCGGCGTGCGCCATCATGGCGTTGCGGATGAACGACTCCGCGCTGTCGCACGGCCCGATAATTTCCTGCGCCGCCTTGAGCTGGGAAATGACCCAGCGCGGGTGAACCTCCGGCATGGCCGGATGATACATGGCATGGAAGTCAACGACCTCGTTCGGCGGCCAGATGTCGCTCTTTTTGAGGAACTGCAGCTGGGATGAAAGCGGCGACGGACCCTGCAGGCAGATTTCTCCGTTGAACACGGTGCGCACCAGTTTCAGGCGGTCGCGGTAGGTTCCGTACCCGTCCGAGTTCTTGCGGGGCCACATGGACCAGTGGGTTTCGCCGGAGGTCTGGATCTGGCCGAAGTCGGATTTTCCGTGCGAGGAGCCGGGAATATAGGGGGTGAACGGCGAAAGGTCGCCGACGACGCCGCGATAGTAGTAGCGGCAGAGGCGGCGGCCCGGCTGGTTCGGTTCGTAGCGATGCGAGTTGGAACTTTCGTTGCCGCCGCACCAGCAGGCGACCGCCGGATGATTGCGCAGCCGCTTCACCTGGAATTCGGCCTCTTCGATGATATTGCGCAGGAAAAAATCGTCGTCGTCGGGCGGCTCGGCGCAGGCGTTGGTGAAGTCCTGCCAGACCAGGATGCCGCGCCGGTCGCACTCCTCGTAGAAGGCGTCTTTTTCGTAGATGCCGCCGCCCCAGATGCGCAGCATGTTGTAGTTGGCCTGCTGCGCGCGGCCGACCAGGTATTCATAGGTGCTGTCTTCAATGACGCCGGGGAAGCAGTGCGCCGGAACCCAGTTGGCGCCCTTGATGAATACGCGCTCGCCGTTGACCAGAAACGTGAAGCTGATGCGGTCGGTTTCGAGTTTCTTTTCCTCGATGGCCACCGAGCGGAAGCCGAAGGTTTTTGTCATCGCATCCTGCTCAACGCCGTTATCGTCCAGCAGGGTCACACGGCACTCATAGAGCTCCTGCTGACCCATGCCGTTGGGCCACCACCATTTCGGGTTTTTGACTTTTAAGCAGATGAAGTTATGGACTCCGCCGGTCGCCACCTCCCCTTCAGCCAGGACTTTACCGTTGTAATAGATGCCGGCACGCAGGGTTCCGGTTGCATAGTACGGCGCAATATTGGAAAGCGGCACCCCTTTGGGCAGCTCCTCCTGCTCCAGCAGGGGCAGCTCCACCCGCACGCAGCAGTCGCCGTCGAGCTGCGCTTCGACAAACAGGTTTTCGATTTTCGCCCCGTCGCACTCTTCGAGCAAGACGTCCTGCCAGATGCCCAGCGCCAGCGCGTCGGGAGCCCAGTCCCAGCCGAACTGGCACTGCGCATGGCGCACCAGCGAGCGGCCCGGCGTGAAGAGGCTCCAGTACTGCGGATATTTTTTGTTCAGCGTCTCAACCATCCTGCGGGTCGGGGCAAACTCGACGTCGATCCTGTTTTTGCCGCGCTTCACCAGCGAGGTGACATCAAACCGGAACGGCTTGAATGCGTTATCGGACGAACCGGCCTTTTCGCCGTTCACATAGACGGTGCTGAAAAGATCCAGACCCCGGAAAACCAGCTCGAGCCGGTCTTTCGGCGCAGCCTTGAGAGTGAACTCGCGCGCATACCACCAGTATTTATCTTCGACCCACTTGGCCTCTTTAAGGTTTTCGCGATAGAACAGATCTTCGGGCAGCTTCCCGGCCCGGCTCAAAGAGACCGTCACATCGCCCGGCACATCCGCCTTCATCCAGTTTTTTTCCGGCCGCTTCCCTGCCGCATCACTGCACGCCAGCTTCCAGGTTCCATTTAAATTTGTCTGTTTCTTCATTTCATCTCCACGTATCGAACATCCATTTCAACAGAACCATTTTCCGCCCATTGGACCCCGATCCCAATGATTCCGTCGCTAAATGATTCTGTCATCATTCTCTTTTGCCTCTTCAGCTTCCCTGCTATTGAAAAACAACCACCGTCACCGACGGGTTGGCGGCATCCATCTGAACCGTTGTGCCGCCGGGGCCGGTTTCAACCGGCCCCTCAAACGGCTTGAGCATCAGCGAGTCCGTCATCAGCGCCGAATATTTTTTCCAATGCCTGGAAACAAATTCTTTTCCCTGAGCGGGATCGGCGGCCATGGAGGTGTAGCCCTTGGTCAGGATCGTCGTGGCGGGCTCTCCGCGATGCGCCAAATGCTTTTCAGAAAGCAGGCCGGCGGCTTTCAGGTCATCGCGGATCACATCGAAGACCGAACACTCTTCTGTGAAAGACAGCATTCCGACCGGCTTCATTCTGCCCGGAACGACTAGAGTCAGTTGATCGCCCTGCTGCTGCACGCGGTCGGGGTTCCAGCTGGACACGACCAGGACCGCTTCGTTCTCCTTGACCGACAGCAGGGCTTTGTGACGGTTGCCGCGCTCGGCGTCTGTTTCAACCGGCAGTGAAAAGATTTCGCCGCCGCGCATGCGCTCGAAAATGCAGTACAGCCAGCCCTGGCTCATCAGCAGGGTTTGCTCTTTGCCGATTTTTTCGAACAGCTCCCAGTGCCAGATGCGGTCGGCGCCGATTTCTTTCATGCCGACGATTGTGTCGAGATTCTGCGCCGCGCCGCGCGCGCCCGTATCGAGCCCGTAGATGCCGCCCTCGGTGTTGAGGTGCGAGCCGTATTCCTGCACCTCTTTCGAAATACCCTGATAGCGCGGAGAGACGGCTTCAATGGCATCCCACATGCGCTTCAATTCCGGCAGGCGTTCGTCGGGCTGGATGTTCACCAGCCGCCCGTTTGCCTCCTGCGAGCTGAAGTAATAGAAGGAGCGCGGCGCGAAATCGAACGGGCTGCCGACTCCGCCCGTCGCGGTGTTGGTTCCGTTCGCGCAGTGATCGGCCAGCTTGAGCAGTCCGACATTCCCGCTGACCAGCCCTCCGAACGACTGAAAATTCCCCTGCGGCATCGAGCGGTTGAACGGCCCGAACAACGCGTCGGGGAAAACAGCCTTCACCGCAGCCGCCGCATGGTCATACACCCGGCAATACTCCTCGAAGGTTCCGGCGAAGCGGCGATCGTCCTGCATTTCCGTTCCCATGCGGAATCGCAGCCGCTGCTGGAGGTCTGCGCCGTACAGCCGCCGGATTTCGAGGCACATCGCATGAACGAAATCGTACCACTCCCGGATATTCTCCGGCGGCGTCACCTGCCCGAAATGTTTGCCCGAATCGGCGCTTCCCGCTTTTGGAAAACAGTGCGGAAAATTATCCAGCACCAGCGTCAGTTCGTAACCCTGCTCCACATAGGGATCGAGCCGGGCCTTGAGCAGGTCCCAGCGGTAGAAGATGTTTCCGTTCCCGTCGCGCCCGGCCAGATCGTTTTCATCGTTGGCGCGGTGCGGGTCCTGGCTGCCGTCCATCCAGCCGCCGAGCAGGCGCACGACCGTGCAGGCATCGGCAAACGGCAGCTCTTTGCTGTACGGCTTTTTGGTGTACGGAAAATCGGTTTGAGTCATCCAGTCCGGGATGTCCCACATCATCGATGCCGGCGCCAGCGTGCGGTCGAGCACGGCGGTGTTGCGGTAAAACCCGTCCATCTCACCCAGCGGTTTCATGCCGTCGGCGATGACCGCGCCGCCAAAACAGAGCCATATTCCTAAACAAATCTTTTTCATCTCACATCCATTTCAGTCGTTCAATGATTCTGTCGTTCAATGATTCTGCCATAACTCTTCATTCCCTCGTTCATTTCCCTGCGGACGCATTTTCGACAGAATCATTTCCCCTCTCAGCATCCCCATGATTCTGTCGTATAATGATTCTGTCATAACTCTTCTTTACCTCATCCATTTCCCTGCGGACGCATTTTCGACAGAATCATTTGGCGACAGAATCATTTTCCCTCTCAGCATCCCCATGATTCTGTCGTTCAATGATTCTGTCATACCTCTTCTTTCCCTCGTCCATTTCCCTGCGGACGCATTTCCGACAGAATCATTTTCCCTCTCAGCATGCCCATGATTCTGTCGCTTAATGATTCTGTCATAACTCTTCTTCACCTCATCCATTTCCCTGCGAACTTATTTTCGACAAAATCATTTTTCCTCTCAGCGTCCCCATGATTCTGTCGCTTAATGATTCTGTCATACCTCTTCTTTCCCTCGTCCATTTCCCTGCGAACTCATTTTCGACAGAATCATTTTCCCTCTCAGCATCCCCATGATTCTGTCGTTTAATAATTCTGTCATACCTCTTCTTTACCTCGTCCATTTCCCTGCGGACGCATTTTCGACAGAATCATTTTCCCTCTCAGCATCCCCATGATTCTGTCATACCTCTTCTTTCCCTCGTCCATTTCTCTGCGGGCCCACTTCCGACAAATTTATTTCTCCAACGTTTGAAGGGCTATATTCCGGTAATTCATATTCACCCAGTGCATCCGTTTCATCGGGGTATGCTGAAAAAGCCGCAACAGGTGCGTCTTATAAGATGCAAGATGATTCCGAACCGAGGATAAATGCCAAATTACAGTCCCATCTAAAACACACATTTTCTGGCTCCCAACAATCTTACCGCTCACAACAATATCCACGGATTGAAGTCCCGCCCCCGAACAGTCTGTTAGATGGACCAATGCCTCCCGGTACAAATTCACATCCAGAAAGGCGCCCCAATCATTCAGTAAAGCATAGAAGGTTTCCCGAAATGATTTATCCGCCTCGGACACGGCATTGAAACAATCTTCATTCAACTGAAAGCCGGCGCGGTCCGGCGAAGAAAGGGTCGTGGAGACAAAACGTGACTCAACGGAAGCTGGGCGCATATTCACAAGCTTTCCATGCTTGAGTCCCGCCAAAAGCAGATAGTTAATGGCCTGGTTCTCATGAGAATGATTCAGTGCCTCAACCGCTTTCATTTCATACAGGCCGCCCTGCTCAATCAGCATATCCAGAAAATAGGATTTCGAAAACGTCCGATGTGTGACGAGCAAATGAACCTCTCTTTCAACAGCCATACCCTCTTCCCGACAACGCCGCGCCAACTCTTCCTGATAAATCCTTTCATCAAAAAAACGCCCCATCGTATTATGGATATCAAAAGCATGCCGCATCACCCGCCTATCCAGTGCATGAAAATCATCCTGTCCCATCCGGACAAATTCGACACTGCATTCAACCGGCATCTGTATTTCTCCGCAAAATGCAATTGTCGTTTGCTGGTTCTATCATAACTCTTTTTTGCATCACCCATTTCCCCGCGGAAGCTTTTACGGCAGAACCATTCCTCTTCTCCGCGTCCCCATGATTCTGTCGTTTTAATGATTCTGTCATAACTCTTCTTCACCGCATCCATTTCCCTGCGGACGAATTTTCGACAGAATCATTTGACGACAGAATCATTTTCCCTCTCAGCATCCCCATGATTCTGTCGCTTAATGATTCTGTCATACCTCTTCTTTCCCTCGTCCATTGCTCTGCGAACTCATTTCCGACAGAACCATTCCTCTTCTCCGCGTCCCCATGATTCTGTCATGACTTTGCCTTGCGGGCCTCCAGTTTTTCGCGCACCTCGCGGGCCGTCCGTTCGGTGATCGGGAATTTCCAGACGAAGAACATGGCACCCAGCAGGCCGGCCGCCGGGATGACGGTATAGAGCCAGAGCATGTCGCGGAGCGTTTTGGCAGACTGCCCGCCGCCGAGCGCAGCATCAAACCCGGTCCACTCCAGAATCATGCCCGCAATGAAAAAGCAGATGGCAAAGCCGAGCTTCATCGTCCAGCCGTAGAAGGCGCCGAAGGAGCCCTCGCGGCGGGTTCCGCTTTCGAGTTCATCATAGTCCGTCACGTCGGCGGTCATCGAGGCCAGCAGCGTCCAGACAGCCGACAGGCCCGGCGCGATCAGCGCCACGCTGAGGAGCTGCAGCCAGGGGTTTTCGGGAGTGAACAGCCACCATTTGGCGATATTGCCGGCGATGGCCACCGCCAGAAAAATCTGCAGCGAGGTTTTTTTGCCGAAGCGGGAGGAGGTCCAGCTGACCAGCGGGATCGAGGCCATGCAGAAGAGGTGATAGATGGAGCCGCTGGCTCCGATCAGCAGGGAGGCGGCCTTGAGGTCTCCGCCGTACAGGTAGTAGACATTGATATAGAATCCGAGAATGGCGACCAGGAACATCCCGGTCACGGCCAGCGTCAGCGCCCCCAGCACACACATGAACGGGCGCACCTTGAAGACGGAAAGAACGCTCTTGAACCCCAGCTTTTCGCGGTTGGCGGTTTTTTCCTCCAGCGTCAACACGCGCTCGCGCAGGAAAATGCCCGGGGCCACGCCCATCACAATCATCAGAATGCCCATGCCGATGCCGACCCAGCGCATGCCCTCGACGGTGTCTTCGAACAGGTCGCGCTGCGTCAGCCAGAACATCCACTGGATGCAGATGCCGGCCACCGACTGGAACCAGGTGCGGAAAGCCATGACGCGCGTGCGCTCGTGGTAGTCGGGGCTCAGCTCGTAGCCGAGCGCGACATAGGGGACCCCGAAAACGGTGAAGGCGGTGTAGAAAAGGATCGAGATCACCATGTACCAGCTGAAATAGAAGGTGGTGCTCATGCCGCGCGGGCACCACCACATCAGCGCAAACAGCAGGCCGCCGGCAATGGCGCCGCCGACAATGTAGGGCCGGCGGCGGCCGAACCTGAACTCGGTGCGGTCGCTGATCCAGCCCATGATCGGATCGGTCACCGCGTCCCAGATCCGGAAAATCATCACGGCAAAACCGAGCAGGCTGGGTGCCACATTGAGCGCCACATTAAAGAACGGATTGGCCATATTGGTCACCGCATTCTGCATCGCATTTTCAGCCACAGCGCCCGCGCCGTACATCAGCTTGTCTTGATGGCTGACCCGGTCTTCCCGTTTTGTTTTGTTATGCTCCTGCATGAATGCTCCTCAAGCTTAGATACAAAGATAAGCGATCCTGCCGCAACATCCCGAAACATGCAATAAAATAAAGAGGGATGTCCTACTGATTGCGAACGGACCCGGGTGATACACCGTAAAATTTGCGGAACACGGTCAGGAAATAGTTGTATTTCCTGAAGCCGCAGAGGTACTGGACTTCTTTAATCGGCCGGTTGGAATGCAGCAGCAGGTCCATGGCCGTCTGCATGCGTTTATGGTGCAAATAGGTGCCGGGACTTTGGCCGATATGCTCTTTAAACAGGCGGGAAAAATAGTATTTCGACAGGCAGCAGGCGGAAGCCATCTCCTCCAAACAGAAGCCGGCATCGCCAAACCGTTCATCGGTCAGTTCCAGCGCATGGGCGACCGGTTCCGGATAGTTTTTGCGGTAGGAGAGCACCTGCGTGCTGAGTTCCATCAGAATATGATAGAGCTCTGCAGAAAACTCGAAGGCCGGCACCGGGGCGTGCTCCATCGCCAACGAAAACATGCGGGCGGCCATGGAGACCAGGCGGCTTTTCTTCAGTCCCGTGAGAACATACCCTTTGTTTGCCTTGATCAGTTCATCCACAATATCCAGAGCAGTCTGGCCGCTGAAGGTGATAAAAAACCATTTTGCGTCCGGGTCCGTGGAATCATAGTAAGAGGTTTTGGATGGGATCGGGAACAGACCCGCCTGCCCTTCTTCGATCCACAGTTCACGGCCATGATCGATCATCCTCATGCGGCCGTGCAGCATGTACTGGAAAACCACCCAGCGGGGCGCTTCATCGCGCAGCCGGCTTGAATTATCGAGAAATTTTTCGGGGAGGTCCGCAAGCTCGGCGTTTTTATAACCGAGATCCAGCAGGCGCACATGCGTGGTTGTGGAAAACTTCAGCGGCGGAAAAATGCGATAAAAGAACGGCGGGATCCCCGCAGTTTCCACCAGGTTCTGAAATGCTTTATGTTTATCACCCATGCTCAAGGATCAGCCTTTTGCGTAAAAACGGAGTATAGGATCCGGGAGCAATATATCAAACCTATTTCATGCAGATTCAGCCATCCAGATCCGGCCGGCGTGCGGCGGGAGAATCGGAAAGTCCACCCGCCCGCCTGTACCGCAAAACGGTTCGCCGCTCAGCCGTTCAACAAAACGCCAGCGGTCATTCAATCCCAGCGAGGAGGCGTCAACCGAGATTTCGAGGGGCTGATCGGACAGATTAAACAGCCCCACCTTCAACGGGCCTGAGACCGTCCGCAGCAGTCCGGCCTCCGAACCGCAGCAGCAATCCACCCATCGAACCGGCTGCTCCAGCGGCCCGGAAAACTCCGACAGCAGCTGCCAGTCTGCAGCAGAAAGCGCGGCGGCATCCTCGGAGAGAATAAACATGCCGCCGCTCATCCAGACCAGCCGCAGCCAGCAGCCGACCTCTTCCTCAGTCAGCCCGAACTCCTCAACGCCGATTGTGCGGTCCTGAAACGGATTATCCACGAATTTTTTAAGCTCCTCGGGCACTGGCTGCCTGCGAAGCACAATGCAGTCCGGATCATTGTGCCACCAGACGCCATGCATCCACTGCCGCCAGATGGTGCTGTTGGCGGCCCCTTTGATGCAGCAGTTGCCAAAGCGCCACTCCTTGAGGTTCATCGGAGCGAACCAGCGGCCGCCGACATCCATGCCGATGCGCATGCCGTCGCACAGGCCGATGGATGCGGCAATCGGACTGCCGCAGTTCAGGATAAAGCGGTCGGGCCCGGCCTCTTCACGGATAATCTGCATGCCGATGCGGAATGCCTCAATTCCGGTTTTCGAACGGTCAAACCGCCGCCCCGCAATGGCTCCATGCGTCAGGAAATCAATCTTGATGTAATCGACATTCCACTCCGCAAACACCCGGCGGAATGTGGAGCGAATAAACTGCTGAACGTCGGGATGGGTCAGGTCCAGTCCGAACACCCCGCCGTGAGCGGCCAGCGGGTCGAGCTCGCCGCACGGACCGGTCGCCTGCACCAGCCATTCGGGATGATCGCGATAAAGCCGGCTGTCCGGATCCACGGAAAACGGCGCCAGCCAGAGACCGGCCCTGAATCCGGCGGCATGAATTTCGTCCACCAAAGCCTTCATGCCGTCCGGATATTTTCCGCCCGGCAGCCAGTCGCCCCAGTTGCGGGGCGCATCACGGCCGGCGCGGTTCCAGCCATCATCAATTTGAATTACCTGAAGGCGGTCTTTCAGCGGCGAGGCGGCAATCGCCTGCATATTCCGGCGGACATCGCCGGCATCATCGGAGCCGTAATAATGATACCAGCTGCACCAGCCGGACGGCGGCCTGTCAAACCCGGCACAGGGCTTCAAGTGTGACGCTGTATCCAAGGCATAGACATTCATCAACTCGGAAAGCGAAGTTCCGGCATAGAGGCAGACGGGGGACAGGGCCCTGCCTGCCCGGGAAGCCAGCTCTGTATTTTCGAGGCAGCAGGTCAGTTTGAAAGCCGACCTGTCAGCAGCCGAAAAAGAAAAATCATACCAGGCGTCATCCGGACGAATCGCACCGGCAACAAATGCACCGGACCCGTTGCCGTCCGTCAGGCCGAGTACGGCATTTGAAGCGACGTCCTTCTCCAATGTCACCAGGCCGGTGTTGTCCACCATCGTTCGTCCGTTCGCAAGCCCGCGGGTAAACCGTGTCTTAAACCCGGTCTGGGCAAACAGCAGCTCCATCGTCCCCACGGCAACCGGCACCTTGCTTTCATTCGTCAAAACGGGTGTTAACACCAGCCGGCTCGACTCACAGCGCACCTGAATCGTCAGGCGAATCCCGAGCTCAAACTGAAACCTGAAAACTCCGTCACAAAACTCGGCATGCATCGGCACACCGGCAATTCCGTTCAACTCAACACGGCACCGCCCTGCTGACAAACCGCCCAGCGACGGATGAGACAGACCCATTCCGTCTGCCCCCAATTCACAGCGCCATTGTTCCAAAACCTGATTCCGGCTCATTATCATTTCTCCAAACTGTTTCTAAAAATCATGCCTGCGCTCCGCCCCCGGCCTTCAGAGCATCCATCTTCTCTTTAAGATGCTCCATTCGCTGCTCGGTCAGCGGATAACGGGATATCAACCAGGCTCCCGCCAGCGTAAAGAGGAACGGGACCATCGAAAACAGGATGCGCAGGATTCGGATGGCTTCCGGCGACTGCATTTTCGCCGCCGGATCGATGCCGGCCATTGTCAGCACAAACCCGCTCAGAACCAGACCCAGCGAGACGCCGATTTTGAGCACCCAGCCGTAGACCGCGCCGTACATTCCTTCGCGCCGCAGACCGGTATCGAGCTCGTCCACATCGCAGATGTCGGCCACCATCGAAGGCAGGATCAGCCAGATGAAGGCAATGCTCGGCGCCTTCAGGCAGAAAGAAACCAGCTGCACGTAAGGGTGGGCCGGCAGAAAGGTCCAGTACTGCGAGAGGAAACTGACGGCGGTAATCGCCATGCCCAGCAGCAGCGTCTGCTTTTTGCCCCAGTGCGTGGCCAGCCAGGAAATGGCGGGGATGCAGATCAGGCCCAGGATTGCCCCGAGCATGCCGCCCAGTCCGGTCACCACGGAGGCCGCCTCGCGGGCGTTTTCCGAACCCTGGAAAACATGGTAGATGTTCACATAGATCGCCATCGGCTGCACCAGGAACACGCCGAGAATAAAACAGGCCACGGCCCCGCACACCATCAGGAACGGCCGGTTTTTCAGCGTCGTGGTAAACGCCGGGATCAGTTTGATCTTTTCCTGCTTCTGCGCCTCGATTCGCTCCTTGCAGAAGAAGGCCGATGCCATGCCGGTGATCAGCAGAACGATTCCGATGATGAGCCCGACGTAGCGCGCGCCGATCACCTCGTTTTCGCTGAAGACAAAACAGAGCTTATAGGTCCATGAGATGAACAGGCCGGCCGAGGTGGCAAAGGCGGCGCGCCAGGCCTGCACGCGGGTGCGCTCGTTGTAATCCGGCGTCATCTCAAACCCGAGCGCATTCCACGGAACGCTCCAGATCGTATAGGCGGTGTAGTAGCCGATCAGCATCAGCAAAAAGTAGAAAAACAGTCCATTGGGGCCCCAGGCCGGGTTCGGCGTCCACAGCAGCGGAAAAGTGATGCACAGCAGAACGGCCCCAATGAGGATCAGCGGGCGGCGGCGGCCCCAGCGGCTGCGGAAGTTGTCCGAGATATGCCCCATGATCGGATCGCTGAACGCGTCCCACAAACGGGGAATGGTCAGCGCGATGCCGATCAAGGCCGGGTTGACACCCAGGGCAATGGAGTAGATTGGAATGGCCAGCACGCTGATCACATTGATCAGGTCATTGGTCATCCCGCCCATTCCCCAGGCGAGCTTCTGATAGCGGGGCAGTTGATTCTTTTTCATAAACAGCAATCCGGTCAGTTCTTCATCAATTGGAGTTTCATATCGAGATAGACCACGCCTTCCGAGGCCATGGGCTGGTCATCCGTCCGGAACGGCGAAGCCGGCAGCCCCTCCTGGTTGTAGAGTGTCGGCACAAACCATTTTCTCCACCCGTAACGGGCATCACACGGCGACGAAACGTCCGGAGAGAAAAGTATAACTTTATTCCCGGCCAGTTTAGCCTTGGCCGGCACAAAGATTCCGTCCGCCCCGCAGACTTCGAATGCGGTGACCGGCTCCGGCTTCAAAACCAGCCCGGCCCCTGTATCGCTGAATGTGAGCTCGACAGCTCCGTTCCGGCAGTTCTTTTTCACGAAGCGCGGGCCGCGGCAGACCAGGCCGGTTTCCCCGTAGACCTGATTGCGCGCCAGCAGCGCCAGCCGGCGCCCGGCTTTATCCTTTGAATGGGGATGAATGTCCTTCTGCTCGCCGCCATCCGCCAGCACCGCCATGCCGGTGTTGGGCACATCCAACTCGACCAGCCGCTGCGATTCGCGCAACTCCTGCCAGCCGGCACTTTGATCCTGCGGAAGCCCGTACGTTGCGAGCTGAACAAACAGAAACGGCAGTTCAGAATTCCGGAAATCGGCGCGCCACTCATTAATCAGTGCCGACAAAACCTGGCGGTAATGCCATCCGGACAGCGTGTTGGCATTGTTCTCCCCCTGATACCAGATCACGCCGCGAACCGTGGATGGGATGGCCTGAGAGAGCATCGCCTCATGCAGTCCGCAGGGGCGCTGATGATTTCGCGGGCCCATAGCAAAAGCCGGTTTTGGATTCGGATTGATGCCGTTCTTTTTATTCTGCTGATAGACCTGCATCATCTGCGGAAACCCTTCGTGAACATATTTTGTATACGTTTCCTCGGTTGGAAATTTCAGGCGGTAAAGCTTTTCATAGTTTTCCAGCACGCGATTCATCAGAGGGTCAGAAGAAAGCGTCTCGCGGCTCATCCAAGCCTCAGCCGGGGTTCCGCCGACCGCACAGACGATGATTCCCACCGGCACATCCAACGCTCTGCGCAACTCCTTCGCGAAATAATAGGCCGTCGCCGAAAAATCCTGAACGGTCGCGGGGGTTGTCTGTTTCCAGACGGGTTTTGCACCCTCCCTGGCTCCGACATAGCCTTTTTGCGGAATGGTGGTCATTCGCAACAGCGGATCGTTCGCGCTGTCGATATCCGGCTGAGCGGTCTCACGATATTTCCCCATTTTAACCGCCATATTTGACTGCCCGCCGGCCAGCCAGACTTCTCCAACGAGTACGTTGGTGAGGGAAACTTGAAACTCGACACTTGAAACTTGAAGATTCCGAGGCTCGTAAGAAGCGGGCATTGGATCCAAAGTTACCAGCCACGTGCCGGACTCATCGGCGACCGTTGTTTTTTTCTGCCCGGCGAACTGGACGCTCACCTCTTCCTGGGGATCGGCCGTTCCCCAGATTCGCACCGGCTCATTTTGCTGCAAGACGGCACCGTCGGTAAAGAGGGTTGCCGGCCGGACGAGAGCCGATGCCGCTGACGCCATATAACAGACACATAGAAACAGAATTTTATTCATCAAGAGTACTCCTTTAAATTGGGTAAATATTATTTCGCCAAATCAACCGGCTCTTTGAGCCACGCCAGATTGAACTTCCAGTAAAAGAAACTGTTGGCCATATGGATCATGTTGTCCGGCGTCTGAACCGCCGTCACATAGCCGCTGCGCGTCCCCTTCAGCGGATCGGACGCATCGCTCGGAATGATTTTGGGATCCACCCACGTTTTTCCTTCGTCGTACGACAGGCTGGCATACAGCCCGTATCCGGTATGCATCTGTCCGTCCGCCCCCTGAACCTCGATGCCTCTCATCTCATTTTTGGGCCGCCCGGTGGTATCGGTATACCACAGCGCCAGCAGCGGCCCCTCGTTCAGCCGCAAAATCCGGGTCCGCTGATGGGAACCCAGCGGTTCGAAGGAAGAGGCCTGATAGCTCCAGGTGCGACCGCCGTCCTTCGACAGACTCATCGGGGCCTGCCCGTCGATATTCATGCCTCGGCCGTGAGCCAGCAAATCGCCGTTGTTCAGTTCCACAACGGTCGTATGATAGCCAACGATCCAGCCGGATTCACCATCGGTCAGATTCGGCTTGCCGGGCTCCCACCCGAAACTGCGGTGCACATCCGGATTCCATCCGAACCGGGTGCGCTGAGTCCAGCTCTCTCCATCATCAGTGCTCTGCCAGATCACCGACCCCCACGCCCGCTGGTATTCGCCGGGCATGCCGGCATCCGACGGGGCAATGAGCGTACCGTCGTTCAGATAGAACAGATCCAGATGCGGCCACCAGCGCGGGGTTCCGCTGTAATCTTTGAGTGTCGCCCGGTCCGCAGGATATTCCAGCACAACTTTTGGATCGCTCCACGTTTGTCCGCAGTCGGTGCTGACTCGTTTGACCACCGACCAGTCTGCCCCGTCGGTTTCCCCTTTAGGAGTGAACATTTCACTCAACGCACCGTAATACTGAATCTCCCCGTTCAGGTTATTGTGAAGCACCGTACTTTCGATATTGCAATCCGGCGCATAGAAGAAGCGGGCGGGTTTCCCCCATTCGTCTTCGCCTTTCCGCAGCCGGTTCATTAAGATCGCGGTTCGCGTCAGTTCGTCGCGCGGCCCCGTGAAAAAACTGATCAACAGGTCTCCGTTGTCGCAATAAGTCAGATTCGGCACATGCTTCCGCCCCCAGTACGGCAGAGTTTGAAATTCGTCTGGCTCAATTTCATCATAGCGCCACCCGCCGGCAAAAAAGGGTTCCGCCTGCTCTGTATTCCAGATCGCAGGCGGCTGCGACACATTTTGAAAAATCTCAGCCACCGGCACCGGCTCACGCTCCGTGCCGGATGGACGATCCCCGCGCACCATGCGGAAACCAAGCAGATTCCGACGATCGCCCGGCACCGTTCCCGACCGGTCGCCCGGCCGCCATCCACCTGTTATTTTCTGCGCTTCAAACTCACCATTCATTTCGGCGTTGATTACGGTCGTTTCACGGGGAGCTCCGCCGCCGCCGCGAACAATCTTTGTGAGCCCCGCCGCCGGGCCGACAGGATTTTTCACCCGGCCCGCCTGATACGGCGCCCACCAGTCGGAACACCATTCCAGCACAAAATCATCCATCCCTTTCAGCCCCAGTTTTTCCCGATGCAATGCGGAGTATTCCCATTCGGCTTCGGTCGGCAGGCGGCAGGTTTCGCCGGACTGTTTGCCCAGCCAGTTGCAATAGGCAACGGCATCATTCCAGGTGATCATCGTGACGGGTGCATCCGGAGAAGTCTGCGCGCCGAACTGCTCAAGCGTCTTGAGGTGTTCCGGCCGGAACCGGCAATACTCAGCGACCGAAACCTCTCTGCTCCCGATCGAATAGGCTGAAAGTTCGACGTCATGCGCCGGTGCTTCATCCCACTCCGGACCGGCATACTCTTTATAATCCGGATGATGAGCATTAATCATCACCTGATCCGGCAGCGCCGATCCCATGCGAAAGCTTCCGCCTGAAACATCAGCAAACTCACTCTGCGCACTCGCGGAAATACCAGCCAGAAGACCCGCGAATATCATCATCAAATTTTTCATCAGTTCGCTCCACATTGAATCTTCAGGTTATCCAGTTTTCCGGTGAAGAACTGATTCGCGTGGGTTGACTGGGTTCCGCCCACTTTGGCCCCGAGATACGCCTCAGCCGCAATTTTCTGAGTCGGTCCTTTGGACAGCGGAACGGACAGTTCTTTGCCGTTCACCGACAAAATCAGGTTCTGATAGTCGTATTGAACCTGCACCGTGCTCCAGCGGCTCAGCGGAAGCGGTTCCGGGTTGATCCACTCCTGATCAACCGAAGAATGCCCGTTCAGCTCCAGGCCGATGGTTCCGGACGGGGTATAAAAAAGAGTCAGATTGGAGCGGCAGTACAGTAGCGTTTGGCGCGCTGATTTTGTTTCCGCTGGATAAAGATCCAGACTCAACTCAAACGCGCCCTGCGGAAATGTGCCCGAATCAATCTGAGCATAGTCATTCCCGTCAAAGGACAAGGCACCGTTTTCAACAGCAGGAACTGCATCCGGATTAAAATGACCACAGCGGAACATGCCTCCGCCGAGCCGCAGCAGCGCCCCGCTTCCCTGCTCATCCTCATAGACGCGTGCCGGCGGCCCATCAAAGGACCAGACCATTTCCAGCTGTTCGTTTCCGGAAACTGCGGACGAAAACCGTTCTTGAGCGGCCGCATCCCAGAACCACTGATTGCGCGCGACTGACCGTTCTTCAGAAAAGACCGAAACCGATTTTGACCGGAACGTGTTTCCGTCCTGGTCCACAATCCAGAGAACGGTTTCATTTTCAAAACCGCGTTCCGCATTCGGAAGCGTTACGCGCTCCTGCACGTTGGTGCCCAACCCGGCCGGATCGGTCCGCCAGACCACCGGATGATCGACTTCACGAATCCAGACGCGGCCGTGGTCGGAATATTTCTTTTCAATCATGCCGCCGCGCCGCAGCTCGCCCAGCGTAAAACTCACGGTCTGCTTCAATGCCGTCAGCTCCATCGTAAAGCGGGTGTTTTCGTCGGCATCTGCCAGCAGCTTGACATTAAACTGCCGGCCCAGTATCGGCGGTGCGCTCCACGCCAGTTGATCCGGTGAAGAAACAAGACTGGTTCCCAACTTATCAAACGCACGAACCAGCGACCCGTTGGTGACAGACAGCACCGCGCTGCGGTTATTGTTTTCACTGGCGTATCCCTTCGGCATCTGGAAATCGAACTCAATGGAAACCGGCGTGTGTTTCCAGTTCCACTGGCGGTTCAGCCGCTCGGCATCCAGCGACCAGACCGGTTTGTCGTTGCAGAGAACATCAACCCGAGCCAGCGGAACATCGTGCCGGATCGATATGTCGGCTGTCCTCTTTCCGTTTTCTGTTTTGACTTCAAACGAAAACTTGTCCGGCCGAATACGGTTGGCGAGCACAGCGCCGCGCAGCCACGGGCTTTTCAATTTTGACTTGCGAACGGTCATCTCGCTGCCGGTTTCATATTCACGGCCGTTCACAACAATCGAGTAATTCAGCGTACGGTATTCAGCCAGAGAACAGGTCGGCAGGGAGAAATGAAACACTTCAGCTTTATCAGACCCAAGCGTCTGAGTTTCGGATTTGTAAACGACAAGACCCTGCGGGGTTTTGATCTGCAGCCGGAACCCCGCACGGGCAAAATCAACCGGCAGGCTGACCACTTCAAATTCCAGCAGATCACCGGGAAGAATTTCACGCGGATGAATCAGCAGCAGGCCGGGATCTTCTGCGACATATGTGCGCCCGTTGCTGACCGCGGCATAATATTTTAAAATCTCGAAAAAGACGCCGCCGTTTTCGCGGCTGGGAAGCACCTCCGTGTTTTCCTCCAGATCGTTCCAGCTCTCAATAATCAGTCCGTCAAATTCGTTTTCGAAACAGATCTTCAGCTGGTCGCGCCAGACGCCGGTTGCGCGCGGGTCCATAAACATGCCCTTCTCCGGCCGCCAGTAGCCGTTGGTCAGCACCCAGAACACCATTTTTTTGCTGCCGATCTCTTCGATGGCCCGCCGGGCCAGCTCCAGGTTTTGAAGCTTTACGTCCTGCGGGCCGCCCCAGAACATGATGCCGTCAAAAACTTCCAGCACCTCCTTCATGTAAGCCGCCGGATCGGGCTGATTGAGAACGTCATACACGGATCGCTGAGCAATAAACTGCAGTTCATCCTGCGGATAGGCCTGACGCACGTTTCGCAGCACATCCTCCCATCCGGCTTTGTCGTAGGCGGAAATGTTGAACATAAACACGACCGGCCGGCCGTCGATGCTGTAATAACCCGGGAATTCTTCACGGGTTGAAAGCTGTTTGATCAGATAATCGACGCACTCCTGTTGGGTCTTGATCCCCAGCTGGCTCAGTGCCAGCGGGGAAAGCGTGTTGACCACGGCGTAGCCCATTCCGCTCTTTCCGGCGGCCGCGGCCAGCTTTTCAACACTCCCGAAATCCTGAATAAACGCGGCATCGCCCAGCTCGGCCAGCGCGTCGTATTCCGCCTCCAGTCCGGATGAATAATCATGGATAAAGCTGTCGTAATGTTCCGTACCAAGTCGTGTGCCGTACGCCGGGCTGTCGCCCCACCCGCCGCGGTGAACCAGCCAGGAAACCTTCTTCCCTGCCGGCGGCAGCGGCAGCGCCTCGCGCCGGATCTGCACGCCGTCCAGCCCGGCGACCGGAGCCGGCATCGGAACGGCCCGACTGCACGCAGCCAAAAAAACCAGCGGCAGCAATCCCGCAATCTGTCTGAAACACCTCATTGAGCACCTTTTCGTATATTCTTATACTGAACAGAACTTTTTCGACCGGATAACAGGATGAGCCGGATAACATTTAATCCGGTTGATCCAGCCACTTTACTGCCTCTTTCAGGCGACGACGGTTCTTCTGACTGAATACTGATCCAAAACACCCCATGATTCTGTCGTAAAAATGATTCTGTCATATCTCTTTTTGATCCTGCCCTTTTCTCTGCGGGTTCGTTTTTGACAGAATCATTTGACGACAGAACCATTTTCCAACCATTGGAAAAGCAGTGGTAAAAAGTTCCAATCACTGGAAATCTTCACCCTGCTGACCCAGCCACTTTGCTTCCGCCTTCAGACTGTGATGGTTCTTCTGACTGAATACTGATCCAAAACATCTCATGATTCTGTCGTAAAATGATTCTGTCATATCTCTTCTTGATCCTACCCTTTTCTCTGCGGGTTCGTTTTTGACAGAATCATTTGACGACAGAACCATTTTCCAACCATTGGAAAAGCAGTGGTAAAAAGTTCCAATCACTGGAAATCTTCACCCTGCTGACCCAGCCACTTT
>JBFHEM010000018.1:0-72945 GCA_041584215.1 Tichowtungia sp. | reverse complement strand
CTTCGCTTCCGGCTTCATCTATGGACTGATGATTCTGCAGGATCCGGCCAAAGCCATTGAATACGGCGCGGCGCACGGTGCGCTCGCCATGACCACCCCGGGCGACACCACCATGGCCTCGCTCGCTGAAGTTGAAAAAATCGTCGCCGGCGCCGGCGCCCGCGTAGACCGGTAGGGGCGGAAAATCTTTCGCCCGTACTCAAAAGGAGAAACAATGTTAAACGAACTGCTCAAACGCCCCGTCATTCCCGTAATCGTGATTGACGATGCCAACGACGCCGAGCCGCTGGCCGAAGCGCTGCTCAAAGGCGGCATGGATGTGATTGAGGTGACCTGCCGCACCGCCGCCGCCCCCGAGGCGCTCGCCCGCATCAAAAAATCCTTCCCGGAAATGCTGGTCGGCGCCGGAACCGTCGTGACCCCTGACCAGGCGAAGATGTGCATCGACACCGGTGTCAGCTTCGGCCTCGCGCCGGGACTCAACCCCGATACGGTCAGGTTCTTTCAGGCCAACGACACGCTCTTCATTCCCGGCGTGATGACCCCGTCGGAAATCGAGCAGGGGCTTTCCCTCGGTCTGAAAATGCTCAAGTTTTTTCCGGCCGGCGCGGCGGGCGGCGTGAATATGCTCAAAAACCTGGCGGCGCCCTACGGACCGCTCGGCGTCAAATTCTGTCCGACCGGCGGCGTCAACCTCGACAACATGAACGACTGGCTTTCCCTGCCGATCGTCAGCGCCATCGGCGGTTCCTGGCTCGCCACCAAACAGCAGATTGCTGACAAGCAGTGGGGCGTCATCACCGCGCAGGTAAAGGCTGCGCTGGCCAAAGCCGCCGAAGCGGGCTGAGCCTGAACCCATCTTTTTCCAGGGTTTGGAAAAGACGGCGGCGCTGCGCCGCCGCCGGTTCCAAGCCTTGCAAACGCGCGTTCGAATAAAGACTGGTTCTTTGCTTATGTATAGATACAAAATTGTAACTATATGCAAATAAGGGACATAAGTGTGTATTTTTGTGTGTTTTACGGATTGACCCCGGGTCAAAAAGCCGTAGTCTTTTCGGGCTCTACTCATTGTGACGAGAAAAAGGATTTGGTATGAACGAACAAGCTGTATATCCCAAAGGATTTCCGAACGCGCAGGGTCTGTATCATCCGCAAAATGAACACGATGCCTGCGGCGTGGGGTTCATCTGCAACCTGCACGGAAAAAAATCGCACGACATCATTCATAAAGCGCTCGAGATTCTGGTTCGGCTGACCCATCGCGGCGCCGCGGGCTCCGATCCGCTGACCGGCGACGGCGCGGGCATCCTGCTGCAGATCCCGCACGCTTTTTATAAGGATAAATGTGCGGAGATCGGCATCGAGCTTCCCGCTGAAAAAGAATACGGCACCGGCCTGGTCTTCCTGCCGCAGGACGCCGCAGAGCGCACCGCGTGCATCCAGACTCTGGAAAAAGCCATCGCGGCAGAGGGCCAGACCCTGCTCGGCTGGCGCGAACTGCCGACCGACAATGCCAAGATCGGCGAGATCGCCAAAGAGTCCGAGCCGGCCATGATGCAGATTTTCATCGGCCGCGGAAAAGGCGTCACCGACGAGCGCACCTTCGACCGCAAGCTCTACCTCATCCGCAAGGCGGCCGAAAACGCCATCTTCAATTCGGAGATGAAAAACAAAGACGACTTCTACATCCCGACGCTGACCTGCCGGATTATCATCTATAAAGGGCTGCTGCTCCCCGAGCAGATGGAGCACTACTACCCCGACCTGCTCGACCCGAAATTCGAGAGCGCGCTGGCCCTCGTGCATCAGCGATTCAGCACCAACACCTTCCCGGCCTGGAAACTCGCCCAGCCCTTCCACGTGCTCTGCCACAACGGAGAAATCAACACGCTGCGCGGCAACTTCAACTGGATGAATGCCCGCCAGGGTCTGTTCAAGTCCAAGCTGTTCGGCGACAACATCGAGCGCCTGTTCCCGATCATTCAGCCGGGCCTGTCCGACTCCGCCTCGCTCGACCAGGCGGTCGAGCTGCTCTACCACACCGGCCGCTCGCTGCCGCACGTGATGAGCATGCTCATTCCCGAAGCGTGGCAGAACCACCAGACGATGTCGCAGGAGAAGAAGGACTACTACGAATATCACTCCACCCTGATGGAGCCGTGGGACGGTCCGGCCTCGATCCCGTTCACCGACGGCACCTGCCTGGGGGCCATCCTCGACCGCAACGGCCTGCGCCCCTCGCGCTATGTCGTCACCAAAGACGGCTATGTCATCATGGGCTCGGAAACCGGGATTGTGGATATCGAGCCGGAAAATGTTGAATACAAAGGCCGCCTCGAGCCGGGCCGCATGTTCCTGGTGGACATGGAAAAGGGCCGCATCATTCCCGACGAGGAGATCAAGCACCAGCTCGCCTCGGAGCAGCCCTACGGCGAATGGCTCAAAGACAACCTGGTCGATCTCGATACGCTGCCCGACGAAGAGGCGCCCGCCATTGATGCGGAAACCATCAGCGTGCGCCAGCGCATGTTCGGCTTCACCATGGAGGACCAGAACCACATTCTGGCTCCGATGGCGAAAACCGGCATGGAGCCGTCCGGCGCCATGGGCATCGACACCCCGCTCGCCGTGCTGGCCGAAAAACCGCAGATGCTTTACAACTACTTCAAGCAGCTCTTTGCGCAGGTCACCAATCCCCCGCTCGACGCCATCCGCGAAGAGTGCGTCACCTCCGTGCTGACCAATATCGGCACTGAGCAGGATCTGTTCGAGGAGACGCCGCTGCACTGCCGTCAGCTCAAGCTCAAGCAGCCGATCCTCACCAACGAGTCGCTGGCGAAAATCAAAAAGCTCGACCGCGACGGCCTCAAGGCGGTGACCCTGCCGATGCTCTACAGCGTCGCCGGCGGCGGCGAGGGGCTGAAAGCCGCGCTGGCTGAACTGTGCGAACGCGCCTCCCAAGCCATCGAGGACGGCAATACGCTGCTCATTCTCTCCGACCGCGGGGCCGACCGCGAAAACGCGCCGATTCCGGCCCTGCTGGCGACCGGCGCGGTGCACCACCACCTGATCCGCAAACTGCAGCGCACGCAGGCCGGCCTGGTCATCGAATCCGGCGAGCCGCGCGAGGTGCACCACTTCAGCCTGCTGTTCGGCTACGGCGCCGGGGCCATCAACCCCTACATGGTGTTCGAAACCTTTGACGGCATGGCCCGCGACGGCCTGCTCGAAGAAGACCTCGCCGCGGCATCTTACAACTTCATTAAAGCCGTCAACAAAGGCATGCTCAAGGTGATGTCCAAAATGGGCATCTCCACGCTGCACTCCTATCGCGGTGCGCAGATTTTTGAAGCGGTCGGAATGAGCAGCGAGGTCGTCAGCGCCTACTTTGTCGGAACCGCCTCGCGCATCGAGGGCATCGGCCTCGACGGCATTGCCAAAGAGGCGGCAGCCCGCCATAAGCAGGCGTTTCCGTCGCGCAGGATCGCCGGGAACCTCAAGCTCGATATCGGCGGGGCCTACAAATGGCGCCGCAACGGCGAAGACCACATCCTCAGCCCGCTGGCCGTGGCCAAGCTGCAGGAGGCCGCCTGGACCGACAGCGTCGACCGCTACAACGAGTACGCCGACCTCATCAACGACAACAGCAAAAATCTCGCCACCCTGCGCGGCCTGTTTGAATTTGACAAGTCCGCCGACCCCGTTCCGCTTCACGAAGTGGAGCCGTGGACCGAAATTGTCAAGCGCTTCAAAACCGGGGCGATGTCCTACGGATCCATCTCGCAGGAGGCGCATGAAACGCTGGCGATCGGCATGAACCGCCTCGGCGGAAAATCCAACAGCGGGGAAGGGGGCGAAGATGCCGAGCGCTTTACGCCGGATGCGAACGGCGATCTGCGCCGCTCCGCCATCAAGCAGGTGGCGTCCGGACGGTTCGGGGTCACCAGTCACTACCTGACCAACGCCGATGAAATTCAGATTAAGATGGCGCAGGGTGCCAAGCCGGGCGAGGGCGGGCAGCTGCCCGGCCACAAAGTGAAGCCGTGGATTGCCAAAACGCGCAACTCCACGCCGTATGTGACGCTCATCTCCCCGCCGCCGCATCATGACATTTATTCCATTGAAGACCTCTCGCAGCTCATCTACGACCTGAAGAGCGCCAATCCGTCCGCCCGCATCAACGTCAAGCTCGTTTCCGAGGTCGGCGTTGGCACGGTCGCGGCCGGGGTCTCCAAGGGCAAGGCCGACGTCGTGCTCATTTCCGGCTATGACGGCGGAACCGGCGCCTCGCCTCAGGCATCGATCAAGCACGCGGGCCTGCCGTGGGAGCTCGGACTGGCCGAAACGCAGCAGACGCTGGTGCTCAACAACCTGCGCAGCCGCATTCGCGTCGAGTGCGACGGAAAGCTGCTGACCGGCCGCGATGTGGCGGTGGCGATCCTGCTGGGGGCCGAGGAGTACGGCTTCTCCACCGCGCCGCTGATGACCATGGGCTGCATCATGCTTCGCCTGTGCCACATGAACACCTGTTCGGTCGGGGTGGCGACACAGGATCCGGAACTGCGCAAAAAGTTCGCGGGCAAGCCGGAGTATATCGTCAACTTCTTCCGCTTCGTGGCGGAAGAGCTGCGCGGCATTATGGCCGAACTCGGCTACCGCACCATCGACGAAATGGTCGGGCATTCCGAGCGCCTCAATGTTCAGAAAGCACTGGCGCACTGGAAAGCCCAGGGGCTCGACTATTCGAAGATCCTCTACAAGCCGGAAGTGGATGCCTCGATCGGAACGCGCTGCACCGAGAAGCAGGATCACGGAATCGATCAGGCGCTCGATCACGAACTGATTAAAAAGGCCAAACCCGCCCTCGAGAAAATGGAGAAGGTGGTGATCGATGTGGAGCTCAAGAACATCTACCGCACCGTCGGCGCGATGCTCTCGCACGAGATCTCCAAGGTCTACGGGGCCGAAGGGCTGCCCGACGACACCATCACCATCAACTGCACCGGCAACGGGGGACAGAGCTTCGGCGGGTTCAGTGCGCGCGGCATAACCTTTAATGTGAAGGGCGACGGCAACGATTACTTCGGCAAAGGACTGTCCGGCGCGCGCCTGATCATCCGTCCGCCGGAAGGATCCAGCTTCAAAGCCGAAGAGAATATTCTGATCGGAAACGTCGCCTTCTACGGCGCGGTCAGGGGCGAAGCCTTTATCAACGGACTGGCCGGCGAGCGCTTCTGCGTCCGCAACTCCGGTGCCGTCACCGTGGTGGAGGGAATCGGCGACCACGGCTGCGAGTATATGACCGGCGGACGCGCGGTGATCCTCGGTGCCACCGGCCGCAACTTTGCGGCGGGTATGTCCGGCGGGATCGCCTACGTCCTCGACGAGGCCGGCGATTTCATTGAAAACCGCTGCAATCCGGAGATGGTCGATTTCGATCCGCTCGAGGCCGGGGACATCGACTTCCTGCGCGACCGAATCGAAAAGCACCTTGCGCTGACCGGCAGCCCGAAGGCGGAGCGCCTGCTCGCCGACTGGGAAGGAACCCTGCAGAAGTTTGTGAAAGTAATCCCGGTGGATTACAAAAGAGCGCTGGCCATGCTCGCCGACGAGCAACGAACAGGTGAATAACCACGGATAAATACGAATTAACACAGATGTTTTTAAGATTGGGAAATTGGGGATTCTAGTTTGTTTCGGATTTAGAAATTAGAATTTCAGATTTCTCTCCGAAGGAGAGAGTTATGGGAAAACCAACTGGATTTAAGGAATTCGAGCGCAAAACGCCGGTGGAGCGCCCGGTTGAAGAACGCATTCACGACTATAAAGAGGTCTATCAGCCGTTCAGCGATGTCAAGCTGCAGGATCAGGCGGCGCGCTGCATGAACTGCGGGATTCCGTTCTGTCACATCGGCTGTCCGCTCGGAAACATTATCCCCGAGTGGAACGACCTGGTCTACAACGGCCACTGGAAGCAGGCGTGGGAGATTCTTTCGGCAACCAACAACTTCCCGGAATTCACGGGGCGTCTTTGCCCGGCTCCGTGCGAAGAGGCCTGTGTGCTCGGGATTAATGAGCCGGCCGTCACCATCGAAAACATCGAAAAGCACATTGTCGAGCATGCGTTCCGGGAAGGCTGGGTCCGGCCCGAGCCGCCCGAAGAGCGCACCGGTAAAACCGTGGCCGTCATCGGCTCCGGCCCGTCCGGCCTGGCCGCCGCGCAGCAGCTCAACCGCGCCGGGCATCAGGTCACCGTGTTCGAGCGCTCCGACCGTATCGGCGGACTGCTGCGGTACGGAATTCCCGACTTCAAACTCGAAAAGAACGTCATTGACCGGCGCGTCGCGGTGCTCGAAGCCGAAGGCATCGTGTTTAAAACCGGCGAGGCGGTGGAGTCCGCCGATCAGCTCAAGGGCTTTGATGCGGTTGTGCTGGCTATCGGGTCGACCGTGGGCCGCGACATGCCGGTTCTCGGCCGCGATCTCGACGGCGTTCATTTCGCCATGGAGTTCCTGCCGCTGCAGAACAAAACCTGCGCCGGCGATTTCGACAAACCGCAGCTTTCCGCCGCAGGAAAAAACGTTGTCGTGATCGGCGGCGGAGACACCGGCTCGGACTGCGTCGGTACCTCCATCCGTCACGGTGCCAAAAGCGTCGTGAATTTCGAGCTGTTCCCGCAGCCGCCGCAGGGGCGCCCGGCGCACCAGCCGTGGCCTTACTGGCCGATGAAGCTGCGCACCAGCTCCTCGCACCGCGAAGCCGGACAGGATCCGCGCAACTACTGCATCCTGACCAAGGAATTTGTCGGAACGAACGGACAGGTCACCGGCGTGAAAACCGTCAACGTCGACTTTAACCGCGAACGCAAAACCGGCAACGCCACCATGGATGAAGTGCCCGGCTCGGAAAAAATATGGAAAGCCGATCTGGTCCTGCTGGCCCTCGGATTCGTCGGGCCGGAACGCGACAACGCGGTCGCCGCGCTGGGGGTCGAGCTCGACGAGCGCGGCAACATTAAAGCAGGCGCCAACTACCAGACCTCGGTCGAAAACGTCTTTGCCGCCGGCGACTGCCGCCGCGGACAGTCGCTTATTGTCTGGGCGATCTCCGAAGGCCGCGAAACCGCGCGCTGTGTCGATGAATACCTGATGGGTGAGAGCTGCCTGCCGACCAAAGGCCCGGCCGACCTTCCGCGCAGGTAAGGCCTGCGCCTGCCGCCGCTCACAGCCTTCTTTCGGGAAGGCTGCCCGGCAGGTTTTTTGAAGGACAGGAATGTTCCCCCTCCGGAGCGGCGACAGTCCTGTCGCCGATACGTGAATCAATATCAGTCAGGCTGATTTCGTATAAGTTCGGTTGAGGCTTTGCCTTGCCGGGGGATTCGTGGTTACAATCCGTCTTTTGAAATGGAAAAGGACAAACCGATGAGCGATCTCCCCGAATGCCCGCAGTGTAATTCAGAATATGCCTACGAAGACGGCGCACTGCTCGCCTGCCCCGACTGCGGATGCGAATGGAATCCGAACGCCGAAGCGGATGCCCCGGCGGAGGAAGACGTGATTAAAGATGCCAACGGCAATGTGCTGCAGGACGGCGATACCGTTTCGGTCGTAAAAGATCTCAAGGTCAAGGGCTCGTCGCTGGTTGTGAAGGTGGGCACCAAAGTCAAAAACATCCGGCTGGTCGACGGCGATCACGACATCGACTGCAAGATCCCCGGCATCGGCGCGATGGGCCTGAAGTCCGAGTTCGTCAAAAAGATTTAATGTTCTGCGGCGAAAGCCGTTGCGATCGACCGCCAAGTGAAGGCAGGCCGGCCGAACCGGGGCATCGCCCGTTTCGCGCCGGCCGTTTTCGTTGATGCGCCGCTCGCATCGATGGAGCCGCACGGTCCGCCCGCTCGCACTGAGCATATTCCGGCCCGCCATCCGTTTGCGTTCGTTTTTCCCATCGGGCTTCCGTCGAGGAAACGGCAGAACTGCCGAAAAAGCTTAATCGGACCAAGTCTAAGTCGCAATCCGGATATTATTGAGGTAAAAAGAGAAGCGATAGCGGCACTCGGTCGCCGAACCGGAATAAATAGGAAAACCCTGTCAGGAGGTCATGATGATCCATTGGCTCAAGAACAATGATGCGTTGGGAACTGTAAACCGCGGCGTGCCGTGCGAATCCGGACTGTGCACGCTCTGCCGCTCGGACTGCAAAGGTAAATGTGAAACCTGGATGTCGAGCCTGATCGGCCGCAAGCTGCTTTATCCGCGCGATTATCCGCTCACCACCGCCGGTTCGGCCAATGTTACCTCAACCGGGGTCGGCTACCATGCCCTGCGGGTTCAGGGCTATGCCTACGGAGCCAACGGGCTGGCCGCGGGCCTGACCAATGACCCGGACGACTGCATCTTCCCGAATGTGAGTGTCGAAACGCAGTTCGGCGGCGAAATCAAAACCAAGTGCCGCATTCCGATGATGACCGGCGCGCTCGGGTCGACCTTTATTGCCGCGCATTACTGGGATTCAGTCGCCGCCGGCGCGGCCATTTGCGGCTTCCCCATTGTGGTCGGCGAAAACGTCGTCGGTGTCGATCGCGAATCGACGCTGGAGGAGGGCGGCATCACTTCCGCTCCGGAGCTCGACCGCCGCATCAACACCTTCATGCGATACTATGACGGCTACGGGGCCATCATCGTGCAGATGAACGTCGAAGACACCCGCAACGGGGTCGCCGAATATCTCGCCGAAAAATACGGCGACCAGATCATCCTCGAGCTCAAGTGGGGCCAGGGGGCCAAGGACATCGGAGGAGAGATTCAGGTGTCCTCGCTCGACTACGCGCAGTTCCTCAAAAAACGCGGCTATGTGGTTGATCCCGACCCGACCGACCCGGTCGTTCAGGAAGCCTTCAAAAACCACGCCGTGACCTCGTTTGCCCGCCACAGCCGTCTGGGCGGAACCAACCTCGATACCCCCGCTCAGGTGCAGGAGGATTTCATGACCTCGGTTGCCTACCTGCGCTCGCTCGGCTTCAAGCGCATCTCGCTCAAGACCGGCGCCTACGGCATGGAAGCACTCGCCATGTCGATCCGTCTGGCAGCCGACGCCAGGCTCGACCTGCTCACCATCGACGGCGCCGGCGGCGGAACCGGCATGAGCCCGTGGAACATGATGGACAGCTGGGGCGTGCCCTCGCTGCCGCTGCACGCCAAAGCCTGGGAGTATTGCAAAATGCTCGAAGCGCAGGGCCTCGATGTGCCGGACATCTCCTTCGCCGGCGGGTTTGCCCGCGAAGACCACCTCTTCAAGGCGCTCGCGCTGGGTGCGCCCTACGCCAAGCTCGTCTGCATGGGCCGCGCGCCGATGATTCCCGGCTACCTCGGAAGCAACATCCAGGGTGTCTTCCAGCCCGAGAACCGCGAAGCGCTTCACGGGCACTGGGAAGAACTTCCCCCGTCCGTCAAAGCGGTCGGAACCTACCCGGAGGAAATCTTTTCCGGATGGGAAGCGGTGAAGAACAAAGTCGGTGCCGCCGAAATGAAAAACGTGCCGTTCGGTGCCGTTGCCATGTACGGCTACGCCGACAAACTGGCCTGCGGACTGCAGCAGTTCATGGCCGGTGCGCGAAAATTCAACCTGTCGGAAATCTCCCGCGACGACCTGATGGCCGCCAACCGCGAAACCGCCGCCGAAACCGGCATCGCCTACATGACCGATGCGCTCGACGACAGGGCCCGGGCCATCATGAAGGGCCACTTCTAAGCCGGTATACACCGTCTGCCGCCCGCCCTGCCTGCTCCTGAACAGGCAGGGCTTTTTGCGTTTCCGCATTGAAGGGGGCGCCGGGAAGAGGTAGATTTCCGGCTTGTTTTCAACTAAGTAGAAAGGTTCATCATGGCGCGCGCATATAATTTCAGTGCAGGGCCGGCGATTCTGCCGGAAGAGGTTCTTAAACAGGTTCAGGCCGAGCTGCTCGATTTTAACGGAACCGGCATGTCCATCATGGAGATGTCTCACCGCGGCAAGGACTACTCCGCAGTGCATCAGGAAGCCAAAGACAATCTCAAACAGCTGCTGAACATTCCCGACAACTACAGCATTCTTTTCATGACCGGCGGCGCGAGCACCCAGTTCTCGCTGATTCCGATGAACCTGCTCGGCGAGGGCGACACCGCCGACTACATCACCGCCGGCGCCTGGAGCACCAAGGCGATCAAGGCCGCCAAAAAACTCGGCGTCAAGGTCAACGAGCTGGCCAACACCGCCAAGGAGATCCCGACCTGTGTTCCGCGCAACGAGGATCTGCAGTTCACGCCCGGCGCGGCCTACGTGCACCTCTGCTCCAACGAGACCATTTCCGGCGCGCAGGTCAAAGAGTTTCCGGAAACGGAAGCCCCGCTCATCGCCGACATGTCCTCGGACATTCTCTCCCGCCCGGTCGACGTGTCGCAGTTCGGCATGATCTACGCCGGCGCCCAGAAAAACCTCGCCTGCGCGGGGGTGACACTGGTGATCATCCGCAACGACCTGGCGGAAAAATCGCCCGACGCGCTGCCGGAGCTCTTCCAGTACAAGCACTTTATGGAAAACGACTCGCTGTCCAACACCGCGCCGACCTTCCCGATCTACATCATTGCGCTGGTCACCCGCTGGCTGCTGGCCAACGGCGGCCTCGACGGCATGCAGAAGCGCAACGAAGAAAAGGCGGGCAGGCTCTACGCCGCCATCGACGCCTCGGACTTCTACAAAGGCACCGCCGTCCCCGAATTCCGCTCCCCGATGAACGTCACCTTCCGCCTGCCGACCGAAGAGCTCGAAGCGCAGTTTGTCAAGGAAGCCACCGCCAAAGGCATGACGAGCCTCAAGGGCCACCGCTCGGTCGGCGGCATCCGCGCCTCCATCTACAACGCCTTCCCGGCCGAGGGCGTCGACGCGCTGGTCGCCTTCATGAAAGAGTTCGAAGCCGCCAACGGCTAGAGAGCGTTTGTAAGTTCAATTGATCGTTTTCTGCGGGTTCTTGCGAGTTTTGCGGCGGAGAACTGTTGCTGCAGTCGGGGTGCCGGCGGTCCGTTTCGCAGGCGGGCCGCCTGCGTGCCCCGAGAGTTGTCATGCTGATTGTTCGATCTCAAAGTACAGATGTGTACCGCAACCTGGCGCTGGAAGAGTGGCTGCTCGACCACGCGCAAGGGCGCGGCCCGATTCTGTTCGTGTGCCTCAATGATCCCTGCGTGGTGATCGGCAAAAACCAGAACCCGTGGCGCGAGTGCCGGCTCACTTTAATGGAAGCGGAGGGCGTTCCGCTGGCGCGGCGCGTTTCCGGCGGCGGCGCGGTCTATCACGATCCCGGCAACCTCAATGTCGGCGTCATCGTGCCGCGCACAGAATACATCGAGCAGAAACAGTACGACCTGATTTTCCAAACCTTGGAAACGTTCGGCATCAACGCGTCCAAGGCTGGGAAAAACTCGCTGGCGGTCGAGGGCAGAAAGATTTCCGGGCAGGCCTTCTGCTTCCGCGCTCAGCACGTGCTGCATCACGGAACGCTGCTCGTGGATGCCGACCTCAGGCGCCTCGGCCGCTACCTCGGCCCCGACGTCGAAGGCATTGCCACCAAAGCCGTCGCCTCCGTGCCGGCGACCGTGGCCAACCTTTCGCAGTTCGCGCCGGAGCTGACGGTTGAAACGCTTTCCACCGCACTGATTGAGCAGTTCGAGGGGCTGTATGGGAGTGCGGGAGCGGTGGAGTATGGGAGCGATGAGCTGGTTCCCGAAGATGAGCTGCTTCCAATGATTGGAAAAAATTCTTCCAATGGCTGGAAACTCTGCCACACGCCGAGATTCACCTTTCGAGGACTTGAGGTGGAGAAGGGGCGCGTCGCGAATCGTGTAGGAAATCCGTTGTTTATGGAGTGGCTGAAAAATGAACGTTGACGGAAAACATTACCGAACCGTGTGGATTCATCCCGACGACCCGGCGGTGATCCAGGTGATCGACCAGCGGCGGCTGCCGCATGAGTTCATCGTGCGGGATTTGAAAACCGTGGAGGATGTCCGCTACGCGATCAAAGAGATGGTGGTGCGCGGCGCGGGGCTGATCGGCGCAACGGCGGGCTGCGGCATGCTTGTTGCGGCGCTGACGGCTCCACGCGACCGCTTCGATGCCTTCGTGCGCGAGGCCGCCGAAACGCTCATCGCCACCCGCCCGACCGCGTCCAATCTGGCCTGGGCGGTAAAGCGCCAGCTGGCCGCCCTGTCGCAGGCGCAGACCTTCGACGAAAAAATCGAGGCGGCCCGGCAGACCGCCTGCGCAATTGCGGATGAAGATGCTGAGTTCTGCCGCCGCATCGGCGAGCATGGGCTGCAGCTGATCCGCGAGATCAGCGAACGCAAAAACGGGGAGCCGGTGAATATTCTCACCCACTGCAATGCCGGCTGGCTGGCATTTGTCGACTACGGCTCCGCGACCGCGCCGATCTATGCCGCGCACGCCGCCGGGATCAAGGTGCATGTCTGGGTCGATGAGACGCGCCCGCGCAGCCAGGGGGTCGGGCTGACCGCGTGGGAGCTCGGTCAGCAGGGCGTCGATCACCATCTGATTGTCGACAATGCGGGCGGGCATCTGATGCAGCACGGGCTGGTCGATCTGGTGCTGGTCGGAACCGACCGCACCACGCGCAGCGGCGATGTCGCCAATAAAATCGGCACCTACCTCAAGGCGCTGGCCGCAAAGGACAACGGCGTGCCGTTTTACGTGGCGCTGCCGTCCTCGACGTTTGATTTCGAGATGCGCGACGGAGTCGCCGAGATCCCGATTGAGGAGCGCGATGAGCACGAAGTCCGCTTTGTCTCAGGCAAAACCGCCGCCGGCCCGCCGGCGGAGGTGCTGGTGTGCCCCGCGTCGACCCCGGCCAGAAACTACGGGTTTGATGTCACCCCGGCGCGGCTGGTGACCGGCCTGATTTGTGAGCGCGGCATTTGCGAGGCCGCGGAAGAGGGGATTTTGAATTTGTTTCCTGAACAGAGGCGCCCGGCATGAAGGAAGGATACACCAAGTTTGCGGTGCATGTGACGGACGGGGAGGTGCCCGGAAGTCCCGCGCTGGATCGTCTCAATGAAGTTCGCACCGAACTGCACGACCTCGGTCTGATCGGCGTGCTGCCCGACGGCATCGGCTTCGGCAATGTCAGCCTGCGCCTGCCCGGCTCGGAGAAATTTATCATCAGCGGAACCGCCACCGGCTCCAGGCGCGTGCTCGATGTGACCGACTACTGCCGGGTCGACTCGTTCGATGTCCCCCGCAACGATGTGTTCTGCACCGGCCGGATCGCCGCCTCGTCGGAGTCCATGAGCCACGGCTCGGTCTATCAGGCCAACCCGGCGGTTGGTTGTGTCATCCACATCCACAGCCGGGCGGTGTTTCGCTTCATGCTGGACAGCGGCTATGCGCGAACCTCCGAACAGGCGGCCTACGGCACACCGCAAATCGCGCAGGAAACCGTACAGCTGGTGCGCGATGCCGGCGCGGCGCAGGGTCTGTTCGTGATGGCCGGGCACGAGGACGGGGTGATCGCCTACGGCCCGGATGCCGAGACAGCCCGGCAGCTCCTGCTCGCTGTCCATCAAAAAGCAGCCGGCTGATGCGAAAATCAGCCTGACTGATATGGATTCAAGGTTCGGCGACAGGAATGTCGCCGCTCCGGAGGGGGGCGACATTCCTGTCCCCCTTTTTGGATAGGTTCAATATCAGTCAGGTTTAGTTCGCATCATTCGTGCGATGTTCAATTTTCCGAACAGTGGAAAAAAATCTTCCAAGGTCTGGAAACTTGGGCATACTGCCTCTTTTAATTTGGAGGATATGCCATGCCGCTGACATTTGATATGCCGCTCGAGAAACTGCGGGAATACCGGGGAATCAACCCGCGCCCCGCCGATTTTGATGCCTACTGGGACAACGCCCTGACCGAGATGCGCGCGCTCGACCCGCAGGTCGAAATTATTCCCGATGCGGACTTCCAGCTTCCGACAATCGCCTGCTCGCACCTCTGGTTCACCGGAGAGGGCGGCGCACGGATTCATGCCAGGCTGTTCCAGCCCAAAGAGCCGCAGGGAGCCCATCCGGCGGTGCTGCGCTTTCACGGCTATTCCGGAAGCGCCGGCGACTGGACGACCGGCGAGTCCATCGCCCTGGCGGCCTCCGGCTTTACCGTGGCGGCGCTCGACTGCCGCGGGCAGGGCGGGCTCTCCGAGGACCCCGGCGGCGTGCGGGGGACCACCCTGCGCGGCCACATCATCCGCGGGCTCGATGACGCCCCCGAAAAACTGCTGTTCCGCTCCGTGTTCCTCGATACCGCCCAGCTGGCGAAAATCGTGATGGACATGGAGGATGTGGACGCGGGCCGCGTCGGCGCGCTGGGCGGCAGCCAGGGCGGCGCGCTGACCCTGGCCTGTGCGGCGCTGGAGCCGCGCATCAAACGGGCCGCGCCGATGTTCCCGTTCCTGTCCGACTACCTGCGCGTGTGGGAGATGGATCAGGCCAAGGATGCGTATGCAGAGCTCAAGGAGTTCTTCCGCCATCACGATCCGCAGCACAGGCGGCAGGATGAACTGTTTACCCGCCTCGGATACATCGATATTCAGCACCTCATGCCGCGGGTGAAAGCCGAGGTGCGGATGGGAACCGGTCTGATGGACACCATCTGCCCGCCGTCAACCCAGTTCGCGGCCTACAACAAGATCACCTCCAAAAAATCGATGGAGATCTATCCCGACTTCGGCCACGAAGGCCTGCCCGGATTCTGGGATCAGGCCTGTCAGTTCATGCTGGGTCTGTGACCTGATTGATTCCCGGTTTATTAATTAATGAAAGAGAACGATGAAATACGAAGCAGTACTGTTTGATTTAGACGGCGTGATTCTCAGCACGGATGATTTTCACTACAAGGCGTGGAAAAAGATGGCCGACCGCGAAGGGATTTTTTTCAACCGCGAGATTAACGAGCGCCTGCGCGGCGTCAGCCGCATGGAGAGCCTGGCCATCATTCTTGAGCGCGCCGAAAAGGAATACACCGAGGAGCAAAAGGTTGAGATGGCCACATTCAAAAACGACTTCTACCGCGAGTCGCTCGACGAGCTGAACCCTAATCACACCTTTAAAGGTGTGATTACATTCCTTGAGTTCCTGAAAGGCCGGGGAATCAAAATTGCGATCGGATCCTCCAGCAAGAACGCCAAATTCATTCTGAAGCAGATCGGACTGTTCGACACCTTCGAAGCCATTTCGGACGGCACGAATATTACGAACAGCAAACCCGACCCGGAGGTGTTCATCAAGGCCGCAGAGATGCTCGGGGTCGCGCCGCAAAAATGTCTGGTGGTTGAAGATGCCGAAGCGGGGATTGATGCCGCGATCGCCGGCGGCATGGACTCACTCGGAGTTTACGCAGCCTGCGAGTACCCCAAGAACACCTGGTCCGCCAAGGATATTGAATCGGTCGACCGCTCGATTTTTTAGTTGTCCGTCTTGCTCGGTTCCGCGCCGAGGCTGTCGCCTTTTCAAAAAAAGCGTTTTGGTTTATACTGTCTGATCAGGAGGCAGGATGATTAGGCTGAGAGACATCGCTGAAAAAGCGGAGGTATCGCGCATGACGGTGTCGCTGGCGCTGCGCGGCGATCCGCAGATTTCGAAGGAGACTCGCGAAGCCATTCGGGACATTGCGCGCAAGCTGGGCTATCAGCCCAACCCCAAGGTGTCGCGGGCGATGGCCGAGCTGGCGAAGAGCCGCCACGTTGAGGCGGATGAGCGTCTGGCGTTTCTGACCAGCGATTCGACAGAGGATGGGTGGCGTCAGTGGCAGCATCATGTGGAATGTTTCGAGGGCGCGCGGCAGCGCTCGCTCGAATACGGTTATGTGCTGGAGCCGTTCTGGCTTCGCAAGCCCGGAATGACTTCGGAAAAAATCAGCCGCATTCTGTGGTCGCGCGGTATTGACGGGGTGATGGTCGCCCCGCTGGGCAGCGACTGCCAGCTGAACGGTCAGCGCACCTTCGATTTCGATTGGAACCGTTTCAGCGTGGTTGAGCTGGCTGAAACGCTGGATGAGCCGCGCTTTGACTGCGCCCGGCACGATCATTTCGACGGGATGCTGCTGGCGCTGTTTTCGCTGGAACGTCTGGGCTATCGGCGGATCGGCCTGGCGATGGAACGCGTGCTGGATGTGCGCACGCGGCACCGCTGGTACTCCGCTTATCTGCTTTGGAAAAGCGTGCGCGGCTATACGCAGGAAATGCCGGTCCATTTTTATGAACAGTTTGATGTCAACCGGCTGATGGCGTGGCAACAGGAATGCCGGTTCGATGCGGTGGTTTCCATCCGCAACAGCCTGTGCGACGAGCTGGTGGAGGCAGGGGTTCAGATTCCTGAAGAGCTGGGCGTTGCCGTTCTGGACCGCCCGGCGGAAGATCAAAATTATCTTTCGGGAATCAGCCAGCATACCGCAGCCATCGGGTCGGCCGCCGCGGACCTGCTGGTAGGACTGGTGCATCGCGGCGAAAAAGGAGTTCCGACCTTTCCCAACCAGAAAATATGCGCCGGGATCTGGGTCGATGGAGACACAACACAACCGGTCGGCGAGCCGCTGGACGACAGCTCGCTATTTGAGCGTGTGCTGAATGTTTAAAAAGAGTTTCCTCCGAATTACAGGAGTCTTTACGTAAAGTGATCCGGGAAAAAGCTTTGTTAGCGGTTTGATCAGCCCGTCGCTATGATTCTTTCAGCTCAGTAAAGGATTTCCAGACATTGGAAGGTTCCCGACAGAGCCGGAACAGACAAACCAATAACCGGAGGAACAAAATGAAGACTCAAGTTCAATTGATCACAGGGATTCTTTTCGCGGTCATGCTTTTCGCGATGCCCGTACAGGCCATCAACTGGGCCGGAAGTGGCGGCAATAATCTTTGGTCAACTCCCGGAAACTGGGCGGATGATAACGTTCCAGACAACAACACGGAATCAGCAGCCTTTGTGGGCGCAGCCAATGTCGCCATCAATGTGGATACCAATTTTACCATCCAGTATTATGCGGACGGATACGGCGGCGCAGGGTTTACCAACACGCTGTATGGCGCGGGGGACCTGACGATTGACCGCGGGCTGAACTACTACCCCTGCATTTTAAACGCAACCGGACCCGATGGAGGCACTCTGCGCCTGAATTGCGATCTCATCATTACCAACTCGGCCGGCGGTGCCACACTGGTGCGCAACGACAACAGCTCCGGCAATGTCACCGTGTTTGATTCCTACTGCGACTTAACCATTAACACGACTCTGCAGACCTCGCAGGGAGCCGGCGGGAGTATCCTCTTTAACAATACATTTTCTTCCAGCCTGGCCAATCTGGTGATCGGCTCAGACAACGTGGTGTTCGGTGCCGATCACAGCAGCAGCTCGTTCGGGCGCGATATTGTGTTTAATGCCAACTCAAAGCTGGCTGTGGACGGCGGAACGGTTCTGGCAGCATTCCGTAAATTTCAGGTGAACGGCACCGACAGTGAACTGGAACTGAACAGCGAAAACGCACTGAACGGTCCCAACGTGATTGTTTCCGGCTCCAGCGACTTCCTGATCGATATCAACGCCGCTCAGGACGACATCGGCTACCTCAAGTTTTACGATGGGATTGTGACACTGGATCTCGACGCCGCCGTGACCAATGTGGTTGCATTCGACGACTCGAGTGCCCAGACCTGGGGAACCGGCGGCGTGGTGATCAGCAATTTTATGCCTAATATCATCCGGTTCGGGACCGATGCCAACGGCCTGACGTCCAGCCAGCTCGCTTCGTTTTCGGCTTATGATGTCAACGGCATCGAGGTGTCCGATCTGGCCATCGACAGCAGCGGTTATCTGACCGGAACCGTCACCCCTCCCGCGGCATCTCCAATCGGAGACATTGACCTTGAGCTTATCAACGGCGGCGACGATGTCACGATTACCTGGTCTTCAACCGGCGGAGATTCTTATTCGGTTTCCAACACCGCCGACCTGGTGGACGGCCCGTGGGCGCTCGTTGCCGCCGGACTCGCCGGAACTGGAAGCAGTATGGTCGTCACCGATGCAGTCGATCAGGTGCAGAGCTTCTACCGCGTTTATGCTCAGTAAACGGAATGGAGAGTCCAGAAAGGGCTTTGAAGTATGAAGATCAAACAATCTGTTACACTGTTCGCGGCGGTCCTGTTGTCGACGGCGTCAGCGCAGGCGATCAACTGGACCGGTGGCGGCGGCAATAATCTCTGGTCGACCGCCGCCAACTGGGCGGACGGCAACATGCCGGACAACAATACGGAGTCAGCGGCTTTTGTGGGCGCGGCCAATGTCGCCATCAATGTGGATACAAACGTAACCGTGCAGTATTATGCCGACGGCTATGGCGGTGCGGGCTATATCCACACCATCTATGGAACAGGAAACCTGACCATTGACAGGAATCAGAACGGGTATCTCGGCGTGTGGAATGCCACCGGCAACGCCGGCGGCACCTTGCGACTGAACGGCAAAATCACCATCGACAATTCGGCCGGAGGTGCCACGCTCGTGCGCAATGACAACAGTTCCGGCAATGTGACACTGTTTGATACCGCCAGCACCTTAACGCTGAATACATCCCTGCAGACCGCGGACGGGGCCGGCGGCACCATCCAGTTTAATGGAACGCTGGCCGCCAGCAGTGCCAATCTGATTATCGGTTCCGATAATGTTTCTTTCGGAGAGGGCCATGACAGTTCGTCCTTCGGGCGTGACATCGTTTTTTATGAAAACGCGAAGCTTTCCATTGATGGCGGAACGGTGCTGGCCGCCAACCGCAAGTTCCAGGTCAATAACAGTGGAAGTGAGCTGGAGCTCAACGCCGTGAATGCGATTAACGGCGCGAACGTGGTGATTGCCGGTTCGAGCGACTTCCTGATCGATGCGAATGCGAATCAAAACAACATCGGGGTTCTGAGGTTCGACAACGGGCCGGTCACGCTGGATCTGGCCGCCGGGGTTTCTGAATTCGCATTTGCCGATTCCAGCGGGCAGACCTGGGGCAGCGGCACGTTTGTGATCAGCAACTTTACCGCCGGGGTTGTTTCTTTCGGTACCGATGCCGGCGGACTGACCTCCGGACAGCTGGCCGTTATTACGGCCTATGACGACCAGGGAGTGCTGGTTGAAGGTCTGGTTCTGGACACGAGCGGTTCGCTTGTTCCCGAGCCGGCGACGGCCGGGATGCTTGGACTGGCGGGGCTGCTTCTCTTTGTGCTGCGCCGTTTAAGAGGATAACGATGTCTCTGACAAGCCATACTGCCGCCCTGTTTTTACTCGCGTTGAGTTCCGCTTTTGTGTCTGCGGCTCCCAACGTGGTTCTGGTGCTGATTGACGACGTTGGAACCGGCTGGGTGCCTCCGTACGCGCGACGGCTGACTCCGGAAGACCTGGAGCCGGACATTCTGGCCGCCTATCGGAAAGCGCACGGGCATCAGGGTCCGGTGGACGCGGCCGCGCATATCCAAGCGGCGAGCGAGTGCATGCCGTATTTATCGAGGCTGGCCGATGAAGGCGCTGTTTTCGACCGCTGTTTTGCGACCGCCTCGCTGTGCGCGCCGAGCCGGGCGGGTCTGCTGACCGGCTCGTTCCCGCAGAGCTGGGGCGCCTACTGGAACCGGGATATCGATGAGCACGGCATACCGCAGGACCGCACCGTGATTGCCGAGCCGCTGAGCGCGGCCGGCTACGAATGCGGCATGATCGGCAAATGGCACGTCGCCAAAAAAGACCCGGCGATTCTGGAGAAAATCTGGACGGATGAGCTGGGCGAACCGCTTCCGGTTCCCCCCGGCTACAAAGGCCGCTGGCCCGAGCTCGCAAAACGGCTGAAAGGCTCCGGCTGGCAGAGCTCGTCTTTCCCCGGACAGCATCCGCTCGACCGCGGCTTTCATTATTATTTCGGATACAACAGTCACGACAGTACATATTTTAAAGCCGCCGAACTGTGGGAAAACCACTCGCTTGTTCCGCAGCGCCCGGACGGCGAATTCCTCACCGATTTGTTCACCAGTAAATCCTGCGAATTCATCGAGTCGGCATTGAAAAAGGACAAGCCGTTTTTCCTCTATTACGCCCCGATGACGCTGCACGGCGGGATCGTTCCGCCGCCCGAGAAATACACAGCACAGTTTAACTCCGGCAACCGCTTCACCGACGAATACGCCGGGCACATGCTGGCGCTCGACCGCGGCATCGAACAGATTTCCCAAACATTGGAAACATACGGGGCGACCGAAAATACGCTGTTCATTCTGTCGTGCGACAACGGCTGCACGCTCTATAACGTACCGCCTTACAATGCGCCGAACCGCGGCGGCAAAGGCACCGGCTGGCTGGGCGGACTCAATGTCCCGTTCATCGTCTGGCAGGCCGGACTGAAGCGCACCGGCATCAGCACAGAAATCGTCAGCCACACCGACATCATGCCGACTGTTCTCGAGGCGGCCGGCGCAAGCATGCCGGAAGGAATCGACGGCCAGAGCATTCTGCCCTATCTGCAGGGGCGCACGGATCATACCCCGCGCCGGTCGCTCGGCTCTGCCAACATTCATTCGTCCCGCTGGTCCTACAGCTATGAGGCCGACGGCGAAAACAATACGCAGGACGGCGAAAAATGTCCGCTCTACGCCTGGGTGCTTCAGGGCGATCGGCTGCTCATGCGAATTACCGAAACCCGACCGGGTCTCTACGATGCGCTGCCCGACGGACTGCCTCCCCGCACGCTGTTTTTTGACATCGCCGCCGATCGGCAGCAGCGCAACAGCCTCACGGAGCAGTTCCCGGAACAGGTGCGGGAGTTTGACCACGCCATTCGAAAATGGCTCGGCGGCGTGCAGGCTCCGATCACCAGCCAGCAGGCGGACTATCGCGAGCTGCTGGAGGGGCCGCTGAAGCTCGATCCGCCGGCGGCGGAAAACCCTAAACCGGCCGCGCAGCCGTCCGTGGACGCGGACGGTGACGGAAAAATTTCATTCGACGAATTTACAGCTCTCAAGGCGCGTCACGGCGAAGACCGCGGCAAACCGTTCAGGGACGAAGTCGTTCTCGATCTGTTTACGCGCAAGGACATCGATCAGGACGGCTTCCTGTCGTTCGATGAGCTGGCCATCAAACTTTAAATCTGCCGAGGAATTTCATGGAATCGATTATTCCCACCCGGGGAAAAAAGGATATGACGCCGTTTGTGCGCGAGCGGCTGCTCAACGGCGCGGAGGGCGACATCATTCGTTTTGAACCCGGCGAGTATCATTTTTATCCGGACTGCGCATTTGAGAAGTACTGCTACATTTCCAACAACCGCCACGGCCTGAAACGCATTGTTTTTCCACTCCTTGGAAAAAAGAATGTGACCCTCGACGGGTGCGGTGCGACGTTTCTGTTTCACGGGGAGGTGATTCCGTTTGCGGTGGAGGATTCAGAAAACATCACGCTCAAAAATTTTACAGTCGATTGGGTTCGCCCGTTTTATTCGCAGGGCGAAGTGATTCGCGCCGACGAGGATGGAATTACCGTTGAAATCGACCGTGAGCTGTACCCGTATCGCGTTGAAAACAACCGCATTGTGTTCGAGGGGGAGGGATGGGAGAGCGCCTTGACGGAAGGGGTTTTTGAGATGGACTCAACCACCCGTGCGCCGGCATACCTCAGCGGCGACTCGATCGGGCTGGGGTTCCCGGCCCACCTGGATGTTGACGACGCCGGGCCGGGCCGGGTTCGTCTGACCGATCCATTTCCCAAGGTTCCAACGATTGGAAACCTGCTGATTTTCCGTCATTACATGCGCTGTTGTCCCGGTGTTTTTCTGCATCAGAGCAAACAGGTGTTGATGGAAAACGTGACGCTTCATCACGCCGGCGGCATGGGTGTGATCGGCCAGTTCTGCGATACGGTGACCGTGAAGCGCTGCAGGGTCACGCCGGCGGCCGGCCGGATCTTTTCGGTGATGGTTGATGCCACCCATTTTGTCAACTGTCGCGGGAAAATCACACTGCAGGATTCACGGTTTGAAGGTCAGCTCGACGATCCATGCAATGTGCACGGAATCAATACGCGGGTGAAGTGCCGGCTGGATTCGCGGACGGTGATCACCGAGCTGGTGCATGAAGAGCAGCACGGCGTGGAAATTGCCTTTCCGGGCGACCGGATTCATTTTTCGGACAACCAGACGCTGCTGAGCTATGCCGAAGGGGAGGTGGCGTCGGTTGAGCGCATTAATGCGCAGTTTTCCAAGGTAACCTTTAAAGAGGATTTACCGGAACAGCTGGTTGAAAAGCATGCGCTTGAAAACATGAGCTGGACGCCGGACCTGCACATCACCGGCTGCACCTGTCGCAACAACCGTGCGCGCGGATACCTGATTTCCACACCCGGCAACGTGATTGTGGAAAACAACCGAATCGAATCGTCGGGGGCCGGCATCAAAATCAGCGGCGACGCCAACTACTGGTTTGAGTCCGGTGCCGTGCGCGATGTGCTGATCCGCAACAATGAATTCGGTGATTGCTGTTTCGGCGCGCCGGAGTGGGGCCGTGCCGTTATCGATATCGATCCGGAGATTTCCAACCCCTGGAAAAACCCGCAATGCTTTCATCAAAACATTCGCATCGAAGAGAACCGATTTTTCACATTCGATATCGGGATCCTGTTTGCCCGGTCGGTGGACGGCATTTCATTTAAAAACAACACGGTCCGCCGGACCGATACCTATGAACCCATCGGGCGCGCGACGACAGCTTTGACGTTTGAGGCGTGCCGACACATTGACGTGGCCGACAATAATGTGGACGATTCCCTTTTGGGTGAATGGATTTGTGAGACGGCGGCACGGGAAGAGGTTTCTGTATGAGAAAAGCATCAAGTCATGTGACCGCGGCTGAAGACCGTGTTCCGTTTTTCAGAAAGGCCGGTTACGGCACCGGCATGATGGGTTATGCCCTGATGATTCAGGTCTACATGCAGTTTTATAACCCGGTGTTCAACGACACACTGGGGCTGAGTCCGGTCTGGATCGGATGGGTCATTTTCCTGTCGCGCCTGTGGGATGCCGTCACCGATCCGCTGATGGGAAGCATTTCGGACAACACCCGTTCGCGCTGGGGCCGCCGCCGCCCGTGGATTGCCCTGAGCGCACTGCTGTGTTCGCTGAGCTTTCTGGCGATCTGGTGGTTCCCGTCCGGGCAGGGCCCCGTATTCTATTTCTGCTGGCTGCTGATTGCGTCCCTGTTTTTTTATCTCTCCTTTACTGTGTTTTCGGTGCCCTACATCGCCCTGGGCATGGAGCTCTCTCCGGATTACCACGAGCGCACGAGCGTGATGACGCTTCGAACGGTTATTGAACAGTTCGGCTTCTTTGTCGTCTCGAGCCTGTTTGTGCTGACCAGTCTGGACTGTTTTGCGGACCGTGCCGAAGGCATGCGCTGGAACAGCCTGTGGGTGGCGGCGTTGATTTTTATCGTCATCATGATCCCGGCCGTTTTCGCTCGCGAACATCCGTCCGCCGTCAAAATGCTTCAGCGTCAGGATGCCGGGAAAAAGAAGGAGAAAATTCCGCTGTGGATCAGTGCCAAAGAGACGCTGTCCTGCTGGCCGTTCCTGAACCTGGGGCTGATCACCATCGTCAGCTACCTCGGTGTGATTACGGTTGGATCCCTGGGCTATTACGTGACGGTCTATTATCTGTTTGGAGGCGATACCGGGGTGGCCTCCGGGGGATTGATGACGCTGGTCGGCTATTCGATCCCGATCTCGACGATGGTGGCGCTTCCCTTGATGAA
Source organism: Tichowtungia sp. (assembly GCA_041584215.1). Taxonomy (GTDB): domain Bacteria; phylum Verrucomicrobiota; class Kiritimatiellia; order Kiritimatiellales; family Tichowtungiaceae; genus Tichowtungia. The sequence continues at coordinate 49,099 of JBFHEM010000018.1, read as the reverse complement.
CAAGCTGTCGAAGAAAATCGGCAAACGCAATGCGCTGGCCGTCGCGTTTTCGCTGTCCGTTGTCGGTGCCATTGTGCGCTGGCCATTGTATACGCCGGCGCATCCATACCTCTCAATCATCCCGACGGTTCTGTTCGGCATCGGCTGTGCCGGAGCATACCTTTTTATTAACGCGATGATTCCGGAGGCGGTCGATGCCGATGAGCTGAAAACCGGCGAGCGCCGCGAGGGCATGTTCAGCGCTGTTTACGGCTGGACCTACAAACTGGGCGCCGCCCTGGCAATGCTGCTCTCCGGCTATGTCCTGCAGTGGACCGGCTTCGATGCCAACGCTGCGCAGCAAACAGAGCAGGCGATTTTTCGTTTGCGCTTCAGCTTCACCTGGATGGCGGCCATTGCGCTGGTTGTCACGGTGCTGCTGGTGATGACCTATCCAATCACCGAGAAAAAAGCGTATGAAATCCGCGCACAGCTCGAGGCGCGCAGAAAGCAGAATGAAACCGCTTAAAACCATCACGTGGATGGCGGTGTTTGCCTGCGGGACGGGGTTTGCCTTCGTCTTTTCCCTGCAGACACCCGCTCCCGTCGGCACGGTGGTCGCCAACTATCGGAATGATTTCCGCGCGGATGCCCCGTTGACCGACGGATGGCACTATCTTTGGAACGCACCGTCCGGCTGGGTTGCGGATGTCGAGTCCGGCGATCTGCGTTCGGGCTTCATCGGCGTTCCCTCTGAATATGCCGCGCTGCAGGATGCCGGCGGCTACTGGACCCCCGACGGCAATGGATCCGGTTCAGACAATGACCCGGCGGCCTACCTCAAGCTCACCTGGAACGGCGGCCATCCCGGCAAACCGGAAGGATCTTCCAACCTGCGGGCGCGCTATGCGGTTGCCGCCTATACGGTTCCTGCCAGTGGTGTTTACGCCATTGAAAACAGCTTGCTGGCCAAACCGTCCGCGTCCGGCGACGGGGTGGACGTGCTGGTTTTCGCCGGGGAGTCAGGAGCCTTGCTGAGAAAAGTTGTCGCGCCGGCAAGCACCAATCATTTTGACACCGCCATCGGGTGGCTTTCCGCCGGCCAGACGATTTATGTGGCCTTCGGTCCGGACGGCTCCGCCACCAGTGATTATTTCGAAATGGATTTCAGCGTGGTTCGCTATGACGGCGATGACATCGAAACGCAGATTTTAGCCGCCGCTGCCCGGGGCGATTCTTCGGTCACGATTACCCCGGGACGCTATTATTCCCAAGAACCGTCTCGCCATGTGCTGCTCAGTTCCGTGACCGGTCTGACGGTGAATGCCGAGGGCGTTTACCTGATCTGCCAGACACCGACCCGGGCGGTTGAGCTGTATCAATGCAGCCATGTGACATTGAACGGGTTGACGGTTGATTATGACCCACCGCTCTATACCCAGGGCACCATCGAAGCGCTGAACGGAAACCAGCTCGACCTGCGCATTCACCAAGGATATCCGCTGCCTGCGACGGCCAAAGGCAGCAGCATGGTCTATGCGCCGACCGGAGATCTTCCATTGAAGCAGGGCGCGGCCCAGCGCTATCCGAAATCCGACGGCACCGAGCTCCAGACACTGGAGCCGAATCTGTTCCGCTACACGTTTACATCGAGTCCGAGCGATACGACCGCCGTGGGCGATTATTTTTCCATCGTCCTGGCCTCCGCCGTGCCGCATGGGATCACGCTGCTCGACTGTACGGATGCCGTGCTGAACGGCGTGACCCTCCACGGTGCGCCGGCATTCGGTGTGTTTGCGTTCGGCGGCGGCCGGTTGACGTTCAATGAGGTTTCGGTTGTCCCGGGAAATACGCCGCTGCTGGCGTCGGTGAAGTGCCTGCGTTCCAGCAATGCCGACGGTATCCATGTGAATTCAACGGCCGGCGATATCCGGATCACGAACTGCCAAACGGAATACACGGGCGATGACTGTCTCGTGCTGACCTCTCCCTACACCGCCGTGATCGGTCAGCCCGCATCCAATGTGGTCACTGTGGTTTTCAAAAGCTCGCAAAGCTGCTTTGCCGGTGATCAGCTGGAGCTCTACGCCCACAGCATGACGCAGCGGCTGGAGCGCACACTGGTCTCTGTATCCGCCTCGTCTCTGACATCCGCCGAAGTGGAGTCGTTGACCGATACCCATTTCCCGAGTGTTTCGTTTTCCGGCTATACCGCGTTCGACCTGACACTTGACTCGCCGCTGGAGCTCGCGCCGGGCGACCATATTTCCAACATGGACCGAAGCAACGAGGATTTTCTGATTGCCGGAAATTCGGTTAAAAACACGCGGGCGCGCGGTGTTTTGGTGAAGGCATCCAGTGGCGTGGTATCCAACAATGTGGTGGATACCACCTGGCTGGCCGGCATCCAGCTGCGTCCCGACCCGGTGTACTGGTTCGAAGGGGACTATGCCGCGGACGTCGATATCGTCGGCAATACCGTCAACAACTGCGGAATTAATGACAACAGCTACGGCTCGGTCCGCATTGATTCCATGGACAGCGCGTGGAATGCCTGTGGTCATCAGCGGATTCTGTTCGGCGATAACATCATCTCGAACGCTCCGGGCTGCAGTCTTTACCTCCGCTGCACGACGGATCTTGAACTGCGCGACAATGTGTTTGCCGATTCGCACCACTGGATGGTGGGTTCCAATGCCTGGAACAAATCGGTCGTGTGGCTTGATACGGTCGATCAGATTTCTTTCACCGGATCGAACACGGTTTATAATCCCGGCAGTGGTGCCGATACCAATGCTTTGCTTGGCATCGGCACAAATGCCTCAAATATCAGCGGCGGCCTGTTGCTGGAAAATTGAAAGGGTGAGCAGCGAAAATGATGCGAATAATACGACTGGCGTTTCTAATGGTTGTGTGCGCGGCGTGTGCTGCGGCTCACGCGGCCGGGGACCCGATCCGCTTGCTGGCAATCGGAAACAGCTTTGCCGACAATGCACTGACATATCTGAGCGATATCGCCGCCGCTGCCGGAAAACAGGTTGTGGTCGGCAAGGCCTGTCTCGGCGGGTGCGATCTCGAACGCCACATGCGGCATGTCGATGCTTATGAGGCGGATCCGGCCGACCCGGAGGGCCGCCCGTACCTCGGCGGCAAAAAAAGTCTGCCGCAGCTGCTGGGCGAACAGCCGTGGGATGTCGTGACGATTCAGCAGGTCAGTCATAAAAGTTTTCGACCGGCATCCTATCATCCGCATGTGGACCGGTTGATCGCAACCATCCGCAAATACGCGCCGCAAGCCGAAATCGTCATTCACCAAACCTGGGCCTACCGAACGGATCACGGCTTTTTCGGCGAAAAGGGGCTGAACGCAGACACCATGTATGACGGCCTTTGCAGCGCCTATGATGCGCTGTCCTGGGAAACCGGCTTTCGCCAGATTCCGAGCGGCGATGCCATGGAGGCTGCCCGGCAGGATCCGGAGTGGGGACCGTTCGTGCCCGACCCGGACTTTGATCCGCAAACCGCAAAATATCCGGAGCTTCCGGAAAAAGACCGGCGCGCCCTGCACAACGGCTGGTATGGATGGGAAAAAGCAAAAGGCGACGGGCACTGGTTTTTGTCGCGGGACTGCATCCACGCCAACCGCGAAGGCAAGTATCTGCTGGGCTGCGTCTGGTTTGAGTTTTTCTTTGATCAGTCGGTGGTGGGTAATTCCTTCCTGCCGCCGGGCATGTCTCCGGCCGATGCCGCAATCCTGCAGCGCATCGCTCACCGCACGCTCGGCGGCGGATTCCGGCAGGTCGTCGCCGAGGCGCTGGCGGCCGGGAAAAAAAACATCACCATCCCGCCCGGCCGCTACGACGCGCGTCCGCGGGAAGGAACACACCTGCTGCTTGAAAGCCTTTCGGATGTCACCATTGATGCCGCCGGAGCTGAGCTGGTCTGCACGGAAACCACCCGGGCCATCTCCATCAAATACTGCACCAACCTGACGGTCCGGGGGCTGACCATCGACTACGATCCGCTGCCCTTCACACAGGGGCGGATCACTGAGATCTCTGCTGATCGCCGCACCCACACCATCGAAATCATGGACGGGTTCCAACCTTCGGAAACCGTGATCCCGTTCAAATATGCCATTTACGGTCCGGATGGGTTTCTGCGCTATGGTAACTATTACGACTACACGCTCAAGCCGCTTCCCGGAAACCGCCTTCGGGTTCAGCTGCGCGAACCCGACAAGGATGGCGGCGAGCAGGTCGGTGACACAGCGGTGATCTCCGCTCAGCATCTGTGCGGCGAAGAGCTTCCGCACGCCGTAACCATCGAAAACTCTGTCGGCACCGCCTTTGAAGACATGACGATCTATGCCTCTCCCTGTTTTGGGTTTTATGAGGAACACAGCGATGACTCGTTGTATAAAAACTGCACCATCGACCGGCGCGCCGGGCGCATGCATTCGCTCAACGCCGATGCCTTCCACAGCAAGTTTGCCAAACACGGGCCGCAGATTATCGGCTGCAAGGCCATGTGGCAGGGCGACGACTGCGTGAACATTTGCGGAGCCTATCATCTGGTGGTCAGAGCCGACGGCTCGGTACTGCGCGTGCTGGCGAAAACCTCCATGGATATTGAGACCGGCGACGGCGTTGAGCTGGTTACCGTCGACGGCATCCGTCTGCCCGACGCAAAGGTGCTGTCCGTTGAGCCGGCCGGCGGCATCACGGACGCAGAACGGCAGGCGCTTCGGCAACTCGATCTGCTGCCGTGGGTTCGCGATTATTTAGAGAAGGCGTACACCGTTCGGCTGGATCGCATCGTCGAACTGCCGCACGGCAGCGTCATTGCGTCCACCAACCGCAAGGGGAATGGGTTCGCCGTAATGGACTGCACCTTCGGCAACAACCGCTCGCGGGGCATTCTGATCAAAGCGAGCGACGGAACCATCCGCGGCAACCGCATCGAAAACGCGCACATGCAGGCCATTAAAATTGCGCCGGAATACGAGTGGCTCGAATCCGGCTACAGCCGAAATCTCGATGTGATGTCCAATGTGGTTATCAACAGCGGGATGGAAGCACTGCTCATTCAACCTGTAGCATCCGGAACCGGCTTCGAAAAGATCCGCATCCGGGACAACCTCTTCGAAACGGGCTTTACGCCCTCAGTCTCCATCCCTGACCGCGGATGTCATATTCTTCCGGGGAATCGCGTAAACACGAACCCTTTATGATGTCGTTTCCGGCTCAAACGGCTCGCGGGTCATGTCGCCGCCTTTTTTGACCAGCTTTTCGATCTTCTGCTCCACCTCGGTCAGCTTTGCGGAGCAGAGGGTGACCAGCTTCGAGCCCTCTTCAAAGTGCTTGATCATCTGCTCGAGCGCCAGCTCGCCGCTCTCCATCTCGTCGACGATGGTTTCAAGGCGTTCGAGTGATTTTTCGAAATCGACAGTTTTCTCAGCCATGATTGTTCCTTTCTGAAAGTAGAACGAGCGTCCCGCTCGTTTCGTTGCAAGCGAGCCGCTTGCTCTACTTTATTCTATTCCTTTGAAATAATTTCTGAGGTAATGCTTCCTTTTGCAAAACGGGTCTTTATCCGGTCGCCGGGTTTTACATCGGCGGCATCGCGCACGACGGCGCCGGCTTCGGTTTCGGTCAGGCTGTAGCCGCGCTCCAGCACGCCGAGCGGGCTGAGCGCACGCAGCTGCGCCTCCAGGCGTTTGACGTTCTGTTTTTTCTCCGCCACCGCACTGTGCAGGCAGTGCGTCATCGTCTGCTGCAGTCCCGGCAGCGCCTGCCGGTTTTTGGCCAGGGCGGTTTGCAGGCTGTGCGTGAGCGATTGCTGCAGGCGGGGCAGGCGCTGCTGCTGGACGGTGACCGAATTTTTCAGCTCGTGGGTCATGCGCAGCGCGGCTTCATCGATCCGCTGCTGGCGCTGCTGCAGGCCGCTGCGCAGGGACTGATTCATCGCCTGCCGCAGGCCGGGTATCTTTTCGCGCAGCACCAGCGCGCGGTTCTGCAGCGACCCGCTCAGCCGCGCGGACAGCCGCACGACCCGTGTTTGCAGCTCGCTCTGTACCGGCACGGCCAGCTCGGCCGCCGCCGACGGCGTCGGTGCGCGCACGTCGGCCACAAAGTCGGCGATCGTGAAGTCGATCTCGTGCCCGACGGCGGAAATGACCGGGATCTCCGAGCCGGCGATTGCGCGCGCCACCACTTCCTCGTTGAACGCCCACAGATCCTCCATGCTGCCGCCGCCGCGCCCGACGATCAGCAGGTCGATCCCTAAAGTAGAGCAAGCGTCCCGCTTGCCTATGCTGGCGAAAGGCAAGCGGGACGCTTGCTCTACGTTAACTCCGGCTTTCGCCGGGTTGTTATGAATGTATTGTTCGAAATGACAAAGCTGTTCGGGGCTTCGAACAATGTGGTCGTAGGATTCATGTTGCCATAGCTGACCGGAAGAATCGGTGTTTTTATTAATTTCATGGGCGGTGAATGATTTCCATGACTGAATAATATCAGTTAATGAATGATCACCGATTGGTGTGACCACGACATGAACATGATTTGGCATCACCACCCATTCGCCAAGTCGATAGCGTTGGCCGTCAAAATGCTTGAGTGCGTCAGCCACGATCTTTGCGTTGTTTTTTTTTGCAAGCAGGCAGGATCCTTCCCCTGCATCTAGCCAGTCATTAATGCGCTCATTGAATAGCTGAGCGTATTCCTCCAGTTCCATTTCAGAAAAGGGTTCATTGTGCGTTTTCAGCCATGCTTGGCGTTCACTAATCCATTGATCTAATTTTTTTTGCGGCAGGGAGTCGGCAAGCCGAAACGTGATAAAGTAGGTCGTTCCATCCTGTTCCCAGTGTGGCAGGTTGCGTTCGTGAATATCCAGAGGGAGGTTGGGGTTGAAAAATGTAGAACGAGCGTCCCGCTCGTTTCTTTCCTGAATAGGCAAGCGGGACGCTTGCTCTGCTTTATTCAGATAGCGAATCGCCCTGGCGATGCTGTTGGCGGCGGTCGGGCCCTGCACGGTGACGGGCGCGAGCAGGATTTCAAGGTTTGGAAAGCGGCGGGTGAGCACGTTGATGATGTCGCGCACGGCCGCTCCGGTGGGGGAGGTGACCACTCCGATCCGGCGCGGCAGCATCGGCAGCGGCTTTTTGCGGGCGGGGTCGAACAGTCCCTCGGCCGCCAGTTTGGCTTTCAGCTTTTCAAACTGCTCCTGCAGGCTGCCTTGGCCGGCCTCTTCCATGGCGCGGACAATCAGCTGATAGTTTCCGCGCGCCTCGTAGAGGCTGGCCTGGCCCAGCACGCGGACTTTGACTCCATCCTGCGGGTGAAACAGCACGGAGATGTTGTGCTGCTTGAACATCGCGCACGAAACCGCGGCGGCTTCGTCCTTGAGCGTGAAATACCAGTGGCCGCTGGCGTGGCGCGTCAGGCGCGAGATTTCGCCCTCGACCCATACCTCGCCGATGCTGTTTTCCAGCATCAGCCGCGCCTTGCGGTTCAGCTCGGCCACACTCAGGATGTTGCGTTTTTCTTCCATAACCTGTTCGGTAAGACTGCCTGCCTTTGATGATGGGTTCAATCTTGAGCTGTAATCGGCGGATCAGGTTTTGCGGCATTTGAAAATCACGACGACGGGGATGCGGGCGAGCTGGTCGTAGAGTGCGCGCCAGCCCTTGCTGTCGTAAGGCACTTTTTCGAGGATTTCGGTTTTGCTCATGTCGGGGATCGGCAGGGGGGCGGGCTCGAGCAGCCGCTCGATGACCAGTCCGGCCTCATGCATCCACTCGGCGATCTGCGAGATGGGCCAGTACTGCGCGGCGTTCATGGTTTTGTCATCCATCGACATGCGCACATCGGCTTCGAGCTGAAAATAGTTGGGCAGAAAAACGCCGTCCTCGCCGTCGCCGATGTCGAGCCATTCGCCGGCGTAAAGCGGGTGTCCGGTGGTCAGCAGCAGCGTGCCGCCGGGTTTGAGCCGCGCGGCGCAACCGGCGATCACCTTGGCCGGATCGGCCGAAAACGGCAGGGCGTAGGAGGAGTGGATCAGGTCGAAGGAAGGAGGAGTGGAAGACTGGAAGGTTGGAAGAGTGGAAGATGGGGCGGGTGCCGGACTGGTAGGGCTGCGCGAATGCTGAAGATCCTCCAATGCGTCCATGGAGATGCAGCGGAAATCGACCGCGACGTTTTCCTTTTCGGCCAGTTTGCGGCCGTGATCGAGCTGCTCTTCCGAAATGTCGATGGCGGTGCACTGCGCGCCCTGTCTGGCCAGAAAGATGGAGTTCTGCCCCGCGCCGGATCCAACTTCCAGGGCTTGGAGGTTTTTTTCAATGGTTGGAAGCAGGCCGAGGATGGAGTCTCCCGGCAGCAGCGGTCCGTAGTGGAAGTCGCGGGTGGAGATGCGCGTCTCTTTCTGGTAGAGGCCGGCGAGGTCGTCCCAGTAGCGCGCGCTGCTTTCGTCTGTATTCCCTGTAAATTGCATGCGGGCATCTTTCCTTTTCGGCAGATGCAGGGCAAGCGAAGCGTTTGCTTTTTGTGCCGGGTGGTTTAGCATCAAATGAATGAAGGCTGAATCCAGATGGTTTGCGGCGGGCCTGCTGCTTTGTATCGCGGCGGTGCTGGCCTCGGCGTGGCCGGTGCTGGACAGTCCCCGGCTGGAGGCGGACGACTACCGCTATCTCCACCACATCCAGCAGTGGCCGGCCGGCCGGCTGGATGCGCTCGAAGCGATGACGGTTGAAAACCGCTGGGATCATCTGTGGTTCATGCAGGAGGAGGGACGCATCCGGTTTTTCCGCCCGACGGTGGTGCTTTCCTATGCGCTCGACCGGGCGGTCTGGGGCGACCGGGTTGCCTTCGGCCTGACGCTGACCAATGTGCTGATTCATCTCGCCTGTTCCCTGCTGGTTCTCCGGCTGATGCTTCGCCTGCTGGGCCGCGGCCCGCCCGCTGTCGCGGCGGCCCTGCTGTTTGCCGGGCTGGCGGCTCATTCCGAGTGCATCTGGTATGTCGCCGGGCGCACCGACTCGCTGGCTGCATTCGGTTTTCTGGCGGCATTTGCTCTGCACCTGTCCGGCCGCCGCCGGTGGGCGATTCCGTTTTTTATTTTTGCGCTGTTGACCAAGGAGCTGGCGATTGCCGCGCCGGTGGTTTTTGCCGCCTGTGATTTTTGGGTGGCGCGCCGCAAACCGGACTGGCGGCTTTACGCGCTATACGGCGCAGTGGCGGCGGGCGTTTTGATCTTAAAAAAGGTGGCGCTGTGCGGAGAGGGCAGCGACTTTGTGGTTCCCTATCTGGTGTCGCCGCTGTCGTCCGGATTTCTAAGCCACCTGTGGCTGCAGCTGCGCAGCTATTCAGGAAACCTTTTCGGCGCAGAGATCACGGTGCCGTTTGCCGATGCGCAGACCGTTTCCGCGCTGCATCATCCGGCCGGTTTGATTGGCGGATGGATCCTGCTCGGCACGGCCATGTGGCTGCTGAGGCGCGACCGGCGGCTCTGGCTGTTTCTTCTGCTGGGTGCCTTGACCTGGCTGCCGACCAGTTTCGTTTATCTCAGCGAGCGCTATCTTTATCTGCCGTCCGTTGCATATGTCGGGATTCTGGCTCTTACCGCAGTCCGTTTTCCAAGGTTTGGAACCGGACTGAGCATCCTGCTGGCGGCCTATGCGGTGTTTCAGTCCGCAAAGCTGCATGAGCGGCATGCCGAGATCGCGCAGCAGCCGGGATCGGTGCGCGAAATGCTCCGGCAGATCGAGCCGCTGCGCGCACAGATTCAGGACGGGGAGCGGCTGCTGCTGGTCAATACGCCCGGCCTGTTTGTTCGCGCGCAGTTCATGCAGGAGATTTTGCGGGTGGTTCTGAATAATCCGGATCTTGAGGTCGATGTGCTGACGATGATGCCCGGACAGAACGGGACGGAGTGGAGGCCCGGCGATCCGCTGCCCGTCATGGGTGCCGGCGTTCAGGTCAGTCAAACGTCCGGCCGGGAACTGACGCTCTCCGGCCGCTCCGCAACGATTGTTCAGCAGCCGGGGCTCAAAGCGTTCCGCTGGGTTCCGCTGGACGCCGGAACATACCGGACAGCCTCTCTGGAGGCTCAGATTCTTTCCGGAAGTGCCCGCGGCGCTTCCGAAATTAAGTTCCACTTTGTCGAGCCGCTCACAAATGCTGCGGTGCTGGTCTGGCAGGCCGACGGTTCCGATCTGAACCTTCACCCGTGGACCCGGCGGGAGCGGGCCGCCGTCAAGCGGCTGCGCCTGAAGTGACTAAAAAACAAGATGACCGCTGGAGTCTTTCTGGTGGCGCAGGAGCCACGAGGTATTGGGGAACAACCGGCGTTTCTGGAGGATCGCCAGCACGATCGCGGCGGCGCTCATCGCGAAGAGCATCATGTTTTGGGGATTGGAGATGTCCACCTGCGTAATGAGGAGCAGATTTCGAATGCTCATCAGGATCAGCAGAATGTAGCCGATCAGGTTGCAGTTTTTTACGCCGTAGATCACATAGCTGTAGATGATGAACGGCAGGGCGGCCAGCGGGATGGCAAAAACGAGCTTTTCGGGTTCCAGGGTTTGGAACACGGCGGCCAGCTGCAGAAGTTTCAGCAGCAGAAAGAAAACGGCAATGATCACCAGCGGGACATTCTGCTGCCGGTACTGTTTTTTCGCTGCCGCTAGCGGCCACTGAGCGAGCGACCGTTCGACCGCGCCGGCGCGGAAGCGGCCGCTGAGCGCTTTGTAGATGTCGGCCTTGCTTTCGCCGGCGGCGAGGCGGGACTGCACCTCTTTGCTGAGTTCTCTGCGGAGGTTCATGGTGTCTCCTTGGTTTCAAGCGCATGCAGCTTTTCGGCCAGCGCCGCAAAGCCGCTGTTCTGGGCAAAGTTGCCGGCGGTGTCGCCGTCGACATCTTTCATCGACGGGTCGGCGCCGTGCTCGAGCAGGATGTCAACCACCGGCGAGAGCCCGTCGGTTGCGGCGTACATCAGCGCCGTGAAGTTTTCAATCTCATCGGTCGCATTGACCTCCGCACCGTTTTCGAGCAGCAGGCGAACCGCGGCCGGGTAGGGACCGCAGGCGGCCATCAGCGGCGTAACGCCCTGGTTGACCCGCAGGTTGACATCCGCGCCGGCATCAATCAGTACCTTCATGGTCTCGACGTGGCCGTTGAAGGCGGCCGTCATGAGCGCGGAGTGGCCTTCCGCGGTTTTCTGATCTGCCGGTATTCCTTTTTCCAGCGCGGCGGACACCGCGGCCGTTTCGCCGTTCAGGGCGGCATCTACAAAGGCGGCAACTTCCTCTTCGCTCGGCGGAGGCAGCGGCGCGGCTTTTGGACCGCAGCCGCATATGAGGCAGGAAACCAGAATCAGGAAAGCAGATAGAAAACGCATGAAAACTCCTTTTGCCGTTAAGCAGGCAACCATAGGGGCGGAATGATCGAAATACCAGCCCATTTGCACCTTTCAGGTCAGGGTTCACGCCCCCCTGTTGATGCTTTCGGCGCATGGGTTCGTCATTATATCAGAGATAAATATCCATAAATGCTTCATGTTATTCATGTTGCGAATATTATCTGCCCATACCTGTAAAGGTATGGGGTCAACCGGTTCCCACACCTGTAAAGGTATGGGGCGCCCGGGCCTGCAACGTCAGCGTCAGGGATTTCGGGGGCGGATCAAAAACACCTTGTCCTGGCGGCGGGCCTGGGCGGGCAGGGCCAGCGTGACGAGATCGCCCGGCGCGGCGCAGTCCGCCGGCCGGCCGTCGACGTGCAGATTTTCGGCGGTGAAGCGCATCGCGCCGGTGGTCGGCCCTTCGAGCAGCAGGGTTTCTCCCGGGCGGATGGTGTGTTTGATGAGTTTGAATTCGGCGACGCTGATTTTGGCGAAAAAGTTGGATACGACGCCGATCTGGTCGCGGGTTTCGGTGGCCTGCGAGTGGGAGTTGCCGGACCATTCGCCGAGCGGTTTGCCGCAATAGTAGCCGCCGTGCCAGAAGCCGCGGTTGAACACCGTGCTCAGTTCGTCGATCCACGGCTGACAGTTTTCGGGGCTGTAGGTTCCGGCGGCGAGGGCGTCGAGCGCCTCGCGGTAGACGCGGGTGGTGACGGCGACGTAGTCGGCGGTGCGCGCGCGTCCCTCGAGTTTCAGCACGGAAATGCCGGCCTCTGAAATTTTGTCGAGGTGTTGAACGGTGCAGAGGTCTTTGGGCGACATGACGTGCTTGTTGTCGATGACGAGCTCTTCGCCGGTCTCCTCGTCGGTGACGCGGTACTTGCGCCGGCAGGTCTGCAGGCAGGCGCCGCGGTTGGCGGAGTGGCCGTTCTGCGCGAGGCTCATGTAGCACTTGCCGCTGACGGCGACGCACAGCGCGCCGTGGCCGAAGAGCTCAAGACGGACGAGCTCGCCGGAGGGGCCGCGTACGTTTTGCTGCTGCACTTTTCTGCAGATACTGGAAATCTGGTCGAGAGTGAGCTCGCGGGCGAGGACGACGGTGTCGGCCCAGCGGCTGTAGAATTCCAGGGTTTGGAAATTGGCGACGTTGGCCTGCACGGAGATGTGGACCTCGAGGCCGATCGAGCGGGCATACCCGATGGCGGCGATGTCGGTGGCGATGACCGCGGAGACGCCGGCGGCTTTGGCGGCGTCGCACAGCGCGCGCATTTCGTCGAGCTCGTCGTCGTAGACGATGGTGTTGAGGGCGAGATAGCTCTTTACCCCGGCGTCGCGGCACGTTTGCGCGATGCCGGGCAGGTCGTCGGGACCGAAGTCGGCCGAGCGCGCGCGCATGTTGAGCTTGCCGACGCCGAAGTAGACGGAGTCTGCCCCCGCACCGATCGCGGCGGTCAGCGCCGCGTGCGATCCGGCCGGGGCCATCAGTTCGATTTCCGTTTTTTTATGCATCCCTGCATTCTCCAGACATTGGACCTGAGCACAAGCGAAAGTGCTTTTTGTAAATCAAAAAGATGCGGTCCGCAAGGGGGCGGCAAAAAAACAGCCGGCCCCGATACAGCCGGTTCAGGTTTGGGCCGACCGCCCCGCCAGCAGACCGCAGGCGGCATGAATGTCTTTTCCGCCGCTGTAGCGGCGGACGACGGGAGCGCCGAGGTGGAGGCGCAGGGCGTCGCGGAAGGCGTTCAATTCTTCCGGCGGGGGCGGGCGATACGTCCCGGTCGGATCGTTGACGTCGATCAGGTCGAGCATGACCGGCAGCCCCAGCGTCAGCTCGGCCAGCTGTCTGGCATCCGTTTCGCCGGTGTTGACGCCGGAAATCATCGTCCAGGCCAGCGGAATCCGCTTGCCGGTGATGGCGTGGCGCTCGCGCAGGGCATCCATGAGCTCGGCGCTGGAGTGCAGTTTTTCGACGGGCATGAGTTCGCGCCGGCGCTGCGGGTCGGCGGACGTGAGCGAAACCACCAGCCGGAACGGTTGCCGCTCGTCGGTGAAGCGCCGGATGGCGGCCGCAATGCCGGCGGTGGAAAGGGTGATCGCTTTGGCGGAAATGGCGCCGCCGCAGGGTTCGGAGAGAATATGCGCGGCGCGGATGACTTCGTTGTAGTTGAGCAGCGGTTCGCCCATGCCCATGAAGACGACGCCGCGCACCGGGTGCGGGGAGTTCGCCCGGATCTGGAGGACCTGATCGACCATTTCCCACGCGGAGAGGTTGCGTTTGAATCCCATTTTGCCGGTGCAGCAAAAGGCGCAGCCCAGGGCGCAGCCGACCTGCGAGCTGACGCAGGCGATATATTTCTGATCGTCCGATTTGTGCAGAAGCGGGATGCGGACGGCCTCAAAGGCATCGGGCCCGTCCCCGCGGAACAGGTATTTGGTGAAGCCGTCCTGCGGCGAAACCGTTTTGTCCGCAACGGTCAGGTTCGGAATTTCAGCCGCGTTGCGAAGAGTCTGCAATGCGGATTTGGACAGGCCGTCCTGCGTGTCCGGCAGTTTTCCGGTGCGGATCACGGCGGCCTGGATCATGCGCGCCTGACGAAGCGAGATGCCCAGCAGGCGGGGCAGGTCTTCGGCGGTCTGGTTTTTAAGGAGTACGGGCATGGCGTGAGGATGTACCACACGCCGCGCGCGGTGTCGCTCTTGTTTTGCCGGTCCGGCGGGTTCCGGCCTTTGGAAAAAAACGGAGTCAGGGTTTCCAAACCCTGGAAAAGCCCGTAAAGACGGGCATTCCGATTCTGGAAGCGGTGCCGGCGGTGTTTCCGCTGTTCGGGCCGCGCACGGTGGAGCCGCTCGATGATACGCTCGGCGCACCGTCGATCCGGCTCAGCGAGGCGGAGCGGTTGCGGTTTGACTTTCAGCTTTAAAAGTCGCTTTTATTCGCGTAGGTTCAACGGCTGATGATTATCCGCTGTAAAGCTTATCCGCGTGCCGGTCTGGTCGGCAATCCGTCCGACGGCTATTTCGGCCGGACGATTTCCTTTACATTTGACGATTTTTTCGCGGAGGCGGTGCTGTATCCCTCGCGGGAGCTGGAGCTGCTGCCCGGTCCGCGCGACCGGATGGTGTTCCGCGATCTGGACAATCTGACCGACAGCATCGGGCGCTACGGGTATTACGGCGGGCTGCGGCTGGTCGAGGCCGCCTTGAAGCGCTTTGCCGAAGCCGCCCGGGAAATGGGCCTGGAGCTGGAAAAGAAAAATTTCTCGCTGCGCTATTTCAGCAACATTCCGCCGCATGTCGGCATGGCCGGCTCGAGCGCGATCATCACCGCCTGTTTCCGGGCGCTGATGCAGTTCTACAATGTGGAGATTCCCAGACCGCTGCTGGCCAATCTGATTCTTTCGGTTGAGACCGAAGAGCTGGGCATATCCGCCGGGCTGCAGGACCGCGTGGCGCAGGTCTATCAGGGGCTGGTCTATATGGATTTCGACCGCGCCGTGATGGAGGAAACCGGGCAGGGCATCTACGAGCCGCTTGCGCCGGAACAGCTGCCGCCGGTCTACATTGCCTACCGCACCGATCTGTCGGAATCGTCCGATGTGTTTCATAACGACATCCGCGGGCGCTACGACCGCGGCGAGGCCGAGGTGGTCGAGGCGATGAGCTTCTGGGCCGATCTGACCGTCCGCGCGCGCGACGCGCTGCTCTCCGGAGACCGCCGCGAGCTGGGCCGAATCCTGGATGCCAATTTTGACCGCCGGCGCGCGCTTTATAAAATCCACCCCGACAACCTCGCGATGGTCGACGCGGCCCGCGCGGCCGGTGCCAGCGCAAAATTCACCGGCTCCGGCGGCGCGATCGTCGGGCTGTATGAAGACGAGGCGGCCTGGCAGCGCCTGGTCGAGTCACTGAGCTCCATGGGCATTCATGTTTTTCGCCCGCACCTGATCTGAAAGGACCCCGCATGATCCGCAAAGCAGTCATTCCCGCCGCCGGTTTTGGTTCCCGCTTCCTGCCCGCGACCAAATCGCAGCCCAAAGAGATGCTGCCGGTGGTCGATAAGCCGGTGATCCATTATGTGGTGGAGGAGGCGGTCGCCTCGGGCATCACGGATATCCTGATGGTGATCGGGAAATCCAAGCGCTCGATTGAAGAATACTTTGACCGCAATTTTGAACTCGAAGCGGAACTGGAGGCCAAGCACAAAGAAGAGCTGCTGGCGGAGATTCGCAATATTTCTTCGATGGCCAACATTTATTTTGTCTGGCAGAAGGAACTCAAGGGGCTGGGCGACGCGGTGGCGCATGCGCGCTCGCACATCGGCAACGAGCCGTTTGCGCTGCTGCTGGGCGACACCATTCTGCGGTCCGGCACGGATGTGCCGGTCACCCGCCAGCTGATTGACGTCTACAACGAAAAAAACGCCTCCGTGGTTTCGCTTGAAGAGGTTGCGAAGGAAAAGGTTTCGCGCTACGGGGTGATGGACGGCACGCAGGAAGGCGACCGGCTCTACCGCGTAAACGACCTGGTCGAGAAGCCGGATCCGGGCACGGAGCCCTCGCGCATGGTGTTCGCGGGCCGCTATGTGTTTACGCCGGAAATTTTTGATTATCTGGTCGAAACCGAACCCGGCAAAAACGACGAAATTCAGCTGACCGACGCCATGCGCAAAATGGCGCAGGCGCGCCCCATGTACGGCTGGCAGATTGAAGGCCGACGGTTTGATATCGGCAACAAGCTCGACTACATCAAAACCAATGTCGAGTTTGCATTGCAGCATGAAGATCTGCGCGAAGAGCTGGGCGAATTCATCAAGGCCACGGCAAAGGCGCTGGGATGAACTGCCCGGCCCGGCTGATTTCGCGGGTTTTTGCGGCGGCTCAATGGTTTGGCCGCAGGAGGGTTGATGGGCCGGTTTCGGTTTTCAGGGGGCAGGCGCCCGACCTTGACATCCCCCGGTCCTTGTTCTACACATTCCGCTCATGAAGTCGCTCTTCGGATGCGCTGCCCGGGGTGAATGACCGCAGTGCCCGGAAATCAATTTTTTATCACGTTTACTGTTAACTGAGAACGGATATGACCTGGACCGTCCCGAAAATAAAAGCCCTGAAGGGGAAGCAGAAAATCACGGCGCTGACGGCGTATGATGCGCTGAGCGGCCGCTATGCCGATGAGGCCGGGATCCCGCTGATTCTGGTCGGCGACTCGCTGGCGAATACCGTGCTCGGCTATGAAACCACGTTGCCGGTGACCATGGATGAAATGGTGCATCATGCCGCGGCGGTGGCGCGCGGCGTGAGCGATGCGCTGGTGGTGGGCGATATGCCGTTTATGTCCTATCAGGGCGCAGTCGATACCGCGATTGAGAATGCGGGCCGCTTTATCAAAGAGGCCGGTGCCGACGCGGTGAAGATCGAGGGCGGTGCGATCCGCGCGGAGCTGATCGAACGGCTGGTGGGCAACGGCATCCCCGTGCTGGGGCATATCGGACTGACGCCCCAGAGCGTCAAGGAGTTCGGCGGCTTCAAAACGCAGGGCAAAACCGACGAGGCCGCGCGCCGGCTGATGGATGATGCCATGGTCCTGGAGCAGGCCGGTGCCTTCGCGCTGGTGCTCGAATGTGTGCCCGCCGGGCTGGCCCAAACCATTACAGCCGCGCTGAAGATTCCAACCATTGGAATCGGGGCCGGGCCGCACTGCGACGGGCAGATTCTCGTTTTTACGGATGTGCTCGGCATGGGCCAGGGCCATGTGCCCGGGTTCGTCAAAAAGTACGCCGATCTCAAGCCGTTGATCCAGAATGCCTTAACGGAATATAAAGCGGATGTGGAGAGTGGCGGGTTTCCGGAACAGTAAACAGTGCCCTTAAAGGTATGCTTTCTGCTTCTTCATTCATTCGCGGAATGGAGAGGTTATGTCAAAGACGTATTGGAGTGTATTGTGGGTGTTTTCCTTGCTGTTTTTTGGTGCTGCAAACTCGGCTGAACGTTCTCGGGATTCAGCAGTGGAGCTGGCGCTGGAGTGGATGGCCGGCAACCCGGTGATGTCCAGGTCTGCCTTTACGGTTGCATCGGTTCAGACATTCCCGGACAGCGGAGACTATTCGGTTTATGCCGTCGAGCTGTCCCCGGCCGGATATCTGATCCTCAACTCCGACGACCGGCTCCCGCTGGTCGTATCCTTCAGCGCCGATTCGTCGCTCGATTTGTCGGACGATCCGCTCAATGCCCTGCGGGGGATGCTGCTGGATTATTGTGAGCGGAAAGCCGCAGAGCTGGCCGGTTGGGATGCGACGGGGATGACATCGCCTGCGGCAAAGATGGCCGCCACCGCAGAAGATGAACTGGTCGGGCCGTTTCTTGAAACGAGCTGGAACCAGAACAACCCCTATAACCTGTTGTGCCCGGACGACCCTTCCGGCAGTCAGTACTACGACTATCGGGTTCCCGTCGGTTGTGTGCCGACGGCCTACGCTCAGATTCTAAACTTCCATCGATGGCCGGTCTTCGGAACCGGATCCCATTCCTACACCGACAGTTGGGGCAGTATCACGGGCACACACAGCGCCGATTTTTCCGATTCCTACGCATGGGCCCTGATGGAAGATTCGTACGATCCGTGGAATACGGATTCCTCGTCATCCAAAGACGCGGTGGCGGAGCTGATGGTCGAGCTCGGCGTGGCCTGTGAAGCAGACTATGAATCCGATGGAACCAGTGCCGGCACGCATACTCTCGGAAGCCGGCTCAGTGATTATTTTTATTATGAGTCGATCGAGTATGCCTCGTCCCAGTCCGCGCTGATTGATCCGATGGAGGCCGACCTGCGCGCCGGTTTTCCCTGTGTGGTGTCGATCCCGGGCCATGCGATTGTGGCGGACGGACTGATGGTTGATGACGGGGAAACAACCTATCATATCAATTACGGCTGGGGCGGGAGCAATAACGGGTGGTATACGGCGGCCGGGGTGCCCAATGGCGCGCTGAGCAGTGGGATTACTGCACTGCGTCCCAAACTGATGGCCTTTCCGCTGACCAATGAGGTTTCCGCTGTGACCGGCGGGTCGGTTGAGCTGGAGTGGATTATGCCGAAACGGCGTACCAATGAAGTGGCGCAGCTGGACCTCATGTGCCTGGAGCACCAGCAAGGAACCTGGTCGTCGAACTGTTCGGAGATTACGGGAGACAACAGCGGATGGGAGGTTGTTGCCGCCGGCTATTCCGGCAGTTGCTGGTATGTTGAAGAATCGTCAAGCAATTACGGTTCGGCCTCGTTGATTCTGGATGAAATTTTTGTGCCGGATGCATCGGCATCGCTGACGTTCCGGCAATGTGCCCGGTTGTATATTGCCGAGTTTACGGTCGATGTATCGACGGATGGCGGCGAGACCTACAGCGAGCTGTATGAGGCCTATTCGGACTCGGAGGATCGGATTTATGAGTCCAGTTGGTCCAGCCAGTCGGTGTCGCTCTCCGACTATGCCGGCCAGGAGATCACCCTCCGCTTTTCGGTTTCCAGCGGCGGGTATTATTCCGGGGACTGGCCGGGCGTTCGCCTGGACAGCCTGGCGATCACCAGCGGTGACTGGTATGCCTGGGAGCCGTTTGCGAGCGATGAGGCACTGTCAATGCGTGCTGCGGGAGAAGTCGATGCAACTCTAGCGGGCCAGCCGGTGTACTATTCGACCTTGAGCAATCTTTCGCCGGGCACCTACATGCTGGCAGCCGTCCTGACGGACACCAACGCGACGGAACATGCACTGGGGCCGTCGTTTGCGCTGACGGTTACTGGGGTATTGGACGATAGTGACGGCGACGGCCTGCCGAACGACTGGGAGCTGCTGTACTACGGCGGCGAGACGAATGCAAACCCGTCCGCGCTGGCGTCGAATGGCGTGAATACCGTGCTGCAGGCCTACATTGCCGGGCTCGATCCGACCGATCCCTATTCATTCTTTACTGCCATGCTGACCGATATGAACGGATTCACGGTCCGGTGGAACGCGACCTCCGGGCGCGTTTATTCGGTCTGGAGCACCACCAATCTGCTGGAAAGTTTCCAGCCCCTGGAAACCAATATTGCCTGGCCGCAGGCGAGCTGGACCGATTCGGTTCCGCGGGTGGAGAACTTCTACCGCATCGATGTTCAACTGGCTGACTAGCGCGGGTGAAATTCAGGCAGTCCACGGCACGCTTTGTGCTCGTTTGCTGGAGTGGATTGTTAACTTTTACCTTTGCGAGTCTCTATGAAAGCTATCCGAGCGGTATTGCTGAGCGCGGCCTTGTGTGCGGCCCTCTTTGTTGTTTCCCGGTCTTTGAGCCGGGAGGGCGGCCGGCGGGCGGAACCTGCCGGCCGCGGCGCGCCCGCCGCTGCGGCTCCCGCAATGGAGTCCGCGGATTCAGCGGTCGAGCCGGCTGACGCTGCAGTTCCTGCGGCCGGCGCGCCGGCGGCTGTGCCGGACAGCGCCAATGCGATTGCGCTGATCTCCGGCGGCGAGCCGGCCAATGTTCCCTGGACGGGGAACAGTCCCGCCGCCAAGCGGGTGCGCCGGATTGTTCCCGATCCGGCCTGGATGACGTCCGATCCGGTTTTGGAAGAGGGGGATCTGATCACTCTGGCGCTGTTTGACGATGCGGTGTTCGCTGCAGCCATCAGCGATGTAACCCGCTATCCCAACGGAGCGGTCGGCGTGACGGCACATCTGCAGGGCGAGTCCGGCGGCACGCTCTACCTCTCCTACAGCGACCGGCAGCTGCGCGTGTCGGTCGAAGCCGGCAGCCGCGGAACCTATTATGTGCGGTTCAACCCGGAAACAGCTGAGCATGTTGCCATTGAGGTGGACAGGCAAAACTCCATTATTCTGGAAGGTGCCGAATCCCCGGTGGCCGATGCCGTTTTTCAGCCCGCGGCGCAGACCGCGTCTGATGCGCCGGCTGATCCCGTTGCGGCGGCCGATGCGCCCGTTGGCTCCACGGTGGTGGATGTTCTGGTGGTTTATACTCCGGCGGCACTGGCTTATGAGGGGAATAACGTGGCGAATATGGAGGCCAACATTGCGCTTGCCATGCAGCGGGCCAATGAAGCGCATGGAAACTCCGATACGCAGATCTACCTGCAGCTGGTTCACAGCGCGGAAATCGACTACACGGAATCGGATTGCTATACTGATCTGGACCGGTTGACCTATGTCGACGGCTACATGGACGAGGTGCACACGCTGCGCGACACCTGCGGCGCAGACTTCGTGTGTCTTTTTTCATACCGCTCGGATACCGGCGGGCTCGGCTGGCTGCTCAACAGCACCTCCGGGCGGGCGGATCTGGCTTTCTGCCTGGCCCGGGTGCAGCAGACCGATTGGACCTATACGGTTGTTCACGAATGGGGCCACAATATGGGATGCCATCATTCGGAAACTCAGGTTGTTCAGGCGGGTCCGGGGCTTTATTCCTATTCGTCCGGCTGGCAGTGGGCCGACAGCCATTTATCCTATGACGGCTACTGCACGGTGATGACCTACGAGGATTACGACAACGACGGGAGCGCCGACTATTCGCGGACGGCTTATTTTTCCAATCCCGATGTCAGCTATACCGGCAGCACCGTCAACGCCACCGGCCATGTGACAGACGGCGACAACGCCCGCACCATGCGGCAGATGAAGGATGTTCTGGCGGCCTACCGCGCGACGGTTGTGGATCCGGACCCCGACCCTGATCCCGATCCTGAGCCTTCGGCGACTACAAACTACAGTTATCTTGTCAGTTTTGAGAATGGCTTTGACGGCTGGAGTTACAGTGACGGAGATTTTTCGTGGCTGCGCAACACAGGCTCGACTCCGACCGGAAAGACCGGTCCGTCCTCTGCCGGCGACGGAAGCTGGTATGTTTATACTGAGTCGGAAGGGCATGCCGGTCAGACGGCCTGGCTGTCCTGCACGTTCGATTTCAGTTCGGTGTCTGAAGTGGAGCTCGGCTTTATGTACATGATGTACGGCTCGAAGATGGGCACTCTTTCCGTGGCGGCCAGCACCGACGGGGGCAGCGAGTGGACCCAGCTCTGGGCGAAGTCAGGCGATCAGGGTGCCGAATGGAGCCAGATGTACCTGTCGCTCGATGCCTATCAGGGGCTGTCCAATGTGACGGTTCGCTTTGCCGGGCTGGTTGACGATAGCAGGTTAAGTGATATGGCACTCGACCTGATTACAATCACCGGTGTGGTGGAGTTGGTAACCGTCGATCTGGATGGCGATCTGGATAATGACGGACTGCCAGATGAATGGGAGACGTTGTATTACGGCGGCACCGAGGCCGGCCCGACCGCAACGGCTGCCAACGGAGTGAACACCCTGCTGGAGGCCTATGTGGCCGGGCTCGATCCAACCGATCCGGAGGCCCTGTTTTCGATCGCCCTGGCGCCTGAAACGGCTGCCGGTCAGGATTCCTCTGCCCTTGAAACCATCGGTTCGATTGAGCCTCCGATCGACCTGCCGCCTGACGAGGACAGCTATGTGATCAGCTGGACCTCGGTCAGCGGCCGCGTCTACTCGGTCTGGCGAACCGCCGGCCTGCTGGAAAGTTTCCAACCCCTGGAAATCAATATTCTCTGGCCTCAGTCGAGTTATACCGATACGGTTTTTGATACGGAAAGTTTTTACCGGATCGATGTACAGCTGACTGAGTAATTTATGGAAATAATCACCACCCCGCACGGGATGCAGGCCGCGGCGCAGACGCTGCGCCGGGCCGGCAAAACCATCGGCTTTGTGCCCACCATGGGCTTTCTGCACGACGGGCACCTTTCGTTGATGCGCCTGGCGCGCCAGCGCTGCGATGTGCTCGTTGCAAGCATCTTTGTCAATCCGACCCAGTTCGGGCCGAACGAAGACCTCGATGCCTACCCGCGCGACTTTGAACGCGACGAAAAGCTCTGCCGTGAGGCCGGCGTCGATCTGCTGTTTTATCCGACGCCGGAGAACATGTATCTCGACGGCCACAGTGTCTGGGTGGACGAAGAGTCGCTCTCCGGCGTGCTGTGCGGACTGACCCGCCCCGTTCATTTCCGCGGGGTCTGCACCGTGGTGGCCAAGCTGCTCAACATCGTCCTGCCCGACTGCATGGTGCTGGGCGAAAAAGACGCCCAGCAGCTGCGCATCCTGCGCCGCATGGCGCGCGACCTCAACTTTCCCGTCGAAATCATTCCCGGCCCGATCGTTCGCGAGGCCGACGGCCTCGCCATGAGTTCGCGCAACCGCTACCTCTCGCCGGAGGAGCGCGCCGAAGCCGTCTGTCTCTTCCAGGGTTTGGAAAAAGCCAAACAGCTGTTTGCCGCCGGGGAACGGGACGCAGATGCGCTCAAGGCGGCGGTCCGCGAGGTGATCGAAAAAACATCGGGACGCGTTGATTACATCGAGATTGTCGACGATGAGTCGCTGCAGGCTTTCCAGACCCTGGAAAAGCCGGCGCTGCTCGCGCTGGCCGTCCGGTTTGCAGGCACTCGGCTGATCGACAATGCGGTGCTGGAAAAATAAATGGAGATTTTATAAATTTTTGCTTTAAACAATCGGCGGGCCGACTACATTCTTTGCCTTCCGATGAGGGCGTGATGGCCGAGTGGTTAGGCACGGGTCTGCAAAACCTGTTACAGCGGTTCAATTCCGCTTCACGCCTCCAAACTTTGTGATGTTCAGTTAGGAGAAATAAATATGTCTGCGCCGCAGGACCTCTACTATGCCAAAACCCATGAATGGGTTCGTATTGACGATCATATCGCAACGGTCGGCATCACCGATTTCGCTCAGAACCAGCTGTCGGACCTGACCTTCGTCGAACTTCCCGAAGTCGGGACCATGGTGGAGGCGGGCGATGAAATTGCTGTGCTCGAGTCGGTGAAAGCCGCCTCCGACGTTTATGCGCCGATCGCCGGCGAAATTGTGGAGGTCAACCTCGACCTCGAAGACACGCCCGAAATGGTCAACAACGGTCCCTACGATGAAGGCTGGCTTTTCAAAATCAAATTCATCAAAGAAGAGGACGTCGACGACCTGATGGATGCAGAGAGCTACGAGGAACTCTGCGAAGAATAGAATCCGGAGATCAGAGACCGGAGACCGGAAGGGCAGTGCGAACTGCCCTTTTTTGTTATGAAATCCTATGCCGTCCAGTTTGATGATCCCGTTCCCTATCAGCAGGGGCTCGACCTGCAGCACCGCCTGCTCAAGGCGCGCCAGGCCGATGAAATTCCCGACACCGTCCTGATTTTGCAGCATACGCCGACCGTCACGCTCGGCAATCGCGGGCGCGACAACTATCTGCTCAAAACCCCCGCAGAATACGAAGCCCTCGGCATCGAGGTCTTTCACGCCGAGCGCGGCGGGGATGTCACCTACCATGCGCCGGGTCAGTGGGTGCTCTATCCCATCATCTATCTCGGCGGCTCCGAGGCCGACTCCCACGGCTACCTCTGGAACCTCGAGGAGGTTGCCCTGCGCACACTGGCCGACTTCGGCATCGACGGGTTCCGGGTCGAAGGCAAAAACGGCGCCTGGACGGAGCAGGGCAAAGTGGCCGCCATCGGCTTCCGCCTCAAGCGCTGGGTTTCGTTTCACGGCATGAGCTTTAACGTCCGCCTCGATCTCTTCGGATTCCAGACCATCGTCCCGTGCGGCCTGGTCGGCCAGCCGGTCGCCTCCATGCAGACCGTGCTCGGCGACGCCTGCCCGCCGATGGACGCCGTGCGCAACCGCCTGCTCTCCAACTTTTCCAATGTCTGCAAACGCGACCTCGAAATTTTCCAGAGTCTGGAAGATTCCCCGCTCGCGTCCTTTGCGCAGTAACCGGTTTTTCCAACCCCTGGAAAAAATCTTTCCGAACCTCGGAACACCCGCGGTCAGTAAACCTGCGGTTTCCACGTTCCGTTGATGTAGTTGGCCCAAGAGTGCGGCGCATTACTGCAGTACTCGTAGGTGTCAAAGATGTCGCCGTTGCCGGAAATGCGGGGATCTCCCGTCTCTTCCAGTTTGGCTTTCAGTTCGTTCCAGAGCGACGCTTTGATTTCGGCCAAGGCCGGGTCGGCCGCCAGATCGGTCATGCAGTACGGATCTTTTGCGACATCAAAAAGCTGTTCAAGCGGGCGCTTGCCGAAGGCCTGATTGTAGTAGAAATCTTCGCCCTGTTCGTGCAGTTCGAGGATCCGGGTTTTGGTCGGCGAGCTGTCGCAGTTGGTGAAGTTTGTTTCGGGGTTTCCGGCCGGCCAGCGGCCGGGCTCAAAGTTGCGCACATAGAGATACTGCGGGGTGCGGATGCAGCGCACCGGATAGCCAGCATCGTTTTGGCGGCCCATGTCGTGCCGCTCGCGGCCCATGAAGGCTCTGTTTCTTCCGGCATTTTCCAATGTTTTGAAAATGTCGGTCAGCGGTTTTCCGGGCCACTCTTTGGGAATCTCAATGCCGGCGAGTTCGAGGAAGGTGGGCGCGAGGTCGATAAAGCTGCAGAGCGCATTCTCGGTGCGGCCGGGCTGCCGGATTTGCGCGGGCCACATGGCGGCGAAGGGCAGGCGGAAGTCGTCGTCGTACATCTGCCCTTTCACGCGCGGGAAGGGGCAGCCGTTGTCGGAGGTGACAACGATGAGGGTGTTGTCCAGTTCGCCGCACTCTTCCAGGGTGCGGATTATCCGCCCCAGATGGCTGTCGAACCATTCGGTCTCAAAGGCGTAGTCGAGCATGTCTTCGCGGACGAGCTGTTCGTCGGGCCAGTAGGGCGGAACCTCAGTGACTTCGTCGAGGGTTTTGCCGTGCCGCTGCCCTTCGCCGGGCGTGTAGGCGCGGTGCGGCTCTTTGCCGCCGTACCAGAAGCAGAAGGGCTGGTCGTCGCTGCGCCTGCTGATGAATTCTTCAAAGTTGGCGGCGTAGTCGCAGTCTGCAATTTTTGATCCCTCGGGCGGGGTCAGGGTGATGTCGTTGTACTCCGGTCCGGCTGGATTGTGCTTGCGGCCGTTGCGCTCATAGTCGCCGGGCGCCCAGCCTTTGCCGGTGAAGCCGACGTGGTAGCCGGCGTTTTCAAGCAGGTCGGGGTAGACGGCGAATTCGTCCGGGCCGGGGAAGACGCACCAGTGGGTGCAGGCTTCCTTGAGCTGCCAGGTGTGCATGCCGGTCAGCATCGAGGCGCGCGACGGGGCGCATTTCGGGTTGGTGGTGAACATGTTTTTAAAGAGGATTCCCTCGCGGGCCACGCGGTCAAAGTGCGGGGTGTTGACGAAGGTGTGGCCGCAGGCGCTGAAGTGCGAGGCGTCATCGGCCAGGGCGAAGAGAATATTCGGGCGTTTGTTTTTCGGTTTCATAGCTGTCGATATTGTCATATGGTCAATCCGGTTTACAGCCCTATACATTCAGGTTTTATGACACAGGATAACAGTATTGTGCTTTTTGACCGGGGGCGGCCCTGCATGCTGTCTCTGCCGCGCGATCCGCGCATACCGATTATGCCGCTGGGTGCCGGATGGCAGCACGAAAACGGAAGCCGGCGCGATATTCACTGGGATAATTCGACGCGAACCCTTCCGAATGCATCCTCGGGATTTGTTCTCCTCTTTCAGTACACCTTGAGCGGCGGCGCGGTTTTTCGCGCCGAACGTGGGGAGCGGATGCTGGAGCCGGGCACCGGCTTCCTGGTTCCGTTCGGTTCGCCGACCGCCTATTGGCTGCCGCGCGATATGGAGTGGGAATGGATCTGGGTCAGCGTCCAGAGTCCGGAACTTTACCGCTGGGGCGAAGCGCTGGTTGCGGAGCAGGGGTATTGTTTTGAGCTGCCGCCGGACATCGGTGCGGTGCCGCTGCTGGCCGGGCTGCTGGCGGACCGGATGGCTCGGAAACCGCTCGACGCGGAAGAGGTTTCCGGACGGGTCTACCGGTTCTTTATGGAAATTCCCCGTACACTCCGCAAAGGCGGGGCGGCGCCCGGTGCCGTGGACCGCGCGCTCATGTTGATTGAAACCTGTTTTTCCGACCCGTCCTTTAACGTCCATGAGCTGGCCCGCAAGACGGGGTTGAGCCGCGCGCATTTCACCCGCCTTTTTACGGCCGGAACCGGGCAGTCTCCGGGCCGGTGCATCGAAGCCCGCCGCCTGCAGCACGCCCGCGAGCTGGCGGCGCTCAGCGAGCTGTCTGTCAAGGAAATCTGTTTTGCCAGCGGGTACAGCAACGTCTCGCACTTCTGCGCGCAGTTCAAAAAACAGTTCGGCTGCACCCCGGGCCGCCTGCTCCCGAATTCCCCGTGAGATGTCCGGGCTCTGTAGAAGCCGGGCCGGAATTTTCAGGCAACCGGAAGCTGTTGTTTGATTGGGCGGCTATCGTTGCGGGGCCGCGGCGGCTTCAATGTCGGCGAGCCGGCGATTCATTTCTTTTTTCAGTTCCTGAAGTTTAGAGCTGTATTCCGGATTTGCAGCGAGATTTTTCAGCTCGTTCGGATCTTTCTTCAGGTCGTACAGCTCGTCCATATCCTGGAGGCCTTTGTACAGCTCCGTTTGTCTCTTGATATCGGGATACATCATGTATTTCCAGTCGTCGGTGCGCAGGCAGTACACGGTTGGAATTCCCGGCACCCAGCTCTCCGCGAAGTATTCATAAAAGAATGATGTGCGCCAGTCTTTCGGAGTTTGTCCGCTGAGCAGCGGCTTGAATGACCGGCCCTGAACGTGTTCGGGGATGCCGGCTCCGGCCAGATCCAGCAGGGTGGGCAGCAGGTCGATGTTCAGGATCATTTTGTCGGATTCACTGCCCGGTTTGACCAGTCGGGGATAGCGCACGAGAAACGGAATCCGCATGGATTCTTCGTGTGCGGTCCGTTTGTCGCTGTTGATGCGATCGGCCCCCGGAATGCGGAAGCCGTTGTCGGAGGTGAAGAGGATGAGCGTGTTGTCGAGCTGTCCGGTTTTTTCCAATGTTTGGAAAATGTCGCCGACGCTGTCGTCGACCGCCGAGAGCGTTTGAAAATATTGAAGGCGCATATCGGTGACGCCGGGGTCCCACGGACCCGGCGGCAATGCTGCAGGGATCGGGCTGCCCTGATTGGCCAGCCAGTTTTTGCGCATGATTTTCCAGGTCCAGCCGGCGCGCTGCCATTCCGGTTTTCCGGAGAGATCATCCTGCCAGTTCGGCGGCTCCGGCATCTGTGCGCCGATATACTGCTTTTTGTGGCGCTCGGCCGGGGTGAAGTGCAGGTGAACCGCTTTGTGGGACAGGTAGAGCATGAACGGTTTTTCATGCGGCTGGTTCAGCCAGTCGACGGCGCAGTCGTTCAGGATGTCGGTCATGTACCCCTGTTTTACGAAATCCCGTCCGTTTTCGTTTAGCGGTGGATCGGTGTAGACGCCTTGTCCTTCAAAGCTGATCCAGTGGTCGAATCCGGCACGCGGTTTCGCGGTATGGGCCATATGCCATTTGCCGATAAAGGCGGTTTCGTAGCCGGCGTTCTGCATGAGCTGACCCATGTTGGGAATGGACGGGTTCGGGTCGCGATGCTGCTCATTGCGTTCAACGCCGTTGACTTGCGGATAGGTTCCGGTCAGAAAGCCGGCCCGGCTGGGGCCGCAGACCGAAATGGTGGTGAAGGCGTTGCGGAAGATCATTCCCTCTTCGGCAATGCGGTCGATATTCGGAGTTTGAAGGAACGGGTGATCCATGCATCCGAGCGCATCCCAGCGCAGATCATCCAGCAGAATAAAAACAATATTCGGGCGCTGCGCCGGGGCGGACTGAACGGCGGCTGTAGCAGCGGTCAGTGCAAGAGCTGAAAAAATGGATAATTTATTCATGGAGAGTCTCCTGTGGATTATTTTGAGCAGATGTTTTTTACTTCTTGTTGTGTCAGGGCAGTTCGAAAAAAGCGGATTCTGGCAATGCAGCCTTCGAATGAGTTTTTCTTTATCGGGTTGGCTCCTCCAATCATGAGGGGTTTCCCGCTGTATGGCAGTGTAGCGCCGTTGAACTCATATGCGTCGACCGTCCCGATCGGTGTGCCGTCCTTATCCTTGAAAAAGTCATCAAGCCCGAAGGAGTCGGACTGTCCTTCCAGTTCTCCGTTGATGTACAGGCGGGGAATCCGGTCGCCGCTCAAATCGAGGGTAAATGCGAGGCAGTTCCAGTTTTCAGGTGGATATTTTTCCCGGTCGACAAAGATCCATTTGGTTACATTACTGATTTTGAATCCGACCCGGTAGGTGCTGTTGTTTCCTGTGGATGGTTCGGTGTTGATGCAGAGTCCCCAGTCGCAGCCGACGGGGGCGGTCTTATACAAGAACCATCCTGCACGGTTTGTCGGCAGGGCTTTTACACGTGCGACAACGGTGAGAGCATCCATGTCTTTGAAGATGGGGCTGTCCGGCAGCATCAGCCAGGTTCCCTGTTCGGAGCGGCCGTCGTTCAGGAGTCCTTGATCCGTTAATTGGCATCCATTCAAATGTGAAAATCCCTTGAAATCTTTTGTGAATATCCAGTCAGCTGACGGGGATTGTCCGTATGTGCAGAACGTTGCGGCAAGTAGAAGTGTAAGTGCGGCGGAAAGTGAGCGGATCATTATTTTTCTCCCGGAATGTCTGCGTTGACTTTCTCCAAGTAACGGGTCATCAGGATCCGGAGCTGTTCGGTTTTCTCCGGAAGAGTGGATGAGAGATCGTTGTGTTCGCCGAGATCTTCACTCAAGTTGAACAGGTAGTTTTCTCCGGTATCCCAGCGATGAATCAGCTTATAGTTTTCTGAACGGATAACGCTCATTTTTCGGCCGGGCATGTACGGGCTGTGAAAGACCGGCAGGGTCGGTCTCGCCGGTTCCGGTTGGCCGAGCAGCCGGGATTTGAATGATTGGCCGTCTATATCGGACGGGAGCAGATCGGCCGGAGCTGCGACCAGGTCGAGCAGCGTTGGCAGAAGATCCCACCCGCAGATCGGGCTGCGGCAGACAGCTCCGGCCGGAATATCCGGTCCGGCGGCGATGAAGGGAACACGAAGTCCGCCTTCGAACAGGGAGCCTTTGCCGTTTTTCAGCGGATAGTTCAGGCTGTCGTTTTGCGGCAGGTCGGCCGTTTTGAAATTCCCCATTTCATAACCGGGTTCGCCGCCGTTGTCGGAGGTGAAAATGATGAACGTGTTGTCGTTCAGATCCAATGCGTCAAGGGTGTCGAGAATGCGGCCGATGGCACAGTCCAGATCATCGATCATGGCGGCATATGCCTCGTTAAAGTGGCGTTCGCCTCTTCGTCCTTTATATTTTTTCAGCGATTCCATTCGGCACTCAATGTCCTCATGAACTGCATAATAGCAGACATGCAGGAAGAAGGGTTGCTGTTCGGCGGCGGTTCGCTGAATAAAAGACACGGCCCGGTCCGTGATGCTGAAGGTTTTCTTCGGATCGTCTTTGATCCGATAGAGGAATTCGGATTCCGGGTGCGGAAAGCTCATTCCGCCGACCCAGTTGTCGGTGGGGCCGTCGCTTTCATCGTAACCGACCTGCGCGGGATCCGCGCCCATTTGCGATCCCCATTTGCCGAAGAGGGCGGTTCGGTAGCGGCTGTCTGTTTTTTTGAGCAGCTGAGGGATGGATTGATATTCGGCCGGCTGGAACCTGCTTGGGAAGCGTTCTCCGTGCTGCCGGCCGGGTGTCATGCCGTAAAGAAGGCTGCGGCGGCTGGGCGTGCAGATGGGTGCCGCAGCATATGCGGAGCTGAAACGAATTCCCCGGCCGGCCAGTTTCTCGAGGTTTGGAGTCTGGTAGTAATCGCTGCCCGAGTAATCGATTTGAGGATCCATTTGGACCGATGTGCCGTTCCATCCCAGATCATCGGCCAGAATAAAGACAACGTTCGGCCGCTCCTCCGCATGAGTCGCATGGCCGCTGAGCAATGCCAGACTGCCGATCGTTAAAAGAGCCGGGTATTTACAGTGCATTGCTTGGGTCCTTAAAACAGGGTGGTTTTCAGCCGGTGATTAAAAATTAAAGTCCGGGTTTTCGGATGGAACGCGGGATGCCCGCATCAGTCGGTCGAGGTCCGCAGCAATCTCGGGATGCTCTCCGGCAACGTTGTTTTGTTCTTTGGGGTCTTCTTCGAGATTGTAAAGCTCGACCGGATTGCTCGGATATTCGCGAACGTGATAGCGCACCGCTTTCCAGTCGCCTTTGCGCAGGGCGGTTCGTCCGTCGAGCCCGGGAAATTCCCAATAGAGGGTATCGTGTTCCTGCTGGCCCGGTTTTTCCAGAAGAGTAGGCAGCATGGACAGGCCGTCGATTCCTTCGGGGATTTTGCCTCCGGTCAGGGCGGCAATGGTTGGAAGAAAATCCCAGAAAGCGGACAGGTGATCGGAGCTGGTTCCGGGACTGATTTTTCCGGGCCAGGAGGCGATCAGGGGAACCCGAACGCCTCCTTCATACAGATCGCGCTTGTAGCCGCGCAACCCGCCTGCAGAGCCGAAATAGTCCGGATCGTGGCCGCCTTCGACGTGCGGGCCGTTGTCCGATGCGAAGAAAACAATCGTGTTCTCTGTCAGGTTCAGTTCATCCAGCGTGTCGAGCACGTCGCCGACATAGCTGTCCAGCATGTCCACCATGGCGGCAAAGGCGGCGTGGGCTTCCGGCTGGGAGGCATAGTCGCCTTTGCGGAATTTCGGCCCGCTGTCGCATCCGTCGAAGGAGCTTTCGGGCAGAAATTTTCCGCGGTATTTGGCCATGAATTTTTCCGGCGCGACCATTTCGGCGTGCGGCTGCACCAGTGCGTAATAGCAGAAGAAGGGCTGATCTTTATTATCCTGGATGAATTGCAGTGTCTGGTCGTGAATCAGATCCGGGGCGTAATCACCGCATTGCATGCCGAAGTTGTTCCATAGAATGACGCGCTGATCGTTGTCCCACAGAAAATAGGGGTAGTAGTGATGGGCCTGCCGTTGGCAGTTGTACCCATAGAACCGGTCGAATCCGGACTGGAGCGGGTCGCTTGAGCTGCCCGGCGCCCCCAGTCCCCATTTTCCGAAGCAGCCGGTGGTGTATCCGGTTTGCTGGAGCATTTTTGAAACGGTAAATGTGTCAGCAGGCATTGCGACCTGTCCTTCGGGCATCACTTCCGCATTGCCGCGGACGACCGCGTGTCCCGTATGCATGCCGGTGAGCAGGGCGCAGCGCGACGGGGCGCAGACCGTGCTGCCGGAGTAGTGACGGGTAAAGCGCATTCCAGAGGCGGCGAGCCGGTCGATGTTCGGCGTTTTCAGGATTTTCTGTCCGTAGCAGCCGAGATCGCCGAGGCCGAGATCGTCGGCAAGAATATAGATGATATTGGGTTTTTGATTCGGGGCGGCGGGCGATGCCAGAGCGGCAATTGCCAGCGAGCAGATTAGAAACAGCGTATGTTTATGCATGATGATTCCTTAAATGGGTTATAAGGCCAACATACTAGGACAGATGCTCGTTTGTTCGATGGTAAACATGTTTAAAAAGTTGCGGGGATTGTTTGCTGGGTTGCGGC
Organism: Tichowtungia sp.; assembly: GCA_041584215.1. GTDB lineage: Bacteria > Verrucomicrobiota > Kiritimatiellia > Kiritimatiellales > Tichowtungiaceae > Tichowtungia. The sequence continues at coordinate 17,221 of JBFHEM010000018.1, read as the reverse complement.
GGCGGGAAACGAATAGAAAGCGCAAGATGTCAAATAGTCTGAACGTTGCGTGGTTTTCGGGGCGCAGATATCCTGATTCGCTTAAAACTGAAAAGAATTGCTATGAGAATCGGGGACTCGGTTCGTAAACTTGTGTCAGCTATAGGGCTTATTCCGTTTACGGATCGGGTCTATGTTTTGAAAAAATGCCGGAGAGGCGAACTGCTGGAAAGAAACATTGAAATTCCCTGTTCCGGCGGTCCGGCCGCGATGCGCATTTCGATGCAGGACAGAACGTGAGCATGACAGTAAACCTGTTCGAAATATTGCTTAGATTAATTGCCTATTTGCGAAAGGAAGTAATAATGAAAGAAAATCAATTTTTAATGCGGGTATTGGCTGGCGTTCTGTTTGTTGCCGGTGCACTGCCGGGCCGCGCGGCACCGACCGAAATTCCTGCTGCCGGAATCCAGTTTGCCGGAGAAGGGGAGATTGATGTTTTTAAGCCGGGCGTTAAGCTTTTCAGCAATCGGAATCACACTTTAGATGAATGTCCGGACAGCCTGTTCGGGAAACGCTTTTTGCGAAATAGCATTGATGCCCCCGAGCGATGGGTTGTAAGTACCCCCGGCATGCTGACCGTTCTGACTCCCGGAGATGTTCCCAAGGCTACGAGTCAGATGAACGCGCTGATCAATCAAGGGTTTGTGCGTTTGCAACCTTTTATTTCCTTCCAGTCTTTTGGTGTGAGTTCGATCAATCAGCTTTGGGTTTTTCAGAAGCAGGTACAGCAGGGGGATACGTTCCGATTTGGCAAATGGGTAATTGCCGTAGATTTGTCTGAAGCAATTCAGGTAGCGCACACGCCGTGGAACGGGAATCGTGGCGAACGCCTTTACAACGGGATTCAGTTGCCTGAGATTTGGCCGCCCCTCACGGTGGATATGTCAAATCATGATCCGATTACTCCCCCTTATCTCGAACATCCGCCAGAAGTGATCTCCATTGATGTCGGGCGACAACTTTTCGTAGACGAATTTTTGATTGAAGAAACGGATCTCCTTCATACGTATCATCTCCCGGAAAAATATACGAACAATCCTGTTCTGCGGGCTGAAACGCCTTTGGAATGCCGGCCGGGTATGATTGGTGGAACGGGGCGTCCATGTATCTGGTGGAATCCTGGAAAACAGCAGTTTTATCTCTGGTATCAGGCTGGAACGTATTTTAATGGAACGATTGCTTTAGCGACAGGAACTGATGGGTTGCATTGGTTGCGGCCATCATTGGACGTGGTTCCCGGCTCAAATCAGGCGCTTCCACCCGGCCTTCAGCCAGATTCCTATGCGATTGTAGCTGATTGGGATGCGTTAGATCCGCAGCAACGTTTTAAGTTGTTTGCAACTGAACCTTCGATATACGAGCCGCAATATAGTTTTGTTTCGGCAGATGGGGTCCATTGGACAAACCAGACAGCCACGGGCTCCGCTGGTGACCGAAGCTCCATGTTTTACAATCCATTTCGAAAAAAATGGATCTACAGCATTCGCTACGGTCAGCCTGGACGAGGACGTTCTCGTCAGTATCGCGAATGCGATGATTTTTTAGCCGGGGCTTCATGGACGGCAGGCGACATTGTGCCCTGGCTTGCAACCGATCGCCTTGATTTGCCGGAGCCGGGGTATAAGCATTTCACGAATCTCTATAACTTCGATGCGGTAGCATATGAGAGTGTGATGTTAGGTTTTTTTGAACTGCATCGCGGGCCTAGTAATCAGCACTGTGAAAAAATGGGACTGCCGAAGTTGAATGAAATATCTTTTGGGTACAGTCGCGATGGATTTCACTTCGACCGGCCTGATCGACGAGCACAAATTCCTGCCAGTCGCAAAGATAATTGGGAGCGGGGTTTTATTGAGAGCGGTGGGAATATCTGTGTCGTTATGAGAGATAAACTCTATTTCTACTACTCGGGTTGTCGTGGCAATATGGACGGCTTCTTCCTTCCGGATGGACGAGTGAATGGGCGTACCATGTACGATCCAAATGCGATCGGGATTTCAGTGCTTCGTCGCGACGGCTTTGCTTCTCTGAATGCCGGGGCATCCGCGGGACATATCACGACACGGCCGATTTCCTTTAGTGGTAAGCATCTTTTTGTGAATGTCGATTGTCCGCAAGGCGCGCTACGAGCAGAAATTTTAGATGAATCCGGCCAAGTGATTGAGCCGTTTACGCTGGCCAATTGCACTCCATTAACAGCGGATACAACAATTTCGCCACTTACGTGGAAGAATGCAGAGGATTTGACATCCATTGCCGGGCGGCCGGTACGGCTCCGTTTCGAGTTGCAACGCGGGTTGCTTTATTCGTTTTGGGTCAGCCGGGATCGTACGGGGCGAAGTGACGGGTATGTGGCCGGAGGAGGTCCTGGATATACGGGGGCTGTGGATACGGTCGGAATGGGTGCCTTGTGATTGTTGATAATAGCAAGATCGCAAATAACAAAAGCAGGATGTGTAAGACCCTGTTTCTGGATGAAAAGGTTGATGCGGCATATGTTCATCAGCGCAGTTCCAGGAGATCGTATGGTGAAATCAGTATTGTTACTAAGGAGAGCAAATATTCCAGTCAGATAATGGCATGCTAAGAAAAATCCGGCAGAGGAGTGTCGGCATGGTGCCGACTGCAGATCAATGGTGTAGAGAAAAGAGAAAAGGAAAAAATATGAATAAGATTTTTATAATGGTTGTGTTCGCGGTGCTGACGGGTTGGTCCGAGCCGACGGCGTTTTTGAATGTACCGGAATTCATTGGCGTACCGGATGCTCAGCGTTCGGTCACCAACCGGGCGGTTACGATGGTTCCCAGTATGGCGGTGACTCCGGGGGGACGCTTGTGGGCCACCTGGTATGCCGGCTATTCCGGCGGTGAAGGCCCCAATAATTATGTTGTTTTGAGCACCAGTGGTGACAACGGAAAAACCTGGCAAGAGGCATTGGTTATCGATCCGGATTGGACCGGTCCAGTCCGGACCTTCGACCCCGAAGTCTGGATGGCACCGGATGGATCTCTGTATTGTTTCTGGGCGCAGAGCGTCGGGCATAACGGCACGGTTGCCGGCGTTTGGGCCCTGAAAGTGACCAATCCGGAGGAGGCACTGCCGGCCTGTGACGCGCCGCAGCGGCTAACGGACGGCGTGATGATGTGTAAGCCGGTTGTGCTTTCTACCGGGGAGTGGGTGCTGCCGGCTTCCACCTGGCGCTGGACGGATTCCAGTGCGCGTATGATGGTCTCTTCGGATCAAGGAAAAACGTGGACGCTGCGCGGCGCATGCCATGTGCCCAAAGACGTGCGCGCCTTCGATGAGCACATGATTGTGGAGCGTAAAGACGGTTCGCTCTGGATGCTTGTTCGAGCAAGCTACGGCATCGGTGAAAGCATTTCGACCGACCGGGGGGTAACCTGGCCGGAGCTCGTTCCTTCACAAATTCCTCATCCGAGTGCTCGTTTCTTTATTTCACGGCTGAATTCCGGAAATCTGCTGCTGGTCAAACACGGTTCCATGGATGAGCGGATAGGGCGATCTCACCTGATGGCATTTATTTCCACGGATGACGGAAAGAGCTGGGGGGGCGGGTTGCTGCTCGATGAACGGGGCGGGATCTCCTATCCGGATGGACAGCAAACCGCAGACGGCACCATCTATATCACCTACGACTATAGCCGCACCGGTGAGAAAGAAATTTTGTTTGCAACCTTCAAGGAAGAGGATGCCGCGACCGCAGAAAATGTCAGCGGAACCGTTAGCTTGCGGCAGTTGGTCAGCAAAGGCTCCGGCGGGGTGGTCAGAGAACCGAAGGCTCAGACATTGAAGGAAGTAAAGAGTAACAGTGACGGGGTTGAACTGAATAAAATCCTGTCCGGCTCATTTGCGGTGAACGGTGTTGAGAGTGATGCCCTTTCGGTCGGTAAACGACTTTTTACTGATCGTGGATACGTCGTTGCTGAAGTGCCGGATGCTCTGCAAGATGCCACCTTTTTGCGGATCCCTTTGAATGATGCCAAGACGCTGGTTTGTGAAAAGCCCGGAGTGCTTTGGCTCCTGACCCCGCTTCCGATGCGCAATCGCGACAGCCAGGCGGCCGAGCTGGAAGCCCAGGGATTTCAAAAAACAAATTTGCCGGAAATTCGTTTGTTTGACCGCTCGAATCCGGCGAATTTCAGCAGTCTGTACCAAAAAATGTGCACAGCAAACGAAGAGATTCAGGTTGGTAAATGGGCCGTCCCTCTGTTTTTTACCGAACAGCTGTAAAAACGCTAAAGAAATGAGAGAGCAATAAAATTTCAATCGGTATCCGGGGCGGGTAGAGAGGAGCGTAGGCATGGTGCCTGCAGCTCGCGGGACAGGATTATCGAAAGATGCGCGCCAAGGTCGATATTGCCATCTTTGGGACGTGGGCCGTACCGGTGTTTCTGCTGCGTCCGGCTCACTTGGACGCTAATAAGGAGCTTCGCAAAGGTAGAAATCAGGGTCATTTTATAGCAAGATCGCAAATAACAAAAGCAGGATGTGCAATATCCTGTTTCTGGACGAAAAGGTTGATGCGGCATATGTTCATTTGTGAAGTTCTGGGAGATAGTGTGGTGAGGTGGAGAAGACAGGATACTAACTAAGGAGAGTAAATATGAGTAAATATACCAGTCAGATAATGGCAATCGCGCTGATGATCGGAAGTGTTTCATTCTCAGCTGGAGCGGCTGTGTATGACGATTTTTCATCCGGGAATCTTTCAAAATGGACCTACACGCCGGGCAGCACCTCTTTTGAGCCAACCGTTGTCAGCAATCAGTTGGTCTGGGGCGGCAGCACAACGGTTAAATGGAAAAGCGGAACGCTGGTGTCGACCGAAACAGGCTTTGATCTCTCGTCCCAGCCCACCAGTATTGTTCAGGTGACGGTAGCGGAGATTATTCCGCGTGACAGCGCGGACACAAGTTTTGACGCATTCAGTGTGGGCTGGCAGGCCGAGAATGGCGACATCGCGGATATGCGCTACAACTGGCGTGCGGACAGTACAAATAACAATGTGGCCTTTCAGATGCGCTATACTGCTTCCGGAGGATCCGCCGTTACTTTAGGTGGCAACACATATTTCGAAGACTTCCCGATTGAAAACGGAGATATCCTCAAGCTGGTTTATCTTCGCGATGAAAACCGCCTCGAAGTCTATCGCGAACGTTCCGGCACAGAAACATTTCTTTTCGGGCGGACTTCAGTATCCCTTACTAACCTGTCCGGCTATGCCCGCATCTATTTGTCACGCAACGATGAAGGTCTCAATTCTTCTGTGACATTGGATGATATTGCAACCGATCCTAAGGCGGTCATCGGCGGAAGCCGTGTTGTATATCAGGACACGTTCAGCGCCGATGGATCTCTGGCGGATCGTCCGGTTGAATTCGGTTTCGGTGCGTTGTGGCAGGCTCATGCGGACATGATGAGCAGTAATGGCGTGGCACTGCCGGCCGCCACGGGGCCTGATAAAGTTGCCGCGCTTCCGTTTGTGCCGGAGCAAGGTAAAATTTACTCACTTTCAGCGGATGTAAATGCAGTTAGCGGCTCCTGGCTGGCAATCGGGTTTCTTTCTGATACTAACACCTCTTCTATTAATGGAAGTGGTTATTTTTTCAATTATGTGGATGAACCATCACCGTGGATGCTTATCCAACCTGCTGGGAGTATTCGGACTTATTCAGGTCCGACCGTTACGGGTGATTCGTTGGCAGGAGTCACTGGAAGCAACGGGACTCTGAAGATTGTTCTGGATACATCGGCCACGGATTGGGTGGCGACCTACTATTTCGATGAGTTGCCGCTTCGAACCAATGTGTATTCCGGCAGTCTCAGCATCACGCATGTGGCATTCGGCGGATATCCTGTTTCAACCCATGAAGTGGATAATTTTACACTGATTGAGGACTCTGGCCTTGTCGGTTATGCGCTGTGGAGTGCGAACTGGGGGGAGGATATCGGTTCCCAGACCAACGACTATGATGGCGACGGTCTGATCAACCTCTATGAATACGGGCTGGGCGGCGATCCAACGAATGCGCTGAATCAGGGAACTGCCGCGGAATACGGCCTCATGGACGTCGGCGGGACTTCGTATTTCGGCTATATCCATCCGCAGCTGTCCGATCCGGACAGCGGACTGGCTTATTCTCTCGAAGTATGCACCAATTTGGTCGGTGGAGTATGGACCCATGTCGGATACAGTATTCTGGGAACCAATGTCTCCGGCGGTACGCTGGACATGGTGACCAATTATACGGATATGGTGGACAATCAGAAATTCCTTCGCTTACTGATCGAAGAAATCGAGTAGGCAGAGGAATTTAATGAAAATACAGTTGGGCGGACTATGCCGGGTAGGGTAGGTCCGCCCTCCTTTTAATGTGATCTGAAGATAGGTTTCCCAAAATGAAATTTTGTAAATTGTATATGAGGCATGGAGCCGTTGGTGTTCTTTTTTTTGCGGCGGCCGTTGCGTGTTTTTCAGAAGATGTGGAGCCGCAAGTTGTGATCCAGCGCGAAACGCTGCCGCAGCCCCCGGCGGATAAACAGATTGCCTGGCTGGTTCATCGCGGCGGATGGGGCGACAGCCCGGCGTATGGAACCCGGATCGATTCGAATCATCTTGATGAATTGGTGAATGATTTTTCAACCGGACTGGATGCTGAATACAACGTGCTCAAAGAGCTGACGAACGCGTCATTCATTCAGGATTTCGGAAATGTGAGAGAGTTTGCATCTGCCGCGACAGCCAACGGGATGGACTATGCCATCATGAATACGGTTTCGCCGCTGGCATTGAGTGGCTACGGGGTTGAAACCGCGGAAGATTGTGCTGCATTTTTCATTAAGCAGTTGTCGGTTCTCAAAGAGTTTCCGAACCACACCCGCATGGACGGCAAGGTGGTTGTTTTTGTGTTTAATGTGTCTGCGTTTAACTGGGATCAGTGGAAAACCGTTTTGCAGGAAACCCGAAAGGCTTATCCCTCGGAAGAGTTCCTGTTTATCGGGCATCGATCAGTGGTTCATGTATTGGGACAACGAGACCCTCAGGTCTATATGACGGGGCTGCTGGATGCATTTGATGGCATCATGTTCTGGAGTGCTCTGACGGATAAAAAACTTCAGAACTTAGAGTTGGCCCGTAATGCCATGCAGATTTTAGGGCGGGAAAAACTGATTTTCTGGACGACATCCAGTGGGTACTGGCGTCCGGAAAAGGGCATGTTTGTCGCTCCGCAGAACACCAAAGTCTGGCGGGATCAGCTGGAGCTCTGCTTTAGCAATAATTTTGACGGCATGATGATCGAAAGCTGGAACGACCTCGAAGAGCATACGCAGGTTGCGCCGACCCGTGATGCCGGCGGAGTGATGTTTGAACTGCTGAAATATTATTCAGCCATCAGTAATCAGAAGGAATACTGTACTGAAGGTCCCGGGCTGCTGCTGACTCATCCGCGTGAAATTCTTTTCGGGGAGACGTTGAGGGTGGAGATCATCAGTCTGCCGGTTAAAGAGGTTCGAAAAACATTCCGGCTGGAGCTGGATGACGAGCAGGGGAACCTTGTTTATCAGTCTCCGGAACAGCCTGTCCCGCCTGAATCGGCGGACGTGTTTACGTTTTCGGTGCCCACCCGGGATCTCCCGGATTGCGGGAATCTGGATTACAGAATCGTGACGGATGGTCGCGCGATCCGCGCCGGTTCCCGAACGGATATTAAAAAATCCGGGGTGGAGAATCCATGGGTTCGCGGCGTGGTGCTGAGTGAGCTGATTCCTGCGGATCATGTTGATTTTTCTTTCCAACCTCTGGAAACCGGTCATCAGGCATCCGTGAATATTCAGCATGATGTCCCGTTGTCGCGGGTGGATATATATCGCGGGGACAATCCGGTCTGGTCGCTGGATGCAGAGCGTTTGAACCGGCAGCAGGAATGGCAACGCGCTCCGGTGGGTTTGCAACTCGACTTCCGCATGCCGTGCGTCAGTGAAGAAACCAAGAACCGCTGCGGGGTTCTGACAGTGAGCGATGGTCAGTTGATTCGGGGGTACGATAAAATCGGCCGCAGTTTAGTGACCGCATTGGATCGTGCCGAGTGGGATGACCCGCCGTCTCTGGGCCGTCAGTTTAATGTTAAACTGCTGGCCGATGCCGATGACAGCACCGCCTTCCATATCGACCTTCCTGTTTTGAACCAAACGATCGAATTCACCCTGGCCGATCTCAGAAAGAACAAGCGGCTGGAGGTTAAAACCGCCCCGCACGGGCGGGTCTGGATTCAGGAAATTGCCCATCCTGTTGTCTGGCAATATGAGGCCGGGGAGCTCGGCACCAACGTGAATGAAAGCGTTGTCGTGAGCTCGGTCGGTGAAAAATTTAAAAATGAATATTATCTGCGGGTTGTCGATCAGGACGGAAAGATTTTCCGCTCGGATCCGGTCACGCTCTATTCCGAAACTCGCACCGGGTTGACGGATCAGTGGTTTTGGGACGAAAAAGCAGCGGCTCGATTTGCCGCACCGGTTGATGCAAAAGAACGACAGGAACTGGTTTGGTCGTTCGATATGCCGGATATTCGGGTCTATGACGACGAACAGAATAACGGCGTGCATGCTCTGCTGGGCGGCGGCATGTATCGCGTCGGGCATTTTGAGCCGCATGCCATACCGGGTTCCGTCGAACGGGGGGGAGGGCATGCGTTGAGTTTTGACGGGAATGATTATGTGCAGATGGACGCCGGCTCTTTTCCGCAGGGTGCCTTTGAGCTGAGCCTGGATGTCTTTCCGGAAGCTGAAGCGGCGGAACCTCAGATGCTGTTTTTCACTCGCTTGAATTTGTCGCTTTTCATCCGTGCGGATGGCCGGGTTGCTGCGCAGATGAAAGGGTTGACAGGGATGGACCCTGACAAGATCGCAGCAGAACTGGTCAGCCGGAATGCACTGCCGAACCATCAGTGGGATAACGTGAAGGTCCGCTATGATTACAATGAACTTTCCCTGACGGTAAATAATGAAACCGTATCGGTGCCGCTGAGCGGCGGGCCGGATCGCGACATGTCGGCGGAAAGTTATCTCGGCGCAGAAGTCGAAGGCACTCAGGCAACGACGGCTCGCCGTTTCTTTATCGGCAAACTGGACAATCTTAAAATTCAATGTGGAGCAGAATGATGAAAAACAGGATGGCGATATTCGTGGCTCTTTTGGCGGGGCTTTCCGCATGTGCGCAGGGAGACTTTGTTGAGATTTCAAAGGCAGATTTTCTCATGGGATCGACGCTGCCGGATCAGGCGATGATCAATGCGCATCACCCGAAGTATAAAGAATATACCGGCCCGGAGTGGGATGAGGCACCGGTCCATGACGTTGAACTTTCAGCCTATGTAATCGGGAGCAGAGAGGTTTCGGTCGCTGAGTATTGCCGGTTCCGGCCGGAACACATCAAAACGCTCGAACAGTACGGTGCGGAGGTGGCTCCGGATGCGCCCGTCACGATGATCACCTGGCATGATGCCGCAGCCTATTGCAAATGGCTCGGGAAACAGACCGGCGAAATCTACCGCCTGCCGACCGAAGCGGAATGGGAATACGCGGCACTGCATCGGGAAAAACTGGGGCTGAAAGGAATGGATGATCTTGTCCTGGAATGGTGTTCCGACTGGTGGGCGCCGTATCAGGCCGGCCGCGTGGCAAATCCAATCGGTCCCGCCCAGGGCCTTACGAAGATCGTGCGCGGCGGCGGCGGTGCGCCGCATGAAACGTCCGTGATCAACACCGAACTGGACGGAGAGTTTGAAAATCAGGAAACACTCAGCGAATGGCGGCCGGGCGACCGGTCGGGAACGGTTCCGGGCGATCGCCGTAACCTGATTGGCTTCCGCCTGGTGCGAGGGACCTCGCCATCCGCTACCGTGCGCAAGGCGGAACTGGTCGCGGAGATCTTTCAAGATGTGTCGCAGGCGCAGACGGCCTGGAATGCTGAACAGACGGCGCCTTTTTTCGCAGGCGGGTGGAGCTATGTTGACCAAATTGAGCGCGATGAATTTCAAACCCTGCCGTACTGGGGGCGCAAGCATGTGCCGAATCTGACCTGGTGCGCCAACGGGGATCTGCTGATCAGTTTTTTCACGGCGCCGCGCGACGGAACCTCACGAATCGCGGTCTTACTGAACCGGCTGCGCAAGGGCGAAGACGAATGGGGAAAACCCGCCCGCTTCTTTTATGCGCCGGATTGCAACACGGAAAGCACGGTGCTTCACAACAACCGCAACGGCGAGATTCAGTTCTACTGCTCGCTGAGTGAAATGTTTTTTGCGAAAGGGATGAGCCACGGCGCGGACTGGTCGGTGGTCAAACGCGTCAGCTCCGACAACGGACAAACCTGGAGCGACCCGAAGATCGTGATGGAATATCCCGCAGACCGGGCGACACTCAAAGATTACAGCGGAACCCCGCGCTGGTGGCCGCATCCGGATCTGTTTTACCTGAACGACGGAACGCTGGTTGCCCCGTCAGACGCCGGCTGGCCGAGCGAACACAGCCGGGCCTGGGGGTCGGTGATCTGGCAGAGCACCGATGACGGGGAGACCTGGACTCAGCGCACCCGGTTTGGATGGAACCCGGATGTGCATCGCAGCTTCGGGTGGGAGCCGAACAAGCCGGACCTGACCGGCGGGGAGTCCGGCTGGATCCTTGGCTATCATGGCACTGTTGTGGAGCTGACCAACGGCGATCTGCTGGCTTTCGGTCGCAGCATGAATATCGACGGGCGCGCTCCGATGAGTCTTTCCAGTGACGGAGGGCGCACCTGGACTTACCGGGCCTCGTCATTCGAACCGCTGGGCTCTCATCAGCGAACCCGCGTCATGCGGCTGAATGAGGGGCCGCTGCTGGCGCTGTGGTATACCGATACCACCGGGCGGCCGAAAAATGAGATGAGAGGCATCGAGGTTTTGGGGGCGGATGGCCGGATGCATACCGGAACCGGGCTGTATGCCAGCCTGTCGTACGATGAAGGGAAAACATGGGTGCACCCGAAAATTATTCCGGTCGATGCATCCGATCCGCTGACGGGGACGCGCAGCGGCTATGTCACCGCGGTTCAGACTCCGGACAACATGATTCATGTGGCCAACAGTTACGATTACTGGAAGTTCAACCTGGCGTGGATCAAACAGCCGGTCAACCTATCGAAATAGTCGTTTCTAAGTAGATTTTTATGGGAGCAAATAGATTGGGAGACGTTTACCACCCGCTCATAAATTCGCTGGAGAGAACAGCCGAGTTTATGGTTGAGTTTCCCCAAAGGAGATTAACGTCGGCCTTCTCATTAACTTTAATGTTTTGAAGCTGAAGGACGGGATTCGAAGAATCGTTTTATAAAAAACTCGGAGGTTCACTCGGCTGTTTTGCCACTCCGCTGCGCGTCGTTGCCGCTGCTTCGTGTCAGCCTCTTTCGGCCATAGGCCTCAGGTCTCCAGTGAGCATCGCGAACGGGTGGTGGAAAAAAACCCGTTTCACTGAATTTCACGAAGAATAGTAAAACTTAGGAAAAGCATTTGATGAATAAAATTGTATTTCTATGGGTCTGTTGTTTGGCATCCGCTGCATCGGCTCTCGTTCGTCCGGCACCCCTCTTTTCGGACGGCATGATCCTTCAGCGCGACGAGCCGGTTCGGATCTGGGGCACCGCCGATCCCAAAGAGGCGGTGACGGTTCGCTTCGCCAGCCAGGAAAAATCAACCGTGACGGATGAGGACGGCAACTGGATGGTTACACTCGACCCCATGCCCGCGTCTTCCAACCCTCGGAAACTGACGATTTCTTCCTCATCAACTAAAACCCAACAACCAGCAACAATCCACAACGTAGTTGTGGGCGAGGTCTGGCTGGCCGGCGGGCAGTCGAATATGGCAACGAAAATGGAGCATTACAGCCGGACCACCCGGAAGGATATGGATGCTGCGGATGATTCCCTGCTGCGCATGGTTACGATTCCTCCCAGGGCGTTCGCCGGCGCCGGGACGGGTGACGATCCGGTCTGGCAGCAAACGACCCCTCAAACCGTAAAAGGATTTTCCGCGACGGCCTATTATTTTGCCCGGGAGCTGCGTGAAGCGCTGGATGTGCCGGTGGGAATTATTGTGTGTGCGGTCGGCGGGACGCCCGCCGAATCCTGGATGAGCCGGGAAACCCTTTTGTCGACGCCTCAAATGAGCCGGGTGCTTGAAAACTATGAAAAAATCGTTCGGTTGAAGTTTCCGACCGACGATGCATACACGCATTATATTGAAGAAGAATATCCCCGGCAGATTCGGGAGTACCAGGACAGGCAAAAGCAGGGCATCAAGCCGAACCCGCGACCGCCGTTTGCCATGGGTCCGCGAAATGCGCAGCGCCCCTGCGGGCTGTATGAAGGGATGTTGACTCAGGCCATCCCGGTTACCCTGAAAGGGGTGATTTGGTATCAGGGGGAAAATAATGCCAACACGCTGTCCGGATGGCATTACCGTGAGGTTTTTTCCGCCCTGATCAATCAGTGGCGAGAGGATTTTCAGAATCCGGAACTGCCGTTTTTGTTTGTACAGCTGGCGACGTTCGGAAGCCCGAAGGATCAAGGCCCGTACTGGTCGGAGCTGCGCGAGTCTCAGCGGCTGGTCGAACAGGATCTTCCGAACACCGGCATGGCGGTGCTGGTGGATGGTGGAGAGCAGAAAGATATCCATCCCCATTCGAAGGACAAGGCCGGTCGGCGCCTGGCACTGCTGGCCCGCAACATGGTCTACGGGGAAAAAGAGCTGGTCTGCCGCGGCCCGCAGTTTGCGAAAAAGGAGTGCCGGCGCGGAAACATTGAACTCTCATTTCGCGATACCGGGTCCGGCCTGGTTTTGAAACCGGCGCCGGTCAGCGCCTTCGAAATCTGCGGACCGGACGGAACCTTTGTGACGGCCCGGGCCGAACTGGATGGCAATAAAATCACGCTGTCTTCGCCGGATGTTTCATCGCCGTGCGATGTCCGTTACGGGTGGCGAAAATGGTTCGTGCCGACGCTCTACAATCAAGAGGGGCTGCCCGCTTCTCCGTTCCGGACCGATGACCAGCCGATGGCATCGCAGGGCAATGTCTATTTCGATGCCACACTCGATCAGCTTAAAAATTAACAGGGAATTTTCATGAAACTCAATCAGCTTCCTCGCTATCAGAAACTCGCCTGGGGACTGGGCGGGATGACCAACAACCTGATCAACGTCATCAGTGTGCTGGCCATTCCAATCTATTCCATTGCGCTGGGGGTCAACCCCGCGCTGATCGGCATTATTCTGACGATTCCCCGTTTGTGGGATGCTTTCAGCGATCCGATCATGGGGCACATTTCCGACAATTTCCGCAGCCGCTGGGGGCGTCGCCGTCCATTGATTCTGCTGGGTGCGGTGCTGCTATGCGTCACTTTTCCGCTGCTGTGGACGCCGAACCCGGCGTGGGGCGACAACGGGCTGGCGGCTTATCTGCTGGTGATGCTGCTCGCCTACTATACCGCCTATACGATCTGGAGCGTTCCGTGGAACGCCCTCGGATATGAAATGACGCCGGACTATAACGAGCGCACCCGCGTCCAGGCCTGGGGAGCGATTTTCGCCACATCCGCCGGACTGTTCATTTCGTGGACCTACAAGCTCTGCTTCCTCTTCAATGAAAACGAGGTGATCGGCGCGCGCTACGTCGGTGCGCTGCTCGGAATCGTTCTGCTGCTGACCGGCATGATGTCGGCTTTCTTCTGCAAGGAGCGGGCCGAGTCGCAGAAACAGGAAAAGATCAAACTGATTCCGGCGTTTGCCGCCACCCTGAAAAACCGTCCGTTCCTGCTGATTTGCGGCACCGTCTCCCTTTTTATCCTCGGGGTCTTCCTCGTTCAGCCGATGGCGATCTATGTGAACATTTACTATGTTTTCCAGGGTTCGGAAAACGCCCGTGAGGCCGCCTCGACCATCACGGGGCTCGGCGGCATGTGCGGGGCCATTCTCGGGCTCTTGCTGATCCCGGGGATTTCCTGGCTGGCCACGCACTGGGGGAAAAAGCAGACACTTCTACTGGGGATGACGACCACCGCCATCAGTTTTTTGATCCAGTTTGTGACGTTTTCTCCCGCCCATCCGTATCTGGAGCTGATCTCTTTCTGTATGATGTCCCCGAGCATTGCATTCATCTGGCTGATTCTGCCGTCGATGGTGGCGGATGTGTGCGACGTGGATGAACTGGATACCGGCTTGCGCCGCGAAGGGATGTATGGCGCAGTGTACGGCTGGATCCTCAAGCTCGGCGTGTCTCTGGGCCTGGCGCTCAGCGGTTTTATGCTGACCATGGCGGGCATCCAAACCGATGTGGAAGTCCAGTCTCCGGATGCTATTCAAAACCTGCGCATCCTTTTTTCTCTGGTCCCGTTCCTCTTCACGCTGGGCGGCGCCTACCTGATTTTCCGCTATCCGCTGACGGAGCAGCGCATGGCAGAGCTGAAGGCGAAGATCGACCGGCTTAAAAAGGACGTAAAATCGAAATGAAAAACAGACCGAATATCCTGCTGATCACCAGCGATCAGCAGCACTGGAATACGATCGGAAAATATTTCCATGAGGTTGAAACGCCCAATCTCGATCGGCTGGCCAATGAAGGCTTTTTTGCACACCGTGCCTACTGCACCAATCCAACCTGCACACCGACGCGCGCGACGCTGCTCACCGGGCAGTATGCCAGCCGCCACGGGGCGTGGTCGCTCGGTACCAAACTGCCGGAGGATTCGCTGACTGTCAGCCAGCTGCTGGGCGCGGCGGGTTATGATACCGCACTGATTGGAAAGGCCCATTTCCAGCAGCTCCGTTCGACGCCCGAGCATCCATCCGTCGAATCCCATCCACTGCTGCGCGACCTCGACTACTGGAAAAATTTTCACGGGCCGTGGTACGGGTTCGATCATGTTGAACTGGCCCGCAATCACGGTGACGAAGCGCATGCCGGCCAGCATTACGCTCTGTGGATGGAAGAGAAGGGGCTGGAAAACTGGAAGGATCATTTTCAGAACCGCTGGGAGGAATTTGATTATTCCGATGGCGGAGAGGAGAATCTTCCGCAAAAGCACAGCTGGGATCTTCCTGAAGAGTTTCATACCAATGCATGGATCACGGAGCGCAGTCTCGCACGCATCCGGCAAAACAAAGAGGAGGATAAACCCTTCTTTTTGTGGGCCAGTTATTTTGATCCGCATCCGCCATACCTCGTGCCGGAACCTTGGGCCTCCATGTACGCCCCCGGCGAAATCACCGTGCCGCAGGTCTCGCCCGGTGAGCATGCAAATAATCCGCCGCATCTGCAAAAAACGCAGGAGAAAAATCCGGATTTTACCGCTCTGCAGGAGGCCTGTCCGTGGAACCACGGATGCTGCTCGCATTTGCAGGATCGCGAATCGCTGGCCAAAGACATTGCCGTGTATTACGGCATGGTCAGTATGATGGACCATTATATCGGCAGGCTGCTTGATGGGCTTGATGAAATGGGGCTGGCGGAGAACACATTGATCGTTTTCACCTCAGACCACGGTCATTATTACGGTCACCACGGGCTCAATGCCAAAGGTCCGTTTCACTACGAGGACGGAATCCGTGTGCCGTTCATTGCCCGGTGGCCGGAACGAATTCCCGCCGGAATCGAATCGGTTGCGCTGCAGTCCCTTGTGGATGTGCCGGTCTCTTTCCTGCGGGCGGCGGGGATCCGCATCCCGCCTCTGATGCAGGGGATCGATCAGCTGCCGGTCTGGTGCGCAGAGAAAGAGTCGGTGCGGAAAAACGTATTGGTGGAACACCGGCACCAGCCGACAGCCATCCACATGAAAACGGTTGTCGATGAGCGGTATAAGCTGACCGTTTATTTTGAGCGCGACTACGGCGAACTGTTCGACTTGAAAACGGATCCCGCAGAAGTGAATAATCTGTGGAATGATCCCGGTTCTCAGGGACTGAAAGCCGGGCTGACTCGACAGCTGTTGTTCGCAGAGATGGCGGCTGAACCGCTCTCGATGCCGAGGGTTGCTGTCGCGTGATTCCACGGATGTAATCGGAGTAACGGGAGTGCTATGAAGCTGAGAAAAACAATGATTGCCGGCGTTGCGGTAGCGGGCGCGCTGAATGTTCTGTCTGCGCCCGTTCAGGCGCCGAATGTGGTGCTGATTGCCGCCGATGATCTGGGATATGGAGATTTGTCGGTGCAGGGATGCGATCTTTATGAAACGCCCCGCATTGATTCCATTGCCCGGCAGGGGGTGCGGTTCACGGACGGGTATGTAACGGCCGCCTACTGCAGCCCGTCCCGCGCCGGGTTTTTAACCGGCAGATATCAGCAGCGCTTCGGACATGAAGTGCTGTTCTGGAACAACAATGCCAACATTGGCCTTCCGGTCGGTGAAAAGACGCTGGCGGACCGTTTGCGAGATGCCGGCTATGTGACCGGGATGGTCGGCAAGTGGCATCTCGGCAAAGAAAAACCCTTCCATCCGATGTCCCGCGGGTTTTCCGAATTTTTCGGGGATGCCGGCCACGGCAGCAACTATCTGCCCGATCCCGAAACCGGACTCGTCGGCTGGCAGAACGGAAAACAGATTTACAGCTTTGAGCGGAACGGCGAGCCCGTGGAAATCCGGAAATACCTGACGGATGTCTATGCGGATGAGTGTGTTTCGTTCATCCAACAGCATTCCGGGCATCCGTTTTTCCTGTATGCCGCGTTTAATGCTCCGCACGCCCCGATGGAGGCGCTGCCGCAGGACCTCGAGCGGGTGAAGCATATCGGGAATCCCGTTCGCCGCACCTATGCCGCAATGATTCTCGCTTTGGACCGCGGCGTCGGCCGCATTCTGGATGCGGTGAAAGAGAGCGGGCAGGAGGACAACACCATGATTGTTTTCCTGAGCGACAACGGGTCGAATGCGCTGTCCCGGGGCAGCGGGCGCCATTATGAGTGCCACCCTGAAAATGCACCGTTCCGGGGCGTGAAAGGTCTGCTGACGGAAGGGGGCGTTCGTGTTCCATTCTTTATCAAATGGCCGGGGCAGATCGATGCCGGAGCGGTCTATCAGAATCCGGTCAGCAGCCTCGACCTGGCCCCGACCCTGTTCACGGTTGCCGGG